>PBTS01000044.1:0-39271 GCA_002729175.1 Fidelibacterota bacterium
CATAACGGCCGATCTGGTTTCGGCAATTTCAGTTGAGGCGACCCTCAGCTCCCGAAATGTGTTCAATCCCATTTTACATAGGCTGAAAAAGCACCCCGGACAAATGAAGTCAGCAAAGAATCTTTGGAACATTTTAAATAAGAGTGATATTGTCAAATCTCACGAGGATTGCGACCGCGTCCAGGATCCTTATAGCTTCCGATGCATTCCTCATGTTCACGGTGCATGCCGGGAGACATTTGAATCGGTCAAACGTGTTATTAATAATGAAATCAACAGTGTGAGCGATAATCCTCTTGTAATGTGGGAGTCTCAAGGTGTGTACAATTCTGGGCATTTCCANGCNGAGCCGGTGGGACAGGCGGCGGATATGTTATCCATTGCCGCTGTGGAATTAGGAGGTATTTCTGAANGACGGGTGTACAGNATGATGGATGGGGAAAATATGGGGGTGGCGCCATTTCTTGCTGGTTCACCAGGTGTTGAGTCCGGNTATATGATAGCACAGATTACTGCAGCGGCNCTGGCTTCTGAAAATAAAACATNGGCTTTTCCCGCTTCTGTTGANTCAATAACTACCGAAAACGGACAGGAAGATTTTGTTTCNATGGCNCCAATNGCCGGNCGAAANCTTTTGAGTATTATAGATAATCTGGAAAACATTNTGGCAATCGAGTTGCTGGTTGCCACACATCTGTTAGATCTCCGCCGGCCTCTTAANTCTTCTCCTGTGACTAAAGCAGTCCGTGATGCGGTNCGCCGTGTAATTCCTTTCAACAGTCGTGANCGGGTTTTATCTCCAGAAATTGCCAAAGCTGTTNAATTGATTCAGAATGAGAANATAATATCAGCAGTAAATTCAAAGATAAAATTGAACTGAAAATGGCCAGAAATAAAAACTTCAAAGAGTCTTTCACCTTCGATGATGTACTTCTTGTACCGAAGCATTCAAAAATCCTTCCCAGGGAAGTTGATGTTTCTACGCGACTTACCAAATCTATTAGACTCAACATCCCAATCCTTAGTGCTGCCATGGATACAGTTACTGAGAGTAATATGGCCATCGCTCTGGCGCGGGAGGGAGGTGTGGGTGTTATTCACAAGAATATGTCTATCGAGCGGCAAATTAAAGAGGTAACTAAAGTAAAGCGGGCCGAGAGCGGTATTATTTTAGATCCCGTCACTATTTCCCAGGATAAGACATTGAAGGACGCCATTGCCATAATGAAGCACCATGAGATATCAGGTCTTCCCGTCCTTGATGATTCTGATAATATCCTTGGCATTCTTACTGAGCGTGATATTCGGTTCGAATCCAACCTTGATCAGCCCGTTTCTGATGTTATGACAAAAGAGTTAATTANAGCTGAGATCGGTACCACNCTTGANTCAGCAAAANATATTCTCCAGAAANACAGAATCGAGAAACTTCTTTTNATGGATGATGAAAAGAAATTAGCNGGGATGGTGACGGTGCGAGATATATTGATGAAGGAGAAATATCCTGACGCTTCACTGGATATCCACGGCAGGCTTTTGGTTGCTGCCGCAGTAGGTGCTACAGATGACCTAGATGATAGAGTTTCCGGACTTACTGATGCTGGCGTTGATGTAATTGTGCTCGATTCCGCCCATGGTCATTCCCAGGGCGTGTTGGACGCTGTGGGCAGAGTTAAAACAAAATACAGTAATACTCCGCTCATTGCTGGCAATGTTGCAACGGGCGACGGCACACACGCTCTTATTGACGCGGGAGCTGACAGTGTNAAAGTTGGCATCGGTGCCGGGGCGAGCTGTACCACCCGAGTTGTCAGTGGCATCGGTGTTCCTCAATTTACGGCTGTAGTGGATGCTGTAGAGGCCGCTGCCAAAAGCGACACACCTGTTATTTCTGACGGTGGTATCCGTTTCACGGGAGATATGGCTAAGGCCATGGCAGCTGGCTCTGACTGCGTTATGCTTGGGAATTTGCTTGCAGGATTGGATGAAAGTCCCGGCGAAGTGATCCTTCACGATGGCCGTCAATTTAAATCCTTTCGTGGAATGGGATCGCTTGGTCCAATGAGAGAAGGTAGTGCTGATAGGTATTTTCAAGAAGGAGAATCCGGGATTAAGCTAGTTCCGGAGGGTGTGGAGGGGCTGGTTCCATATAGAGGNGGTTTAAGTTCAATTATCTATCAGCTTGTTGGTGGCCTCCGTGCCAGCATGGGATACTGTGGTGCAAAGGATATCAAAACATTCATGACAGAGGCTGAGTTTATAAAAATTTCTTCAGCGTCCTATTCGGAAGGTCATCCCCATGATCTAAGGATCGTAAAGGATGCACCTAACTATCAGCCAAAAGACAGTTAGGAAACAGAAGCTTTCGTTATTCTAAGATAGGGAATTAACGTGTTTTGTCAGCGATGACTTACGTCTGGCAGCTGTGTTCCTGTGGAGCATCTTTTTTGATGTCAGGTTGTCGATGATGGATACAGCCTCTCTATAGAGTGTTTCAGCTTCATTTTTGTCCTGAGAGGACATTACTTTCTTAACAACCGATTTCATTTTAGACTTGTAATGAAGATTACGGTCGTAGTTTTTTGCTTGCTGTCGCTGACGTTTTATGACAGACTTTGTTCTACTACTCATTTTTTCTCACAATCTGTTTTCAGTGTCCCTAAACAACGGCCGCAAATTTATGTGCATTGGAATGAAGAACCTAACTCTCTTACCGGGAATTTATTTTGAAAGTCTTTTACTGAACACTATTTTCAATAGATGAGTGAAATAGAACTCCTTTCNTCAGTTCCAATTTTTTCTGATCTTCAATCCACTGATCTTGAAGAACTCCATTCTAGAATGTCCATTCGAAAGTATGAAAAGAATGATATTATTCTAATGGAGGACGAATTCGGTGATACTTTATTTATCATCAGTAAAGGTAGTATCAAGATTACGCGAGTAAGTGAAGATGGAAGAGAAGTAATTCTTGCAATATTGGGTGAAGGAGAATTTTTTGGTGAAATGTCTTTGTTGGATGGCCAAACGCGCTCCGCGAACGCCATAGCTCAAACCGGATGTCGTGTGCTCATTTTGAAGCGCCATGATTTTCTTCAGGTTCTTGAAAAGTTTCCAAAAATTGCTATTTCTTTGTTAGCAGAACTTGCAATTCGTATACGTAAAAGTGATCAACAAATTGAAAGCTTTGCTCTGAGCGATGCAGAGCAGAGAATTGGTATTACCATCCTACGACTCGCTGAAGAGTTGGGAACAATCCATAAAGGCGTGGTCCAAATAGCCAAACTTCCCTATCAGCAAGATATTGCAAATATGGCCGGAACGTCCCGTGAAACCGTCTCACGTATGCTCAAACTCCTTGAGGATAAAAGTTTAATTTCAAGGAAAGCCCATACATTATCTATTCTTGATTATACAAAATTCAGGAATGCTTTTATGTAAACTCCTCTTGGGCTATAATATCGGCTCAAATTCCATTTTTTTTATTTATTATGAGTAAGACAGTTATAAAGAGTCTTCAAGAGAATGATGTTAAGGCCATTTCAAGACTCATGTCTGCTGTTGAAAACGACTGCCAGACTGATGAAACTCTTATTGAGGAACTCTATTCACATTCACTTAATTCGGTTCGCATTGGAATTACAGGCCCACCGGGTGCTGGTAAGAGCACACTCATTGACAAACTGATAGAGCTCTTCCGGAATAATGAAAAGACTGTTGGTGTAGTTTCCGTTGATCCCACCAGCCCTTTTTCCGGTGGGGCACTTCTGGGTGATCGCATCAGGATGAATCAACATGCACTGGACAGNGGCGTTTATTTGAGAAGCATGGGAAGTCGTGGGATGACAGGAGGGCTTGCCCGCAAATCCCATCTTATGGGAGACATTCTATCATGCACNGGGAAAGAGATAATCATATTTGAGACNATTGGTGTTGGACAGGCCGAGACAGAGATCATTAAAAATGCCGATATCACAGTTGTTGTTTTAGTGCCAGAAGCTGGGGATGAGGTGCAATTCATGAAGGCGGGCCCCATTGAAGTGGGCGATCTTTTTGTTGTGAATAAGTCGGANAGAGANGGGGCTGGGCGAGCGGCCGAACTTTTATCTGACTACCTCAAAGATTCAGTTGAAAGCCGGGAATTCACGCCTGAAATTATTCTNACTACCGCATCATCAGGTGAAGGCGTNGCCGANGTTTANGANAAATCGTTAAATCTCATTTTACAGCTTCAAAANTCTGGCACACTGGAAAAACGTCGTGAAAAACAGTACCTTAACCGTGTTAGGGGTGCCGTTCGGGATGAGCTTGTTCAACGGTTTTGGAATAGCCAGCCGGAACTAGACTTTGACTCAGAAATATTTTTGCAATTGGCAAATGGTCGATCTCCCTATTCTGCAGCGCGCTATCTNATCAATTCACTTAAATTGAACCATGATTGATCAGACAGAAATGCCGTTTCTTGACCATTTAGAGGAACTCAGGTGGCGGATAATCAAATCTTTGATGGCTGTTGTNTTGGGNGCTGGACTTGTTTTTCTCTTCATCGATCCTATCTTCAGGATTCTTTTGAAACCGGCCACATCTCTGGAGAACCCNCCCGATCTCCAGGTATTGAAAGTACATGGAATGTTNATGATTAAATGGGGGATTGCCTTNGTTGGGGGGATCATTCTGGCTATTCCTGTCATTACATACCAGTTCTGGAAATTTGTTGCGCCGGGTATGCTTGTTAATGAACGAAGATACGCTTTTCCAGTGATCCTTTTTTCCTTCATCTCTTTTATGATAGGTGTCCTGTTCGCCTACTATGTGGTTATCCCTTTTTCGCTCAATTTTTTCACCGGCATGGGATACGTTGACGTCGCTAACAATTTTTCCATCAACTACTATTTCAACTACATCCTCTGGATTCTTGTTTCTGCCGGTCTACTGTTTGAACTGCCGGTGATTGTATTAATCCTATCAGCCATAGGACTTCTTACGCCAGCTTTTATGCGTCAATACCGCCGTCACTCTTTGGTCACCATTTTGATTCTCTCCTCTCTGTTAACCCCGCCGGACCCAGTTAGCCTTTTGATGATGTCGGCTCCCCTCATGGTACTTTATGAGATTAGTATTGGTATTTCTCACATCTTCGCCAAGAAGTTTTAGTGCGGAACAGGAACGTTGACGGTAAATTTTACCCATGACTGAGACTGCTGAACTGAAAAAAATCATTGAGCCCATTGTGGAAGATCTGAAAGTTTTCCAGGATGAGTTTGAACTTGCACTAAAGTCTGAGGTTCGTCTCATCAATATNATCGCCCGCTATCTNTTGAGGCATAAAGGGAAGGCCATTCGGCCTGTTCTCACTATTCTGTCAGCNCGAGTGAGTGGGNGNCCGACANTAAACAGCTATAAAGCGGCAGCNATGGTTGANCTACTTCATCTTGCTACACTTATGCATGANGATGTTGTNGATGAANCCAATGAACGGCGNGGTTTNCCNACTATTAATAAAATNTGGCGGAATAANACAGCCATCATTATGGGCGATTTNGTTCTGAGCCAAGTCCTCACAAACCTGATCCACTTGAGNGATTTCGATGCACTGGATCTCATTTCGGATACGGCTAAACGCCTAAGTTCAGGAGAGATGCTTCAGATNGAANGTAGNTTTAAAAAGTCCATGTCCGAGGAGATATATTTCANNATGGTAAAAGATAAAACCGCNTCACTTATCGCCACCTGTTGTGAACTNGGTGTNATNACCACATCAAAAGATAAATACCACAAGACTGCGGCANGAGACTATGGAGAAAAGCTGGGAATGGCATTTCAAATTAAAGACGATCTTTTCGATATCCTCGGGGCCACTAAGGATACCGGAAAGGATACCAATGCAGATGTGTCCAAGAATATAATTACGTTGCCCATCATTCATACCATGTCGTCATCTCTCTCAACTGTTGAACGACGACAATTACGCAAGACACTATCAAATGGTGCAAAAAGGAAAGATGTGAACCGACTGAAAGAGATTGTATTTGAACACGGGGGATTTGATTACGCTAAAAAGAAGCTTCAAGAATTTTCTGATCAGGCTGTTTCCGCACTATCACCTTTTCCTGATTCACCCTATAAAAGATCCATGATAGATCTTTGTCTCTACAACGTCCAAAGGACGCGGTAGATGAGATTGGGCTGCCCTCCTAAACAGTAAACTACCCGTGTATGAAAAAGTTCTGATAGTTCGTTTCAGTTCAATTGGCGACATTATATTCACAACAGCTGTAGTGGAGGCACTCAAAAGTCAATACCCCCATTGTGAAATTCATTATCTGACGCTTAGTAATTATTCACAAATTCTGGAAGGTCATCCTCATATTAGTCGCATAATTCNATTGGACAGAAAAGCNGGCTTTGGACGCCTGACGGAGCTGTCGANAAATTTGGATAAGGAAGATTATTCTCATGTTTTTGATCTCCATTGTTCTCTTAGATCAGGAATTATCCGCCGTNGGATACAATCACCCTGCTCAGTTTTCAGGAAACCGCGCATGAACCGTTTTTTTCTCTATTATTTAAAATGGAACCGTTTTCCTTCAGATTTTGAATTAACTGATGAATTGTCCAATTTTATGGAGTTGGAAGAAAGAGCTNTCACCCGATTGTACATTTCACTTAAAGAAAAAGAACGGTGTTACAGCTTGCTTAATCGTTTGGGAATCAAGTCAAATTTTATCGCGCTTGTTCCGGGAGCGGCTTGGCNCAACAAAATTTGGACGGTGGCTGGGTACAGCCAGCTTGTTGATTTAATGAGTGAGCATCAGGTAGTCATTTTGGGTGGGGCTGATAACACAATTTGTGAAGAGATNTCAAGCGAATGCGATAATATCGTTAATCTTTGCGGGAAGACCGACCTGCGGACATCCATGACTGTTCTCTCTCTTNCATTGTTAGCAGTGGGTGCAGATACTGGGCTTATCCATGCGGCTGAGGCGTTGGGGACGCCGGTGGTGATGATCACAGGCCCTACATCTAGGGAGACAGGTGCCAACGTTCGGCATCCGGGATCTCAACAACTTTATTCTAATATGTGGTGCAGACCTTGCTCAAAAAATGGTCAAAGGAACTGTATTAGAAATGAACAATTTTGCCTAACCAATGTCACCAGTGAGGAAGTTTCAGGGGCAGTAAACAGAATTATTGCTCAGGCTTGAAATGAAACTTTTTTGGCTTACTGTTTATAACTTTATTGTCCTTCCCATTCTTTTTACTTTTGTTTTTCTTCTTTATCCCTTTAAATCTAAAATAAGGCGTGCATTGAATGAGCGGCTGGGAATGGTCAATCAGGTAAGGGATTTTTTTTCTCATGTTGATCGTGCCCGTCTAGTTTATTGGTTTCATTGTGCTTCTCATGGGGAATATGAGCAGGTTCGGCCAGTTTTGCGCGGACTGAAGGAGGTAGAGAGTGATTGCACCGTTGTTGTCAGTTTTTTCTCACCGTCTGGCTTTGCAAATGTGAACGATGACTATATAGACCAAAAAATATATCTACCTCTCGATTTTCCCTGGTCTGTTTCGAAAATGCTCAGATTGGTCCGCCCTCACAAGCTCATATTCGCCGAATATGACGTCTGGCCAAATCTTGTCTGGTCAGCGGAAAGGCTCAAAATTCATACAACTCTTTTCTCGGCCCGACTGCACGGAAAGAGCTCAAAACTGTGGCCGGTGATCAACAATTTTTACAGCCATGTATACTCATCACTCGCATCTGTCTATACTATCAGTGAAAAAGATCTTATTCAACTGAGACGATTGCTTCAAAAAAAGAATCGNAACATTGTGCGGGTTCTGGGGAGTCCCCGCTACGACCGGGTCAAAGACTTGGCTGAAGAATCAGTTTCCGACCTTTCAAAGTCAATCCTTGATCGCCCCCTCCGATTTGTAGCTGGAAGTGTTTGGCCTGAAGATGATCAGCTCATTCTAGATTCAATATTGGAGATAGTTAGGGCTAAGCCTGAATTTGGTTTTACCTGGGTCCCCCACGAGCCAAATGATAAATATATAAGTAAAACGTTTGAATTGTTTTCAAAGGCCGATTTAGCTCCTAAACTGTACTCTCAAATTGGGAACGGTGTCCAGAGTGTCCGTGTGATCATTATGGATCAAGTTGGCTATCTTTCACAGCTTTACTGGCAAGGGCGATTTGCCTACGTCGGTGGTGGTTTTACCACTGGGATTCACAACGTTATGGAACCAGCAATGGCCCGTCTTCCCACTATTTTTGGTCCGAAATATCACAATTCACATGCTGCGGAAGAATTGCTGGAAAATGGCGGTGGTTTCACGGTCAATACAAAAAATGAATTTAATGATGCTGTCCATCGACTTTTGGATGATCAACTATTTTTTCTCAAATCAAGTACAGCTGCTACTGATGTAATCCATAAGAATATTGGTTCAGCAACTCGGGTAGTTAGGGGAATCCTACGTGATTGATATAAGTTTTGTTATCCAGTTCCCCAAATTTGATGCGCTTTCACAGAAAGTCCAACTTACGAGAGGAATACACATTATTTATGGTGAGAGCGGGGTAGGTAAGAGCAGCCTTGGACGGCGAATGGCTTCACTCTCACATGAATCAGACCAATCTAATTATTTTCTATCTCGCATTTCTGGTTATGATTCACCCATGATTATAGCCCAAGATCCTGATTCCCAAATTATTTCACCAACAGTAGCCAGAGAGCTAGCCTTCAATCTTGAGAACGCTGGCTGGCCCGCAGAAAAGATCCAGCACAAGATTCAAATCATGGTTGAAAAATTCGATTTCACATTTGATCTTGAAAGACATCCTTCGACGCTGTCCGGTGGTGAAAGAGAGATCCTCAATCTTACTTCGGCACTTGCCTGTTCACCTGACTTTTTGATCATTGATGACGGACTTTCCTTCCTGAGCGAGCAGACGAAGAAGAAGTGCGTCACAATCCTAAGGGAGTGGTGTGAACTGTCAGACACCGTCGTTTTGTGGCTCACATCAGACCCTTCAGATTTGCAGTACAGCGAAAATGGTTGGCAACTGTGTCTCGATCATTTGGAGAAACTCGAAAAAGGATTGGAGAAAGATTATCCGAAAATATCAGTTCCACCGGGAAATCTGTCACTAATAATAAGTAAGGTCTCATTTTCTTATCCTGATTCCGGGAAAATTTTTTATGGCCAATCAATTCAATTGAAAAGACTACGATCATTGGCTGTTATTGGCGAGAATGGTTCTGGGAAATCGACACTGGGTGCACTTATTTCCGGGATGGAAAAACCCCATGATGGTGACATCAAGATGATGATAGACGGCCGATCGCCCTCAATGGTCTACCTACCACAATCGCCCGAAAGGTTGTTTGGTGGAAACACACCGGAAGAAGTGGCAAATATGATTCTGTCTGAAGGGTTGGCTTCCGATGAATTTATTGATAACATCACAGCTTCACTTGCCTCTTTTCAAATCCCTTGGTCCAGGATTTCTAAGTCTCCCATACATCTGTTAAGTCTTTCAGAAGCGAGGATTGTACTGATTGTTATTCTGAGCCACGCAAAATATGAATTGTTGATCCTTGATGAACCGATGTTCTCATTGGGTGTTCAACAAAGGAGGAAAATGATCGAGTATATCGGTGCTCTTTTATCGAAAAAATATCTTATTTTTGTTACACACGATGAGATGGAGGCAACGGCTCTTTCCGAACTATCTTTGATAATTTCTAATGGAACAATCAATTCAAGATCAGCAACAAAAACACATGCCTGACGATCAGCAGAAAACGAGAATTACCCATCCCAGCAGGGTTATAACACTAGCGAATCTGCTGAGCATACTTCGTGCCTTTCTTGCTTTGCCTATTGTTTATAGTCTTGCCCGTGATCGAATTGTGCTAGCTGTGCTACTTGTTCTTTTCGCCGTTGTCACCGACTGGTTGGATGGCTATTTCGCCCGGCGGGCTCACGAAGTGACAGATCTTGGAAAATTCCTGGATCCCGTTGCCGACTCTATCGCCATTGCTGCCGTAGTTCTATTTCTCTCACTAGATGAGACGAGAAATTTTCCTTTCTGGTTCTTTATTTTCTATATGATACGTCAGTTAACTATCGCCCTGAGTGGTGTATATATGCTTAATCATTCACACCTGGTTTTAGGTTCCAACATCATTGGAAAGTGGACTGTAGGGATTACTGCTCTGGCAATTCTTCTCTACATTGTGAGAATGGAAAATTTTGGATTATACCTTATACTGGTTTCAACCGTTTTAGCATCTGTCAGCTGGATCCAGTATCTCCTTCGCAATTTCAATCCGAAGATTCAATCCTAATATTCACATCCCGATTGCTGGAATTATCACTATGAACAGGGAATGTATTCATAGAAGTGCTCCTTTGTACTGAAAATTCTTCCGACTCTATCTGTTGATTCGATTCTCATAAGAAAGTAAATTTCAGGTCAATATGGCAGAATTAAAGATAAATAGTCAATTCTCTGTTACTGATGATCAACGAAGGGCCATGTCTGATCTTGTAGCCGGATTGAAACGGAAAGAAAAATGGCAAACACTACTTGGCGTTACAGGAAGCGGGAAAACTTTTTCCATGGCCAATATTATCCAGGAAGTTCAACGGCCTACACTTGTTATCTCCCATAATAAAACGCTGGCAGCGCAACTTTACGGTGAATTCAAAAATCTCTTCCCGGATAACAGCATAGAGTTCTTTATTAGTTACTATGATTATTACCAACCTGAGGCGTATCTGCCGGTTACTGATACTTATATAGAAAAAGATTCTTCCGTAAATGAAGAGATTGACAAACTCAGGCTCAAGGCCACTGAGTCACTTCTGACCCGAGACGATGTGATTGTGGTCAGTTCTGTCTCCTGCATTTACGGCATCGGCTCGCCAACAGAGTATCAAAACAAAGTTGTACAAATTAATCAAGGTGAAAAAATCGAAACCCGGAAGTTGTTTAGGGAGCTGGTGGAAATATATTATGTCCGGAGTGATGCCGTTTTTGAGCGGGGACGATTCCGGGTACGGGGTGATGTCATTGAAATCTATCCTGCTTATGAAGATCAGGCTGTGCGGATAGAGCTATTCGGAAATGATGTAGAATNGATCCGTTTTTTNAATCCAATCAGTGGAGAGATTACANGTTCNGTGGAAAATCTTTTTNTTTACCCNGCNAAGCATTTTGTGACNGATGAGGCGTCCCTTGGAGACATTATNGATTCTATCCGAGATGAACTNGCTGAACGGTTGGAAAAGCTTCGCAGTGACAATAAACTGCTNGAAGCNCAGCGATTAGAACAGCGAACCAACTTTGATNTNGAGATGATGTTAGAGGTGGGATATTGCTCCGGTATTGAAAATTATTCCCGNTATTTCGCCGGNCGAAAATCGGGGCAACGGCCGTATACACTCATTGACTATTTTCCTGAGAATTTTCTCATGTTTCTTGACGAATCGCATGTTACTCTTCCCCAGATCCAAGGCATGTATCACGGTGACAGGAGCAGGAAGGAAACGCTTGTTGAGTATGGTTTTCGCTTACCCTCAGCACTGGACAATCGACCAATGAAATACGAAGAATTCGAAGAGTGCGTTAACCAAGCCATTTTTGTGTCCGCCACACCTTCTGATCGGGAACACGCCTACACCGGCGGCAGTGTTGTGGAACAGATCACCCGTCCCACAGGCCTGTTGGATCCTAAGGTAGATGTTCGCTCCACGGACGGACAGATCGACGACCTAATTGGTGAAATTCGGGCTCGGGTCAAAAGAAAAGAGAGAATTCTAGTTACAACTCTCACCAAAAGAATGTCAGAAGATCTTACAGATTACTTTATGGGAATGAACCTCCGGGTACGATATCTCCATTCTGAGATCAATTCACTGGAGCGGGTAAAGATTCTGAGAGATCTCAGGCTTGGTGAATTTGACGTACTGGTAGGTATCAACTTATTAAGGGAAGGGTTAGACCTGCCCGAGGTTTCTCTTGTGGCCGTCTTGGATGCTGACAAGGAGGGATTTTTGAGATCCGAGCGATCATTGATGCAGGTTGCCGGCCGCGCTTCTAGAAATGTGAACGGGAAGGTTATCTTCTACGCCGATAAGGTGACAAAATCCATGGAGAAAGTGATAGGCGAAACTAATCGGCGGAGGAAGATTCAAAAAGCTTACAATGAGGAACATCAGATCACTCCAACGACCATCTACAAGTCCATGGATGATGTGATTTTGACAACGTCCGTTGCTGATGCCGTTAAAGAAACGGATCATGTGGAATACGGGAGAAAGGGCGACTGGTTTGATACATTGGACAAAGGCGCTGCCCTCGATATGATGAAGAACGAAATGTTAGAAGCGGCTGAGAATTTGAATTATGAAAAAGCAGCCCGCTTGAGAGATGATATTGAGAAACTGAGAGAAGAACTGGTAACCTGATGTGGAGCGTTATTATTATGTATTGGAATAAAGAATAATGAAAGTTTTAGTTACGGGTGGAGCAGGCTACATCGGTGCCCATATTGTACTAGACCTGATAAATGCGGATCATGAGGTCGTTATCCTGGATGATATGTCGAGAGGTGCCGAGGAAAACATCCACACTGAGGCACAATTTGTTCTTGGCTCAACACTGGATGAGAATAAGGTGAAAGAAGTACTCTCCGGTGGGGTGGAGGCTGTGGTTCATTTGGCTGCATTCAAGGCCGCGGGAGAGTCTATGGTCGATCCAGAGAAATATTCCACAAACAATATTTCAGGCACACTGTGTTTGCTGAATGCCATGGCATCTACTGAGGTGAAAGCAATCGTCTTCTCCTCCACAGCTGCAGTTTATGGATATCCAGAGTATCTTCCTATGGACGAAGATCATCCTACAGAACCGATCAACTTCTATGGCTACACAAAATTGGCTATCGAACAGTACCTGAAATGGTACGGTCAGCTGAAAGGGATAAAGTTTGCTGCTCTCCGTTATTTCAATGCCGCTGGTTATGATGGGGATAGTCGTGTCCTTGGGCTGGAAAAGAACCCTGCCAATCTTCTTCCAATTGTCATGGAGGTGGCGAGCGAACAAAAACAGAGGTTTGAATTGTTTGGCGACGATTATAAGACATCTGATGGCACCGGTATCCGGGATTACATTCACGTCACCGATTTGGCTTCAGCACATTTGCTAGCCCTGGATTATTTACAGTCTCACCACTGCTTAACAGTCAATCTTGCTGCTGGCGAGAGCCATTCTGTTCTGGACGTGGTAAAAATGGCGAAAACGGTGACAAACCGAGATATACCATACAAAGTCGTAGATCGTCGCCCCGGCGACCCTGCTGAGCTGGTGGCTACGTCTAAATTTGCCCAAGAGACGCTGGGATGGAAGCCGAAACATTCCAATCTCAAGGAAATTTTGTTATCCATGTGGATAGTTTACCAACACCATTTTGTAAAAGAGCCTGAGGTTTTGGCATGAGTGATCTAGAAAGAGTCAGGCGCGATTCAGGTATTATAGGAACTTCTGAGGGAATTGAGCAGGTCCTGGAAATGATCGTCCAGATAGCACCAGTGGATATCTCTGTTTTAATTACCGGTGAATCAGGCACAGGTAAGGAAATGGTGGCGAAGGCGATACACAAGCAGAGCCGCCGGCCATCGAAACCGCTTGTTACCGTGAACTGTGGCGCTATTCCGGAAGGAATCATCGAGAGCGAACTTTTTGGTCACAAGAAAGGGGCTTTTACCGGAGCGGCTGAAGACAGAAAGGGATACTTTGAAGAAGCTGATAATGGAACGGTATTCCTCGATGAAATCGGCGAAATGCCCGTTGAGACACAGGTAAAACTTCTACGAGTGCTTGAATCTGGCGAATTTATGCGTGTAGGCGATGCCAAAACGCGAAAGGTAGATGTGAGAATGATCGCCGCTACTAATAAAAATCTTGCTGAAGAATCGGATAAAGGTCGATTTCGCCGAGACCTTTACTACCGTCTCCGAACGGTGACCATTGATGTACCACCATTGCGTCAAAGGATGGAAGATATTGATCTATTAACGGAACGTTTTGCGCTTCTTTTTTCTCGCTCCAACGATATTGTTTTTCGAGGATTCAGTTCGGACGCCATCCGAGTGATGAAACAATACGACTGGCCGGGTAATATTCGGGAGCTGCGGAACTTTGTTGAGAGTGTTATCTTGTTGGAAAAAGGGAACAAAATTTCGAGTGAAATGGTACTTAAACATCTGGAACCCATGGTAGGTAGGACTTCTTCAAATCTTCCTGTTCCTGTAGATAAATCTTCCGGGCAAGCGGAACGAGAACTGATCCTGCAACAATTGCTATTCCTGAGGCAGGATATGCGGGAGATAAAAGGGCTGTTCTCCGGAGGCCAGATCGATCGCAGCGGCGAAGTTGGCTATATCGATTCCGGCGGCGGATTGAATTTCAGTGCTTTAGAAGGTGATGTAGGAAACCTCCTTAAATCTGCTGCCATTGGGGATATGAGTGTAAAAGATCTTGAGGTAGAACTGATCTCCCGTACATTGAAAAAATTCAATAATAACAGGCGAAAAACAGCAAGGGCTTTAGGAATTAGCGAGCGGACGCTCTATCGAAAGATCAATGATTACGGGCTAGAAAAGAAGCAGAAGCGTTTTAAAGATACAGATGCATAATAATCTGAAATTGAGTCGTTTAATCCGTGCCAGCATAATGTCGATATATTTATGGGTTTTCTCCGGCTGTGGCATCTACTCCTTTTCTGGTTCCATCCCGCCACATATTAAGAGTATTTCCATACCCCTGTTTGCGAATGAAACAGCTGAATTTGGCATTGCTGAGGCGGTAACCGATGAGGTGACAAATGTCTTTCTTGAGGAGAATATCTTGAAGATCAGTGACCAGGGTGATTCAATTCTCAGAGGAAGTATAAAGAAAGTAGAAGATAAGCCATACACCTACTCTGAAATGGAAGAAGTACTCGAGTATCGCTACAGTGTAGGAATTAGCGTAGAGTGGTTTGATGTTCGTGAGGAGAAAGTGCTTATCACAAAAAATTACACAAACTGGGGTGCCTATAGCCTGACGGCTGATGTAGCGTCGGACGGAATCGACAATGATGGTGACGGCAAGGTGGACAGTGATGATCCAGATGAATCGGGAGATGCTCGAGAACTGGCCATGAAGGCTGCAGTGACAAAAATCTCCGAAAGTATTATTAATGATATAGTCTCAACGTGGTAGAGGAACGAACTGTGGGTAAAACATATATAGCAGATCTGGCTGATCATGTGGGAAAAGAAGTGATGCTTAACGGATGGGTCTATAACAAGCGGTCCAGTGGGAAAATATGGTTCCTGATTTTGAGAGATGGTACGGGTTACACTCAGGGAGTGGTAGCTCAAGAGAATGTTCCCAATGAAGTTTTTGATTTGGAACCAGCACTAACACAGGAGTCGTCAGTTTCCATGGCGGGACTGGTGAAAAAAGATAAAAGAAGTATCGGTGGTTATGAACTGGACGTGAGCGACATCAAGGTGCATCAGATTGCGGAAGAATATCCCATCACCAAGAAGGAACACGGTACTGCTTTCCTTATGGATAACCGACATCTCTGGCTCCGCTCAAGGAAACAGAATGCTGTCCTAAAAGTACGAGCTGAGACGGTAAGGGCCATACGAGATTATTTCGATAGCAACGGCTTTGTGAATCTTGATACACCTATTTTTACAGCAAACGCTTGTGAAGGGACCACTACATTGTTTGAGACTGAATATTTTGGTCAAAAGGCATTTCTGGCCCAAAGCGGTCAATTGTACAACGAAGCGAATATCATGTCCTTTGGGAAGGTTTACTGCTTTGGCCCAACATTCCGGGCGGAGAAGTCTAAAACACGGCGTCATTTGACAGAATTCTGGATGGTGGAGCCGGAAATAGCCTACTGTGATCTGGATGAAAATATGGACTGGGGTGAAGGATTGATTTGCCATATTGCGCAATGGGCATTGAATAATTGCCAGGAGCAGTTGGAAGTGTTGGAGAGACACACGTCCCAGTTGGAAAAGATCAAGGCGCCATTCCCCAGAATTAGCTACACGGAAGCTGTTGATATTTTAAATACTAAAGGGGAAAAATTTGAGTGGGGCGGCGATTTCGGAGGCGGAGATGAGACTGTTATATCAGAACATTTCGATGGACCTGTCATCGTCCACCGTTTTCCGGCTGCCATTAAAGCATTTTATATGAAGAGGGATCCTGAAAATGAAAAGCTTGCTCTTGGGATGGATATATTAGCACCGGAGGGCTACGGTGAGGTAATAGGAGGTGGTGAACGTGAACACGACTATGACACCCTGGTAAAGCGAATTAATGAACATAAACTACCGGAGGATGCTTTTCAATGGTACCTGGACCTAAGAAAATACGGTACTGTTCCCCATTCTGGTTTTGGCCTTGGTGTTGAGCGGACGGTGTCTTGGATCTGCGGGATTTCACATTTGAGAGAGGCAATTCCTTTCCCGAGGATGATCTACAGGCTTGAACCGTGAAGCATCACGAATTAGGCGATTATATGATTGAGTGATTTGGAAAGAGAATGAATAAATGATTGAGAAGAAGCGTATTGCTGTTTTTGGTGGATCGGAATGTACAGCCCAAACAGCTGAAGCTGCCGAAATGGTAGGAAAGCTTTTGGCCGAAAAAGGGGTTTTGGTCTACTGCGGCGGAAGATCAGGTGTGATGAAAGCAGTCTGTAAAGGAACAAGTGAAGCTGGTGGTACGGTGGTGGGTATATTGCCCACGCAGGATGCGTCTGGTATTAACAGGTATGTTACTGTTCCCGTTGCAACTGGAGCGGGTCAGGGCCGAAATGTTATGATCGCCAATTCTGTCCATGGTGCAATCGCTATTGCCGGCGCTTATGGGACTCTGTCTGAAATTGCCCACACGCTGGCTCAGAATAAACCTGTGGTTACATTGGGATCTTGGGACATTAAAGGTGTAAGTGAGGCTCAAACGCCTGAAGGAGCTGTTCAAAAAATATTGGAGCTCACATGAATGATGAAAAGAAATCAGTTAGTGTAAAGATCAAAGTGACAGGCCGGGTGCAGAGGGTCGGTTACCGCTATTTTGTTCAGCACTGGGCTGAAGATTTTGGTATTGGCGGATGGGTCAGGAATCAGAGAGACGGTTCCGTTTTTCTCGAGGCTGAAGGGAGAAAAGACAGAATTGAAAAGTTGATAAAAGAATTGAAGGAGGGGCCCAGTATGGCCCAGGTGGAAGATGTGAATGTAAAATGGGCTGGTTTTGAAAATAAATACAGAAATTTTGAGGTTAGATATTAAAGTATAGCTTTAACTGTATCCATGAAAATAGCTCTGTGCCAGATTAATACCACTGTAGGAGATTTCGAGAATAATTGTAAGAAGATTCTTTCATTCTATAGTAATTCTGTGGATGCTAATGCCGATATTGCTGTTTTTCCAGAATTGGCAATTACCGGATATCCGCCCCAGGACCTCCTATTGGAACAATCGTTTGTGGAGAGGAATGTCCAAGAACTGGAGGCACTCACATCTGTTGTTGACGATGTTCCCATGGTGGTCGGCTATGTTCAACCTATCGGAAAAAATCTTTATAACAGTGCTGCGCTTCTGCAGAACGGAGAAATATCTGGTAGATATGATAAAGTGCTTCTACCCACATATGATGTTTTTGATGAAGATAGATATTTTACCGCAGGAGAAAAGCGGTCCCCGTTGAAAGCAAAGATTGGCAAGAAAACAATTATTCTCGGTATTGAAATTTGTGAAGATATGTGGGATGAAGATTATACCTGCAAAGTTACTGACGAACTGGTTAACGCAGGCGCCGAAATGATTCTTAACGTATCTGCATCTCCTTTCAGCGAGGGGAAATTTTGTGAGCGGGAGAGACTTATTAAACGGCATGTGGATAGGTGCGGGGTTCCTTTTCTATATTGCAATCTTGTGGGAGGGCAGGATGAATTGATATTTGACGGAAACTCTATAGCTTATTCAGCTGATGGAAAACGGATTGCTGCTGCCACTTCTTTCAAAGAAGAGATGCTGATAGTAGATCTCGATTCGGACGAAGAGATTGGACATGACAACCTTTCTCGGGAACAAGAACTCTTTGCGGCAATAACATTGGGTATCAGCGATTACTTTCGTAAAACAGGGCATTCCAAATGCGTTATTGGGCTTAGCGGTGGCATCGATTCAGCCCTGACGGCCTGTCTGGCAAAAGAAGCCCTTGGTGAAGAAAATGTACTTTGTGTTTCTATGCCGTCCCGGTTCAGCACTCAACACAGTAAGGATGATGCCAAAGAACTTGCCGAAAATCTGGGTGTGGAATATCGAGTCCTTGCTATCGGTGAACTGGCGTCTGTATATGAAACAACATTTGATTCACAGTTTGACGGAATGGCTAGGGATATCACAGAGGAGAATATTCAGGCCCGCATAAGGGGAAATTTTCTTATGGCTTTTGCAAACAAGATGGGATATCTCGTCATCTCGACGGGCAACAAAACGGAACTGGCTTTAGGTTACTGTACTCTCTATGGCGATATGAGCGGTGGGCTGGCGGCCATCAGCGATCTCAATAAAATGGATGTGTATGCTATGTGCGAATGGTATAATCAGGATCGGGGGAAAGAGATCATCCCAGCTAGCACCTTGACGAAAAAGCCATCTGCTGAACTGGTTGAAGATCAGGTGGATCCATTTGATTACGAAGTGGTGAGTCCATTGGTGGAAGAGATTGTAGAAAATCACAGAACAAAGGCTGAACTAGTAAAACTTGGATATGATGCTAAACTGGTAAAAGATGTAAACCATTTGGTTCATCGATCAGAGTTCAAGCGGCGGCAAGCAGCTCCGGGACTACGCGTCACCTCCAAAGCTTTTGGTATGGGGCGCAGATATCCTATTGTTAATAGGTTTATGGAGAGTTGAAATAACTTTGCATGCAAATCATATTCTTTTGAAAAGATTTATTCTATTTGTTCTTTATGGAGGATTTATTCTTCCTGTTTCAGCTCAGGACGGTGCCGATTACAGTTTCTGGTCGGACCTAGAAGACGACAAAAAAGTTGCATTTGTTCAAGGGTACTACACCGGACTTGCCCGGGGCCTAAAAATACTAGGACAGGAAGCGGCGCGAATGCGGAGTCAGGATAAGTACTGGTCACCTCCTTTTTCACATGAAAATTCAGCAAAACGGATATCGGAGTTTTTCACCGATCCCATGCCGGATTACGCTGAAATTGCCCGAATGATCGATGTCCTTTTTGAGAATAGTGATAACAGGCATATTAAACTTGAAACGTCCATTTATATTCTTATGCTGCACCACGGGGGAAAGGAGCAGCGGGCCAATACCCTTCTACTAAGGGAGCAGAAGAGGGTTTTGAAGGGAAAATAATCTGACACCGCCCACGTTCTTTCAGAGGGCGCCCCTTGTGCCGGCAGTACTTTTGTTCGCCGGCGGTATTCTTTTTCAGCAACTTTTCAATCTTCCGTTCACGGTTACCGGTATCGGGCTGATTGTTTCCACTGTTCTACTTTGGACATCAAAGCGGGAGGTATTTACTAGAGTACTCGTGGTTGCACTCCTTATGGGTGGCATGGCGCGGATCGGTTTTTCCGGGCTAATCCAAGGCGAGAAAGCAGCTGTATTCGGGACACTTCATAATGAGCGGGTGGAATTGATTGGTGAAGTGGCAGAGGTGCGAATTTTTGAACAATCTGTCAGGATACTTCTTTCGATCCGTAACGGTGCGATCCACGTTTATTTCGACAATCATCCAGGCTTTTCGGTAGGTGATAAGGTGACCCTTTCAGGACAGTTTCAGGAACTGAAAAGGCCACGCAACCCCGGCGTATTCGATTATAGAAGCTACTATCATCGCCGAGATATTTGGGGAAGCCTGTACGATCCGGAAGTTACCAAGTTCGAGGCTAGTTCCAGTTGGAACATGAATATCTTCTTTTCCAGGTCCCGTGAAGTGGTGAGTGATCTTTTTCGCGACATAATCGGGGGCAACGCCGGTGCGCTAATGTCCGCCCTCATCGTTGGGTTGCGAGAAGAAATTCCTAATGTAATCCGTCAGGATTTCGCTGATACCGGTGTTATCCATGTACTTGCCGTCTCTGGTCTTCATGTTGGGTACGTTCTCATCATTATTCTGGCGCTGGTAAAAATTGTACGCCTACCATATCGATGGCAGAAGTGGGCGGTTATTTTCTGTCTCGTTCTTTACGCTCTGTTGACCGGTGGGAAGCCTAGCGTCTGGCGGGCCACACTCATGGCATCATTCTATTTGCTGGCCAAAATTGTCCAGCGGGATGGGAACCTGTGGAATATTATTGCTTGCACCGCTTTAGTTCTGCTCATTATCAATCCATATTACATCTTTGATCTCGGTTTTCAACTTTCTTTTGCCGCTGTTATTTCCATTGTTTTTTTCTACGGTTATCTCGAACAATCATTGCCCCAACGTTTTAGGCCTTCTCTTATTGAAAACGACCTATTGAAAGGGGTCTCCGGACTGCTTCTTGTCTCTTTGTCCGCACAGGTCGGTACCTTACCGTTTATCTGGGGTTTCTTCGGGAGAATCCCCATTATGGGCATATTCGCCAATGTTTTGATAGTTCCATTGGTAGGTGTGGTTGTCTCAATCGGTTTTGCACTCCTCTTTTTTGGATGGGTTCCGGTAGTGGGGGTGGCATTTGGTCAGGCGGCCTGGTTCATAAGCAAAATCATATTTCTCATTGCCAATCTTTTTGCCAAGATACCATTTTCATCTATTGAATTAGGCACTCCTGAGCCAATTCAACTACTTCAATACGGCGCTGTTGTGATCACTGTTGTCATGCTCATGCGGAAAAAGCTTTGGCATAAAGCGGCTCTGGCGGGAATGGTTGCTACTAATCTTTTCGTCTGGTCCTGGGCGCTTGAGAGAAAGGTTGTGGATATCATCTTTATGGATGTAGGTCAGGGCGACGGAGCTGTGGTTCGGATATCTACCGACGAAGGTACAAGGACTATATTAATTGATGCCGGTCCCCTTGCATTTAAAAAAGACGCTGGGGAGAAAGTGGTAGTGCCGGTATTGAAGCATCTCGGCACCCGCAAGATAGACCTCCTTATTATGTCCCACCCCCATGCAGATCACATTGGCGGAGCGTCCGCTGTCATGGACGCTTTTTCCGTGAATGAAGTTTGGGACACTTTCACCAGTTATGAATCTTCGCTTTATGGAAGGATTGTTTCTCAAATTGATGAAAGAGGCATCACTTATCGACGTTCGGGTGCCGGGTTTTCCATCAATCATTTCTCACCTGTCCATTTTACAGTTCTTCACCCCGATTCCGCATGGGCAATGACTAAGAGAAATGTGAATAACGCCAGTGTTGTGGTGAAGATGACTTATGGCGAAACCTCCTTTCTGTTTGTTGGCGACCTTGAGCGGGAGGGAGACAAGGAGATCCTCGCTTACAGCCATATGCTGGATGTGGACGTGTTGAAGGTAGGTCACCACGGTTCCATTACCAGTTCAACCCAACCGTTAATTGAGGCTGTTACACCTAATATTGCTGTTGTTTCTGTGGGAGAGAAGAATAAGTTCAAGCACCCATCGTCAGAAGTGATTGATCGACTAAAAAGGTCGGATGCGAAGATTCTACGAACCGACGTTGAGGGGGCAATTTGGTTGAAAACAAACGGCCGGCACATTTGGCGCCACAGTTGGAGGTAATTGGATGGAAAAATGGGTGATGTTTCCCTTCTAGTCCCTTAGGGTGATATCATCCTTTATTATGTTATGGTGAGCCTTTCCAACCGTCCCAACGCAATAATGATGGATCAGCAAAAAGTATGAATATTATATTGTTACTCACACCTCCTCGCATATAAACTTCTTCAACGATGAGGTCTTTCATTTCACCTGTTATATTATTTTGTGTGCTTTCATTGCTAAGGGCCGATGATAAGACCTACCATCTGGATCATGTGTCTAGAGTTGAATTTCCTGCAAAGATCTGGAGTGTTGGCGATACCTCCGGTGTTTCTGATTGCTGGGGCTATGTGGATAAAGAAGGAAATGACTATGCCATCGTAGGCGTTCTGGACGGCACTGCCATTGTAAGGGTTGAAGATAAAAAAATAATTACTACAATTCCTGGTCCTGAATATGGTGATATGTATTATCATCGAGACATGATGACATACGGCGATTATCTATACGTATGTCATGAAATGACAGGAACAAATCAGGGAGTGAATATCATTGATTTGAGTCCGCTACCAGATTCAGTCCGCTATGTCACATCGTATGACGAAGTTGACTATGCCGGTGCTTACGCAACCACATCTCACAACCTTTTTGTTGATAAAGCGACCGCAACCCTCTATCTGGTGGGAGCAAACTATAGAGGGTTTCGGGTTGTGTCTTTGGAAGATCCTGAAAACCTTAAGGAGATAGGTTTTGCTATAACACCAGGTATTCACGATCTTTTTTCCAGGAAAGATACTGTTTTTGTTGCTGAAGGATATAACAGATCATTCTCAATTTGGGATGCAACTGACAAGGAAAACTCCCCCAAATTATTAGAGAGGGTTAACGTTCCTGGCGGCGGATATGTACACACAGTTTGGACAACTGAAGACGGACGGTACCTTATGACGGCTGAAGAGACGGCTAATAAAACTGTTAAGATGTGGGATATCAGAGATTATAATGATATTGAATTAGTAGGTGAGTATCTTGGTGCGAGCAAGCTGGCGCACAATATCCACATTAAAGATGATCTTGCTTTTATTTCTCATTATGCTACAGGTATAACAGTAGTAGATATCTCTGATCCTACTGATCTCCGGGAAATCGCGAGATACGACACTTTTATAGCACATGACCGTTCAAGCTATTACGGCGCATGGGGTGTTTATCCTTATTCACCAAATAACTATGTTTATGCCAGTAATGTTGAAGGTCATCTTGATATACTAAAATTCAGGGAAGAGTCTAATACTTTATCTGAAGAAACTTTTTTGCCGTCGAAAGTGTCAATTAGTCAGAATTATCCTAATCCNTTTAACGGTGAAACATCTCTTTCCATCAGCCTGNCTGAAGAAGTNTCTGTAAAACTGGAGATTTACAATTCTCTTGGCNTCCGGGTANCAACNATTGCCGATGGNCGGTTTCCNGCGGGGCAGTATAGCTTCAACTGGAATGGTGCCAGAGCTNCCAGCGGTATCTATTTCGCACGGCTNNTTGCCGAACGAGTTGATAANACTGTGAAAATGCTTTTGTTGAANTAGGCATTGATCTGGTTCGTCANTTCGAATTGCTAATTANANCTNCGGTTTGGTCTTTGTTTTATCTGTNTGTGTCGGTAAACTGATTTTNGGTATTTCATTATGGAGGTCATCATGCAAAGATATCGTTTATTTTTATTGATTTTACCTTTTATTGTTTTCCTCTCTTGCGAGGATGATGCTGACTGTCCCGATTGCGGTAAGCTCACTGAAGGATATTTATTCAAGAAAGTGACGCAAGACGACTTTGCAGCTTTCGCTGGGGTGAGCGGTATAGAGGTAGATGCCTGTATGCGGTACAAGCTTACCAGTGGTGAGATGAGCGCAAATACAATTACTATTGTAGACGATTGTTGTTGCGAGTGATACTGCTTCCTGCATCCCTTCAGTGAAACTCATCGCGGGCGTGGATGAGGCAGGGCGGGGACCAATTGCCGGCCCCGTGGTGGCTGCTGCGGTCATACTACCAGAAGGGTGTACGATAGAAGGAGTAAGGGACTCCAAGAAAATATCAGAAAAAAGGCGGGAGATTCTTTATGGTCAGATTCTGGATGTTGGCACATCCGTTGGTGTTGGAATCGTCCACGAAGACGATATTGAAGAACTGAATATTCTCCAGGCAACCCACAAGGCAATGCGGCTGGCGTTGGGGAGACTGTTACCCCAACCGGAGGAAGCATTAATTGACGGACGTGGCCTACCTGATCAGGTGGTAAAAAACAAAGGTATCATCGATGGGGATGATAAAGTACACGCTATTAGCGCCGCATCCATCATTGCAAAAGTATCTCGTGACAGGATAATGAGAAAATATGATCTTATCTTTCCAGAATACGGATTTGCCAAACACAAAGGTTATGGAACTGCCGAGCACCTGTTTAACTTGCGTAACCATCTTGCTTGTCCCATCCATCGAAAAGGATTTCGACCTGTAGGCAATCATATGCCATCTTTGTCCCATCTTAAGGAAAACCGATTACTTGGAAAGTGGGGTGAGCGTCTGGCGGCGCGGGAACTAATACGGAAAGGATATACCGTGTTGGAAATGAACTACAGCGCTGCTCCCTACGGTGAAATCGATGTGGTGGCCAGCGAAAATGATACAGTGGTATTTATTGAGGTTAAATCGGCGGCACAGGAAACATTAGGTGGACCGGAAGATCAGATGAATGATTCAAAACTTGCGAAACTTTTTAACGCCATGAATATTTATCTGTCAAACAATGATTCAGTTTCAGAAAGCAGGTTCGATCTTATGACTATTCGTTTTGGCAAAGAACGGCCAAAAGTTAAACATTACAAAAATTGTCTCGACTGAGTAACACGATGTCAGTTTCTAGTGAAGTGACTTACCTGCCTTTGTCCCTTCGCCCGTAAGAAGCTAAATTCGCCGCAAATGAACGATACTCGAATTGCACGGATACTACAGGAGATAAAATCTCTTCTGATTATTCTTATTATCGCACTTTCCCTGAGGGCAACCGTTATTGAGGCATACATCGTTCCTACTGGTTCCATGGAAAACACCATCATGACGGGTGATTTTCTCATTGGTAACAAGTTTGTTTACGGTATGCGGACACCTGATTGGATCGGAATCCCATACACTGAACTCGGTTTCTATGTACCTTGGACACGGTTCCCTAAATTCAAAAAACCTCACCGGGGAGACGTGGTAATTTTCAAATACCCCCGTGACCATTTTCAGAAGTATGTAAAAAGGTGCGTTGCTGAACCGGGCCAGACTATTACTGTCCGGGGAAAGAAAGTTTGGGTAGACAACCAGGAATTTGAACTTCCTGAACATGGAAAGCTAATTGACCGGACCATTCTCAAAAACGGGCTTAAACAGCCGGGAATTTTTCTGCGAGATGATTGGAACCGCGATAATTTTGGTCCCATCAAATTACCTGCCGTGGGGGATGAGGTTGCCATCAACAGAGATACTAACTGGGATTATCTGCTTCCTCTTATCCTTATGGACGGTCACGAGGTGGCGCTTAAAGGGAATGGTATATCAGGTGAATTCAGGTTTACGATGAAGGATGCCAATGATATCGCCCGGCGATACTCGTCCGGACTTGGAGGGTGGCTCCACGGAATTTTTTCTTCTGAGCCTTACCGGCCGAATAAAGTGGGGCGGCTATACAGTAAATACTATAATCAGAACAATCCCGATGGAGAGCTGTTGAACGTGTGGAACTTCCGTTTCATTGATGAGGCGCTCAATTACCTTTGGATCGACGGGGATCCCATGAATTCGATTTCAAGCTATGTGGTAGAGCAAAACTACTACTGGATGATGGGTGACAACCGGGACGACAGCGCAGATTCACGTTACTGGGGATTTGTGCCTGAAGAGTTTATTCTTGGTGAGGCTGTTGTTGTTTATATGTCTTGGGGTTTTAATGGTGAGGGGCCCCGATTCAACAGGGTTGGCAAGATTATTTCTTAGAGAGGAATTAACAATTTTTCTTAGAGTTTCTCTCAATCTCTGCTTAGACTTATGTTAGTCTGAGGTTTTTACAAGAATCCTCATAAAGATGTTTTAATAAAATGCTGAGTGCTATTGCTTTTGCTATTAAAATGGTCCTGGCTGCGGCTTTTGTCGTTTTGCTTTCGCTGGGAAAAGGGGCAACTGTGCCAAGGGACCGCGTTGGTTTCTATGCACTTCTATCTGTAGTAGCGGCTGCCATTACAGCCGTTTCACAGGTGCTAAATTCAGGAATGCTGGCTGGTGCTGTGTTTGTTGTCATAGGTTTTATTTCTTACAGTCAGTTTCAGAAAGAAGGAGATTTATTTGGTACTCTTCAGGCCATAGCACCACTCTGGGTAGTCACAGTTATTGGGATGTGTAGCGGTGCCGGCATGCTTCTTCAAGCTGGTTTTTTAACTTTCCTCGCGTATTATTTATTGCATTATTTTCCTTTATTGCTTGGGCATGAAAGGGAGTCAGAACAGACGGAGACCTAGGATTCTTCGGGAGGAATTGAGATGAGACATATGATTATTTTCATTTTGACGCTTTCTACTGCACTCGTTGCTCAGGAAGAAGTTGATACCACATTTACGGAAGAAGATGATTTCATGATGGAGGAGACGGAGGAGGATACTTCCGAAATTTCCGATGAAGTTGTACCGGCTACCAGTGAAGGACTTGACACGGGCTACAAAGGTTTGGCATGGGGAGCATCTATGGATCAGCTTCAGGCGCCTGCTGAGAGCGATACCGCGGGGGGAGCGGTGGACAGTGCAAGAACCAGTAAAACAGTCCACGGAACGCTGGGCGAGGACACGGTCTCTTTTTCCTATCACTTTTCTGATCTCGGATTCTGGAAAGTGGTCATTGAGTATACCAATCTTGAAGTAAGTGATGGAATTGACGGGTATATAGCACATTTTCACCGCATTGAAAAAGCGCTCTCAAGCAAATATGGTTCTCCCATGAGAACTAGTCAAAACGAGATGGGTACTGACAGAGAGTACCTTTTCTCTAGTTTTCCCAAGCTGAGTCGCGCTTATTTTCGCTCTTCTTGGTTAGTTGAACCGGCCAGCATTGAACTTCTGCTTGAAGCTGTGGTACCACAATCAGAAGACGATCCGCCTGTATTCGGAGAGACATCGCGGTCCGTTAGACTTTATTACTATAATAACAATTTTTTCAATACTGCCGTTGATGATTCCACCGGAGCGGCAAGTGAAAAGCCTCTGAGTGACATATATTAGTGCGTTGGGCGGAAGAACCTCGGCCAGCTTTGCCTGTCTCTCTTTAATTTTTCTTAACACCTTCCGGTTCTCCTCGTGCGGAGACAACCTACCCATGGTGCGTACATTTGAATATACTACCACCAAGGAAGAGGCACTTAAAGAGGCACAGATTGTTTTTGAAAATCTTGGCTATAATATTTCTTCATATGATGAAGTGGACAACTACTTCACCACCGAACTACGGATCATCAATCGACTGTTCAGACCGATCTACTATGTTACCTTTGTCACAGCCCAGGACAGACTGACTGTCATCGTATATTCTGAGGTCAGAACTTTCCGTCGTGCCTCGCGGGTAGGTTTTGCGTCAGGAAGTGAACAGGTAATGCAGGATGCTTCTAATAATCTTGGAGACCGTTTCCAAAGGGCCATATTCAATCCCGTTACAGAAGCGATAGAACGTAATGGATTTGCCACGTGGGACAGGGTAGAGGATAGCCAACAGGAGGATGTTGCAATCCGTGAAGCGGAAGATCTGAGACAGATGGCATTGACCAAGGCGAAAGAATTGGAAAAAGCTTATGTATCAAATGAACGACAAAAGAGATTGAAGGCCTATAATGAAAATCAGGAGGAACAGAGATTTTTCGCTATGCGTGAAGGAGAACACCATATTGAATTTTGGCCAAAGACGCCGAATTGGTCCATTGTGGCAGTATCAAAAATATTGCAAGGACACCGCGCTGAGTTTGATTCCGTTTTTCGGGATGTTTTAATGTCTCACCGGGATGTTAGCGGTAAAGGGGCCATGCTGTGGATACTTGGTCCAGATGGTCGCGTTGCCGATGTCAGAGTTTTGATAAGGTCATCCTTCAATACTCCGGAAAATGATCTCCGCGATCGTTTGATTTCCACACTTCGTTCTGTCTATTTTAATGATGGAGAGCAGTATCTCAGACTCCGCCAAGGTTTTTCTTTCGAAGGAAATTATCACAATCTCAAGATCCAGTATGAACGTCCGATTATGACAGGCATATTTCCTGTATATCCTGTTCCAGATATAGACGTTTTGGCTGACACATTTTTTGTGAATTGGCCAAAACNGCAAATNCCCGCTATATTGAAAAACTAGTTGACGTTACCCGGTGGTTTTGCTAATCTTCGGCTCNGCAATTGTGCGGTACCTCNCGACNATTTTGGTTTTATTGAAATGAGAAGAGGATTAAATTACATTAAACGCGGTTCGCTCGACNGCNTGAAATAAGAACTGAACTGTTNNAAAAATAGAAAATATGGGTGTAGATCTACAAAATGCTGATGCCAGNAAGANTTATCTTTCTGAAAAACTTGATGACCTGATGGACGGTATCAACGATTCTTACGGTACTGTTTTGATGGATGAGCTCATATCACAGNTGGAGAGAACTGTAAGCAAATTCAATGANGAAGTNCAGANACTCATGGGNCAACTGAAAGANAACAGTGATCGCCGAGATGGACTGTTAGAAAAAATAAAGACCGGCGTTGTAGAAGAAGCCGCTCATGATACTCCGGAATCAATATCAGACAAAAAAGAAATGAGTGCGTGGGAGCTTAAACTCGAAGAGATGGAAAAGAAATAAAAGGGAGAGACGATGAACACCAGGGATAAGTTGCTGATATTAATTGTAATTGCCTGGATTGGAGCCGCGGTATACTTCAAATCAACCACCGACAAAATGTTTGTACGGATGGATGAGATGGAACAGCTCCAAAACAAACATGTGGACAAGGTCAACAAAGAATTTAGAGAAGACCTAAAAACTTTAAATCTTCAGTTCATCGGCCGAGGGAAACACCTTCGTAAGGCACAGAAAGATATTGTAGACAACACAAAGCTCATCAATCATGTTACTGATTCACTTGGTCGCAACATCGAAACAGTGGCGTTGGATCTGGAAAATTTTCAGCGTAACACAGAACAATCTTTTTCGAACGCTGCCAAGGGGAGAGATGATATCGAATCAGACTTGAGCTCATTCAAACGTCAGCAGAGAAGATTTACTGGAGATCTTGATCAACGTTTGTCTACAGTTGAAACAGATGTAGCTGATTTGAATGAGCGTGTACCACCTAAAAAAGCAGAGAAAGAACGTTAATCTAGAATAAAGAAACATCAAATTAAAAAGGGGATGAAATGCATCCCCTTTTTTTATTCTATCATTTAATATGGCGCTTCGTAAATAAAAATAGGGGTAGTCTTCTTCATGACCTCGGAGCATTTGGAAGATCTACCCCTACCTCGCGGGAGAGGCTTTTCAGGGCCTCGAGCAAAAATACAGTTCGATTCTAATCAGAGTCAAGCTTTTTCGGTTGATAGCATAATCACCTCCAGTAAAGCATCAATCAGAGGAATTCTCCCTCGAAAAAATGTAAAATTACTATCAGTTAAACCAATAGTTGAAGTAGCAGTAATGAATTATGATTACCTAATAAAGTACTTTAGGAAAGACAATCCGATAAGGTAATGCCCCGGTTTGTTGAAAATTTGTGGATAACCGATAAACCAACCCTTTAACCCTGTAGAAAACCATTATTCGATACAAGATCTTATGAATGCTATCGAATCAACTGATGTATTTGAAAGAAGAGGATAGTTTTTCTTTCAAGTGTGCCGGGAGAGGGACTTGAACCCACACGATGTTGCCACCACCTGATTTTGAGTCAGGCGCGTCTACCAGTTCCGCCATCCCGGCATTAAAGTCCATATCAACGGCAGGAAAAGTATAGATTTCATCTTAGAATTGTCAATAGATTTCGCCTAAGCTATAATAAAATTTCGTGATACCGTTCTAGTAAATATGTTGTTGCCGTATTTGTATACAATGCTGAGATAGAAGGAGTAGTAAATGACAAACATTTCAAGAAGGAAATTCATTAAAAGAAGCGGAACCGGTATAGCTGTGGCAACCATTACTCCTTTGGTGACGGCGCGAGTTTTATCGTCAGTACCGGAATCAGACAGGCGCGTAATTGTAATTGGTGCCGGTCTTGCAGGCCTGAGTTCAGCCTATGAACTGGATCAGGCAGGTTTCGATGTGACGTTGCTGGAGGCTCGAACACGCCCCGGCGGGAGGGTAAGGACTTACCGTGATCCTTTTTCTGACGGACATTACGCTGAAATGGGGGCTGAATATGTGAATTCGAATGATACTTATGCTCATAAGTACTGCAAGACATTTGGCCTAGAGATATTGACAGCAAAACTATATGATGGAATCCTTGTTCGGAATCGCCGATACAGAATGGCCGATTTTCAGAAACAACAATCCAAATTGCCCTTTGAAGGCGTGAAAAAAGGGAAACTGTTCGGGCAGGAAGGTCCTTGGGTACGTCGGTGGGTNGANAAAATTCAGAAATCAGCGGAAAAGTATAATACAANTTGTTCGAGCTGTCACGAATTTGGTGGNATTAAACCTGANAAACCGCTGNCAGCTCTAGGCCATTTACCNNNTGAAGTCCTTGCNCTTGATAAAATATCAGTTGCTGATTTATTGCNNAATGAAGGAGCNCCAGAGGATATAATCAATCTTTATACATATACCAATGCAACGGAAAGTACCGGTCGGCCNGANACCATGTCGGCACTGGCTNTNGTNATGAGTCACTACATGGCGGGTGCTTTCAANGAGGAGACAGATGAAGGAAGAATTCNNGGTGGCAATGATNAGCTNCCNAANAGCATTGCTAAAGTAATTTCTTCNAAGATCATGTANCGTCGCCCGGTNCGGCGTATTACNCANNGTAAAAAGAATGTGGAAATTTGGTTCGAGGAANAGGGGAAACTTCAATCGTTAAAAGCATCCCGNATCGTCATTNCCATGCCNTTCAAAGTGTTGANGGANACAGTCATCGAACCGGAGTTTTCNGTAGAAAAGATGAAGTGTATNCGNGAACTNTCTTATGGTCACGTAATGAAAATNGCTATGCAATTTNCNAAGCGCTTTTGGGATGAACCGGGTAGTTTAGGACAGCGGATTTTTACTGATACTCCGCTNCGTCGGATCTATCACCACTCCATCGATCAACCGGGGCCTCGCGGNATNGTNCTTTCTTTCACATCTGGTGAAGATGCCCAACAACTGGGAAACCNACCNCNGGAAGGTAGGATGAAAGTGGCGCAAGATTCTGTCAAACGNGTCTGGGGNGAAGCGTCTGANTACTGGGANGGCGGTGTTGCNAAGTACTGGAATGAAGATCCGTGGCTCAAAGGAAGCTATTCTTTCACAGGTATTGGACAAGCGAAGGATTTCCTGCAAATATCCATGAAGCAGGAGGGATTGGTTCATTTTGCAGGGGAACACACTTCCATCCATCGTGCTTCAATGAATGGCGCAATTGAGTCTGGTGTCAGGGCAAGTGAAGAAGTAAAAACGGCAGTTGGTGATTAAGAAAGATCATCCAAAAAAAATAACTGTTCTTGGCGCTGGTTCCTGGGGTGGCACAATTGCGGAACACTTAGCACAGCAGGGGCATAACGTTACAGTTTGGCACAGGAATGAGGAGGAGTTGAAACAGATGTCTGAAAAGCGGACCCACTCGTTCCTTGATGACCTTCAATTCTCACATTCCATTCGCTTCGTGGAATCAATGGATGATTTGAAACAACCTGAGCTGGTAGTCCTAGGTATTCCATCCCATGGAGTGAGGGATGTAATGAACAGCCTCCCTAATTTTTTCCAAGATAGCGTGTATGTAAATCTTGCCAAAGGGATCGAGAATGATTCGCTGAAACGGGTGAGCGAGATAATCATGGAGTGTGGCGGTATAGATGTCAAAAATGTGGTAACGTTGTCCGGGCCCAGTCATGCTGAAGAGGTTGCTAAAGGATTACCCACCACCCTTGTAGCTGGTTCCAGTGATTCTGAAATAGCAAGCATGGTTCAACAAGTTTTTTCATCGAATACACTCCGAGTTTACATCAACAGTGATATCATAGGTGTCGAATTAGGTGGCTCTGTGAAGAACGTTATTGCTCTGGCAGCGGGAGTGTGTGATGGTATCGGCTTTGGNGACAACACAAAGGCTGCGCTTATCACTCGAGGTATTGTTGAAATTACTCGTCTTGGTATTTCCATAGGGGGTAAAGCGGAAACTTTTGCCGGTCTTAGTGGAATCGGTGACCTTATAGCTACCTGCCTGAGCCGGCACAGCCGGAACCGTTACGTTGGCGAACAGATTGGCCGTGGACGCTCTTTGGATGAGATTCTTGATGAAATGACAATGGTGGCTGAAGGGGTGAAAACCTCCAGCTCGGTGAAAGCGCTATCGGAAAAGCAATCTGTGGAGATGCCTATATGTGATGCAGTTTATGAATCATTGTATGAGGGATTGGATCCTAAAGAAGCGGTGAATAGACTCATGACTCGAGAATTGGGAAGTGAGGAGTATTGATGCACAATCGGGAAATATCTTTTTTCGATCTNTGNTTATTTGATTACAACAGCCTGTGTAATTTCTCATAGATTTTGCCCCCGTAGCTCAGTTGGATAGAGCATTCGCCTCCTAAGNGAAGGGCCACAGGTTCAAATCCTGTCGGGGGTACCAATCTTTTTTTGTANCTAGATAGCTGATACTATGAANTNATGCATTTAAATTATCCGATTATTTTCATGGGAGCCGACCATGCTTAAACCAAAAAGAAAGATTACAATAAAAGAGATCAAACAGGACCCTCTCCTTGAAACAATCTTCAAGGGACAGCAGTATTTTAATGANAACAANCGATTGATTACCCGAATTGGGGGAGGAATACTCTTGGTTGTGACGGTCTTAATTCTCTTCCGTTCTAATCGTTCTAGTGCGTCAACAGAAGCAGACGATATTCTCGCATCAGCCATGAGCCACTACCAGGCGGGAAACCACAGCAAGGCTATTGCTGACCTAGATATGCTTATTAACCAGTACAGTTCAACAAAGAGCGGTGAAACGGCTCTTTATTATCTTGCTCATATTCAAATGNATGCAGGTAACGATGCCGANGTCTGGAAATATGCGGAAAGTTATGCAAGAAACGGNTTATCGNCATCTCACAGGGCCGGGGCTTACCAGATGCTGGGGGAACTTAATGAAAANGAAGGGGATTATTCCGGGGCGGCAAACAACTATGTTCAGGCGGCAAATTTTTCCGGCACAGAGATTCTATCCCGGCGGAATTTGTTGAGAGCCGTTGACTGTTACCTAAAAAATGGTAATTTGGACAAGGCCGATGCTCTTATAATAAAACTGGAGCCAAAAGACGACAGTCTCGATCAGCTCCGAGGGGAACTTATCCGAATAAAATCCAAATATCTCGTCTTAAAGTCTAATTTATAAGAACCTTTTCGTTTCTTTGATTTACTCAGAGTAATTGGTTTGGCACCGTCCTGATTATCCTCTAAATTAATAGGCTGTATGTGGGTCTGAAACCCACATTTTTTTATCAGGCTATTTGAAAAGTCGGGATGATAGATGGATTTGAGTGAAATTCTCGAGGAAATTGTTACAGAGTCAGAGGTGATTCTAGTTAACTGTACAGCCTCAGGCGATCACGCGAAACTAGTTGTAGATACTAAAGAGGGTATAACCCTTGATGAAATTACACAGCTGACTCGCGTCATTAAACAGAATCCTCGTATTGATGAGCTCTACCATAGTGGCATAAGACTGGAAGTGACTTCTCCGGGAATCGGTTTTCCAATGACGGAGATGTTCCAGTATGAGCGCAACGTGGGACGTCATGTAAGGATATTACATGAGCTCGATGGAATTCCCAATCCGGCAGAAGGTAGGATAGTCAGCCCTGAGGAATCGGTGGTGATTATTGAAAATAAAAAAGGTACGCTTCTGTTTCGCCTTGATGATATAGAAAAGGGACTTATTGTCATCCGCTAAGCTTCTTTAGGAGGAAGTGTTGGATAAGCAGGAACTGATTCAGGGATTCTCTGACATTGCAAAAGAGAAAAATATTGACAGGACCGAGATCGGTACGATTCTCGAGGAACTGTTCAAATCATTAATTGAGCGACAATATGGCTCAGCGGAGAACTGTGACGTTATTGTGAATATTGAGCGCGGCGAACTTGAAATTTACCAGAATAAGGAAGTAGTTAAGGAAGTAGAGAATCTTGGCGCAGAAATTTCAATGAAGGATGCTCAGAAAATTGAACCGGACATGCAATTGGGTGATTTATTTGTGGACGTTATCGATCCTACTTCGTTTGGCCGTCGGCTCATTGTTTCCGCTAAGCAATATTTAAGTCAAGAAATTCGAGATATTGAAAAGAAGCACACCTTTGAGAATTACTTCAATAGAGTGGGTGAAGTGGTTATCGGTGATGTACGGCAGGTGAACCGGGACAGCATTCATATCCATATAGAGCAGAGTGAACTCCGCATGCCCCGTACGGAGACTATCCCAAATGAGCGCTACCGGAGAGGCCAAACTCTTCGGGCGCTGATTAAATCCGTAGAGATGAGAGCTAGTGGCCCGGATATTGTTGTTTCCCGTTCTGACAATCAATTCCTAGCAAAACTTTTTGAGATGGAGGTCCCTGAAATCGAAGATGGCATTATTGAAATTCTGACTATTGTCAGAGCACCTGGCCAAAGGGCAAAGATCACTGTTCGCTCCCACGATCGACGAATTGATGCTGTAGGCGCTTGTGTAGGTATGCGAGGAAGCAGAATTCAAGCGGTAGTACGGGAACTAAATGGTGAAAAGATTGATGTAATCAACAAAAGTGATCAACCAGAAGTGCTTATCTCAAGAGCGCTCTCTCCAGCAAAACCACTGAATCTATATATCGATGATGACGCCAAGCATTGTATGGCCGTCTTTGATGATGAAGAAATGGATTCGGGCGTAGGACGAAACTACCAGAATATTAATCTCGCCGCCGAGTTAACTGGTTACAAAATCGAGGCTGTGAAACAGTCCGAATATGAAGGTACGTCGGTTAACAAAGACCAGGAAGTATTTTTGGATCAAATCAATACACTGACAAAACGGATGGTATCACTCCTTAGTGAAGCTGGAGTCAGTACCGTGGCGGATTACAATGCCGCTACCGATGAGGATCTTCTAGCTGTTAAAGGCGTAGGTGCGAAAATGCTTGAAACTGTCTCAGAGCGAATAAGGGAATATCTTGCTTCAATCTCTGAACTTGCTGAGGAAAAAACGAACGACGAAGCTGTGGGAATGGCAAATGAGACTGAGGAAATTCCAGCAAAAGAAATTGAGGATAAAACTGGCAATGTTGAGCTTGAGGAGGTATCTACTTGACTGTAGTAGCTGCACCAAAACGTAGAATTGTTCAAGTCGCCAAAGATCTGAATATCTCACACAGGGATATTATGGAATTTCTCGACAGCAGAGGTATCAAGGTAACAAGTCATATGAGTCCTCTTGGTGAGGAGGCTTATCAACTTATCATCGAAGAATTTGAGAAGGACCTCCAGACGGTTGAACGTTACCGCAAAGAGAAGACCCGAAAACAAATTCATTCTCGAATGATCGAGGAAAAGATGAATGAAGGTTCTTCGCTTGAAATATTAATGCCCGATGAAGCGGATAAGCTTGACGATATTGTAATTGAAGAACCAACCGAACCCACTATTACTGAATTGTTAGAGACTAAGCCTGAGCAGGAGGACGGAAAGGAAGAAGCTGTTTCTGTTGATGGTGAATTGGAAGAATTAACAGCTGAGACTGAAGAAATAGATGAACCTATAGCGGAAGAGCCTGTGGCTGAGCCTGATATTGATAAGGAGACGCCAAAGCCAAAGTTCCGAAAAGTGGATCTGTCTGAGATACAGTCTAAGATAGAGAGTCCACGTCGACGTCCTGCAAAGGCAACTGAGAATGATGAGAAAGAAGAAAAAGAAGATATTTCTGTCACGTCCACTATCAAGCGGACTCTAGCAGCCATGGATCACAAGGCCAAAAAGAAACGTTACAAAAGAGACAGAGATGAGCATGATGAGGCCGATTTCGAGGAAGAAGTTCAGAGTATAAATGTTCGTGATTTCATGAACGTTCATGAACTGGCCGAGGTTTTGGATGTGAGTCCAACAGATATTATAAGTAAATGCCTTGAATTAGGCATCATTGCTACCATGAATCAACGGCTTGAATTTGATACCATTTCGCTCATCGCTGAAGATTATGGTTATAATACTGTTCTAATGGAAGAGGATGTTCAGGATTCAAGTGATGAAGAAGAGGAAGAAGACAGCGAGAAGCTTAAACCACGGGCTCCCGTGGTCACAATAATGGGTCACGTAGATCACGGGAAGACATCTCTTCTCGATTATGTTCGAAGAGAAAATGTGGTGGCCGGTGAAGCAGGTGGAATTACGCAGCACATAGGTGCTTATGAAGTGTTTCTTGAAGACAGCAACAGAAGGGTTACATTCTTGGATACACCTGGTCATGAAGCTTTTACAGCTATGCGAGCCCGCGGCGCTCAGGTGACTGATGTTGTTATCCTTATCGTGGCAGCTGATGACGGCGTAAAACCACAAACCATAGAAGCCATTGACCATGCAAAAGCTGCTGGCGTTCCCATGGTGGTTGCCATAAACAAAATTGACAAGCCAAATGCTAATTCTGATGTTGTTAAGAAGGAGCTGTCTGAGCATAATGTTTTGGTTGAAGACTGGGGAGGTAAAGTACAGAGCGTCCCAATTTCTGCTAAAACAGGTGAAGGAGTTTCCGATTTGCTGGAATTACTCGCACTAGAGACTGAGGTACTGGAACTGAAAGCAAATCCTGATGCACCGGCTCGCGGTATTGTTATTGAGTCCAGACTTGATAAAGGACACGGTCCTATTGCCACGCTCTTGGTTCAAAGAGGCACCCTGAAGCCCGGTGATATTTTTATCTGCGGAAACCATAATGGTAAGGTACGAGCTCTTATGAATGAACGGGGTGTCAGGATTAAATCTGCTGGTCCCTCGCAGCCTGTGCAGGTTCTAGGATTCCAAACCGTGCCCCAGGCAGGTGATGGTTTGGCAGTTGTTGATGATGAAAAAATTGCCAAGAAAATTTCTGGAGAAAGAGACAGAATTCAACGAGAGATTGACCGACAGAAGATTCACACCATGTCTCTTGATAAATTGTCGGCCGATATTCGTGAAGGAGCATCCAAACTGTTGCCTCTTGTGGTTAAAGCGGATGTAGACGGTTCCATTGAAGCACTTGTGGATGCTCTATCTCATATACCAAGTGATGAAGTGAAGGTGGATGTGGTCCATCGCGGTGTAGGAATTATTTCAGAATCTGATGTTCTGCTTGCCGCTGCTTCAGGTGCTGTTGTTATTGGTTTCAACGTATCCATCAATCCAAATGCCACGCTTGTAGCGAAAAATAACGGTGTCGATATAAGAGTCTACAATGTGATTTATGACGCTATTAATGAAATTAGACTTGCTCTTGAAGGCCTCCTGGAACCTGACATCATTGAAAAGCCTTTAGGTCAGGCTGAAGTGCTAAAGATTTTTAAAATTTCGAAATTGGGTACCATTGCAGGCTGTAAAATGATTGAGGGTGTAATTTCCCGGAGCGATACAGCTAGGATACGCCGAGATGGTGAAATTATCAAGGAAGGGAAGATCACTTCTCTTAAACATTTTCAGGATGAAGTAAAGGAAATCGATGTCGGTAAGGAATGCGGCATCGGAATTGAAGGAATGAAAAACTTCGAGGAAGGCGACCTCATCGAGACTTATACAACCGAAGAGGTCAAGAGGACTTTGGAAGCTTGATGCTTTGTATTTTCTATCTGTTAAGAACAAGTTGATCAATTGACTATTAGGAATATGAAACGATGGCTGTCGGAATCCTCCACCTTGAACTCCGACTTTTGAGCCCCCGCTCACTTAAAGAAAAGCGCTCTATACTCAAGCCTCTCAAGAATTACTTGCAGAAGACCCATGGGGTATCTGTGGCTGAAGTAGAGCATCAGGACAGTTGGCAGTTAACCGGTCTTGAAATCGCCCTTGTCTCAAATGACAGATCATTTCTCCAGACCGCACTTTCGCAACTCAGTAGATCTTTGGAGAACAAATTTCCTGTAATGCTTTCTCGAGAGCAGGTGGAATTGAGATGAATAGCCGTCCTTATTCAAGATCGGATCGATATGGTCACGAACTTAAAAAACTGCTCGGTGAAATTATTTCCAGTGAACTGAATACTTCAAAAGTGGGATTTTCGACTGTTACCGCAGTCAAAATGACCAATGATCTTAGAATAGCCAAAGTTTATATCAGCGTGCTGAATGCTGACAAAAAAAGTAAAGAGATTGAAACATTCTTTAATTCCCGAGCCAAATTCCTCCGCGGACAGCTGGGAAACTATCTTACTTCCAAATCCATTCCTGAATTGAGATTCTACTACGATGACACTGAAGCGGAAGCTGAAAAGATCGACCGCCTCATTTCAAAGATCCAATCCCAAGGGGAGATAAGGTGATCGTAGCTGTTAACAAACCTATGGGATGGACCTCATTTGATGTGGTAGACAAAATACGCAGTCTCACAGGCGAGAGAAAAATCGGCCATGCCGGCACACTGGACCCCTTTGCCGCGGGAGTACTTGTTGTCGGTATAGGTCGTGGGTCAACAAAGCGACTCAGTGAATTCACTAACGCATATAAAGTCTATGAGGCAACACTCCGTTTAGGATTAGCAACAGACACTCTTGATGTGGAAGGAAAAATAACTGAACAGAAATCTATTCCGCAGTTGAATGAGAGTAAAGTGCTTGCTGTCTTTTCCCTGTTTATGGGTACTATCGAACAGGTGCCACCAATGTATTCAGCAAAAAAAGTGAATGGGCAAAAGCTATATGAACTTGCCCGGAAAAACATCACGATTGAGCGCGAAGCGGTGACAGTGGAAATTAAAGAGCTTGTACTGCTTTCTCTCTTTGACCATTCCATCAAATTTAGAGTGAACTGTTCCAAGGGTACTTATATAAGGCAACTAGGTGCTGATATTGCTGAAAAACTTGATACGGTAGGCCATCTTACAGATCTCACCCGTACAACTGTTGGTGAGTATAAACTTGAAGATTGTGTCGAAATTGCGCAGGTGGAAGAACAGTGGATGTCTACCGTCATATAGAGGATGTACTTGTAATTAATGAGGCCGTCTTGACCATAGGATCTT
>PBTS01000045.1:0-15541 GCA_002729175.1 Fidelibacterota bacterium
TGGGTGGTGACGGAACCATCCTTTCGGCTGCCCGGGGTGTTGAGCATCGTGGCACCCCTATTTTTGGTGTCCATCTCGGCGGCCTCGGTTTCTTGGCGGAAGGGACCGTTGAAAATATGTACACACGCCTAGAGTCAATCATCGCCGGGAACTATACCACTTTTCCCAGGATTCTTGTTGAAGCAGTCATAGAAGGAAATACGGACACCACTGTTACGGCACTGAACGATCTTGTGATAGATGCCGGAGAGGGATTTCGACTTATGAAATGTTCTCTTTTTTCGGAGAAACATTTTATCACATCCTACTCGGCCGACGGTCTCATCGTAGCAACGCCTACCGGTTCTACGGCTTACAATTTGGCAGCGGGTGGTCCAATAGTAACGCCGTGGCTATCCCTTTTCACTGTTACACCTATATGTCCTCATACACTATCATCCCGTCCTATCGTATTGCCTGCTGAAAATGATCTCNCCATAACCTTCCCTGAGGAGGAGNCNGNTGCCCGCCTCACTGTGGATGGTCAGCTGGAGTATCCTGTCCCGGCAAATGGTCGAGTGGTGGTCCGAAAGGCGGACTATGAAGTAAATATGATTACCTTTGAAGACAGNGATTATTTTCAGACCTTAAGAACAAAAATGGGGTGGGGCCAACACAACGGTGGTGTNAATTCAGAGTAAGTAAAACGATGGTCCTCCATCAAGTGGTAAAAGGTCCAATTACTTGCTGAGTTAATTATTATACTTTCTCTGAGTGCCCAGGGAATGAAGGATCATTTGTTTCAAAGGATGATGTTGGATATTATCGAAAGAAATGAAAATCAATCAAATCTGGAAAAAATAATCGAGTTTTANGAATAATGAATTTGATTGCGAATTGTCCCAAACTTTGTCCTCAAAAGAATAGTAACGGTTAATATTCAGATTATATACAGCATAGATTAGGCTTCCCGGTGAATATTCCCATCGAAATACAAAGGTTCCAACCTGATTGTTGATCCGAAAATCTTTATCTTCGTTATATTGATAAGGCAAAACATTTAGCGATTTTTCTTCCACCAGTCGATTGTAATCCACATAATCCATCTCAACCCTAAATGGTTGATAGTAAGCTTCAAAGGTCATTGTNGGAGAAAATGCAATATCTAACCGTAATTCTGTATTTAATTGCTCTNGCTGTGTGTTGGCATAAATTATATTTACGTTGCTTTGATCTTCAATAATTCCAACCCATTGCATGGATCTTGGTTCATTTTCTTTAGAAGAGTTCACNGACAAATTGATTTTATCNGTGGGCCGCAGGGTTAGCTTCAGTCCATAACTAGTTCCTATTCCCCGGACTGATCCTTGATTAATATCGATCCTGGGTCTCACGACAATTTTTTTCCGGCGATCNGTTCGAAACCAAATGTTGAAGGANTGCCAAGCTTCATCTTTAATGATCACCGCACGTGGATCTCGATAAAGATCATCATCTTCAAATACTTCCGGATTATATTCAATTTGCCAACCCAGTCCCCAATAATTTGAGAAATCATTATCTTGTTCAATTTCGATGTTTTGTCGAGTAATTAATCCATCACCTAAACCACTCAGACTCAGTTTAATTGCTAAAGACTGATTAAGAAAAANACTTTTAGGATAATCCCGTCGAATTGATCCCCGCAAGCCTGCATACCAGTTATTATTTCGTTGCTGATATCCCATATCATTTACATTAAAGTTTTTATCGGTAAAACTACCCCAGGAACTGAGATCCCACCATACGGGATCACGATAGCTGAGAATGAAACGGCCACCATAACCTGCTTTATCAGAAGTAANAGAATTGGCTGCTTGACCTGTAAATGACAACTTGTTTTCCNTTAATTTTAGACTCCAGTCAAAATTCAGAACGCTGGCTTCATATGATTCACCTTGACGGCGCAGGTCTGTTCCCATAATTCCAATGGTCGATAGTTCATTTATCACAGGTTTTTCAACNCGACCCACAAAGTAATTGGTGTANGGTTCCAGTAAAAAGTNNTCTTTCTCAATATTTCCATTAACCTCATACTCACGCGTACCATATTCACGATTTGTGANTGCATCGATNATACCATAGCGCAGCCCTGATGAAGTTTCTCCCAAGATTTTNGCAGCACCAAGAATTGTGGTCTCATTNGGCCTATCTATAATGGTACCTGAATCAGGTGCATAATAATCAGGTCTCCTACCGATNCGCCGAGAGTTAAATAGATTAAGCCTGCTTTTAAAGAAATTTGCTCCCTGAACAAAAAATGGACGCCGNTCATCCAATCGNGTNTCAAAGGCCGANAGGTTGAGCACGGACGGGTCAGCTTGAACTTGACCAAAATCAGGNTTAAANGTCACATTCAGNGTGGTATTGGAATTAAGGTTATANCGAGTATCTAAACCAATATTCTCAATACTCTCAGTAGCATCTTTCTTNGTTTTTCCTGATAAAAGGTAAGGCACNAGTTCAATATTTCTCGGTTGAGGAATATCCTCAATGCCTTTTAAAACACCAAAATGGGGGACTATGCCCCGAACACCTTTTGCNCTTCCAGGCCAATTAATTTCTTCCTGATTATTATAGTAACCCCTTTGAAAAGTAGCGCCCCACTCCTGAATACGCTCCTTGCTGTATTGAAATACATTGAATGGTACCCGGATCTCCGCAGACCACCCTTGCTGATGCAGGGCAACCTTACTATCCCAAACTGCATTCCATGTTCCATCAAATCCATCATAACCATCTCCTGAAATAGCAACATCAACTTGAACTTCTGCAGCATTGACCGCGAACCAGTATCCTGTTTTGTCATCATTTCTTGAATCAATTCCAAACCCAACCCAATCCGAGTTAAACTCAAATCCTTCTTCCCAATCATCGCGGCGAGCCATCCGAGCCATTATTTTTTCAGGATTAGGATCAAAATTATTAAAAGCAATGTAGAGATATTCATCATCGTACAATACGCGGAACTCTGTACGAACTGTTGGAGCTTCTAAATTGTATGGGTCGTACTGGAGAAATTCATCCGCCGAAATCGCTTTCTCCCAGGCTGCATCATCGATGCGACCATCTATTGTCGGTGGATCTTCCGTACGCGTCGCCATGGCAACTTTATATTTTAATTTGGTGTAATCTTCTATATCTCCTTTATTATAGGAATCATGCCCAAAAGCAACAGAGAAAAAACAGAATAGTAACATGAAATGATTCATTCGAGATTTCATATGTATCCCTTCTGAGACAAGATGATCTAGCTGTTTGGACATCAATAGAACTAGTAAGGTAAAATAAAGGCCGCTGTTTTAAGTCCTGAGATAAGAGGCGCCGTTGATATCGACGATGCACCCTGTCATGAAATCGGTTCCCTCTGACGCCAATAGAACCGCGGCGCGAGCCACCTCTTCCGGCTTGGCTACTCTCCCAAATGGACTTTGATTCTTAATATTCTCTCCTTCCGGTCCCTCTAAAATAGGGGCTACCCGCTCCGTCTCGACATATCCCGGCGCAAGGGTATAGATGAAAATGTTATGTTTTATCAGTGCTTGAGCCATGGATTGGCCGAACGCGTTCATGCCGGCTTTGCTGGCACCGTAGGCTGGTGCTGTCGGCTCACCCCTAAAAGCGCCACGGGAGGAGATGTTAACAATTTTACCGCTGCCTTGAGCCTTCATTTGCTTCGCCGCACAGAATGTTACATTGGTGTGGCCCAATAGATTTGCACCAAGAGTGCGGTCCCACACGGACACCCATTCTTCGTAAGACAAATCATCAAAATTGAACTGTTCAATTAAAGCAGCATTGTTCACAAGGATATCCATACGGTCCAAACCGGTAACGACCTTTTCAACGATTCGGCTTGCTTCACCAGGTTGAGAGATATCTCCCTGGACAAGCATATGTCCTTTTCCCGTGAGACTATCCAGAGTTTCCTTGCCACCTGTCTCGTTGCTGTGATAATGAACTGCTACGGTGGCGTTGGACTCGGCGAAAGCCTGTGCGATGGCTCTCCCAATTCCGCTGGATGAGCCTGTAACAAGAACTGTTTTCCCCGTGTAATTGATATTCATTTATAGCCTCTATTTTTCATTTTCATATGTTTCCGTTATTCGGTGCCAAGTGGATTCTATGTTGCTTTGTTCTGTAAGCGGAGAACCCACACAAAGCCTTAGTGTGTACTTGTTATTCAGCTTGGTGTGTGAGAGATGCATTTTACCACTACTGTTCAACTTTGAGAGCAGTGCCTCATTAATTTCATTACTTGCTTTTGCCCGGAAACAGACAAGATTCAAGGGTGTTGGAGCCATAAGTTCAAACCGATTATCTTTCTCAACAAAAGATTTAAACAGTTGACCCAGTTCTACACTTTTCCGCACATGTGCCTGAAGTCCTTGTACCCCATAATGTCTAATAACAAACCATAACTTCAGCGCCCGAAATCGCCGTCCAAGCGGGATTTGCCAGTCGCGGTAATCAATGACGGTATCAGATTTGCTGATTCTACTTTTTAGGTACTCGGGAAGGATGGAGAGTGTTTCCAAAAGAGCCTTTCTGTTTGAGACGAAGAAAGCGGCGCAATCAAAATTTGTCAGCATCCATTTGTGGGGATTGAAACAATAACTGTCCGCCATTTCAAGACCTTCATTAACCCACCGAAACTCGGGACACAATACCGCCGTGCCTGCCATAGCAGCATCCACATGGAGCCAGATATTTTTTTCTTTACAGATTTTCCCTATCTGAGGCAGCGGATCAAAGGCAGTAGATGAGGTGGTTCCGGAAGTAGCACAAACAAAGGCCGGTTTTTTCCCGTTCTTTAGGTCTTCCTCTATTGCCGCAGACAATGTCTCACTCTTCATGGCGAAAGTTTCATCTACTTCTATAAGCCTCAGGTTATCTTTTCCCAAGCCTGCAATCTTTACAGCTTTCTCTAAGGATGAGTGAGCCTGATTGGAAGTGTAAACTGTCAGTTCACTTTTTAAACCGGACTTATTACTTCCATAATTCGTTGCCCGCTCCCGACCCGCCAAAAGGGCACAAAGAGTGGCACTGGAGGCTGTATCGTGTATCACACCGCCACCATCTGAAGAAGAGAGAAATTTTTTCGGCAAATCCAGCATCTCCACTAACCAGTCCATTATATGGTTTTCTAATTCTGTACAGGCCGGAGATGTGGCCCAATTCATACCATTGACACCGAGGCCCGAGGAGAGCAGATCACCAAGGATGGCCGGTCCGGATGCGTTAGCGGGGAAAAAGGCGTAGAAATTGGGTGACTGCCAGTGACTAATGCCGGGTAGAATAATATCCTCAATATCTCTCATCACATCTCCAAAAGCTTCGCCTTCATGAGGTGGGTTATCAGGTAATTTGCTTCTGATATCGCCAGGAGCGACCTGAGACATGACAGGAAATTCACCGACTCTTTCATAATAGTCAGCAATCCAATCGATGACCTCTTGCCCTGCCTTTCGAAATTCTTCAGGTGACATATGGGTGGTTAAAGACAAACTTATTATCTAAGCGGCTGTGTTTCTGTTACATCGGTTTCGCGCTGACAATTCCACGAAACTAACGGACCGTCTAGTAAGGTAATCTCTGTTGGTAGAAATCATTTGATAAAATTATTTTTCGTTGATCAGTCTCGTTAATTCTCAAAGTTCTGGTATCTGGTAACCACCGAATTCCAGCTCCACGTATTTAGCTAAGCACAGGGCTACGTCCTCCCGTCCGGGACGAGTAACGATTTGGACTCCGATGGGCAGACCTTCAGGGGACGTTCCAGCCCGGACTACTACGCCAGGCCACCCCGTCAGGTTGTAGGTTATCGTGTAGGTAAAGCCAGTGAGGTCATCCATCTCGGGCCCGTGTGGTCGAGCCGGTCCCGAATTTACCGGGCAAAGGATCGCATCATGATCGGACATGAAAGAATGCATAGAGCTGCGAAATGAATACCATTGTGCAATCAATGCGTCTAACTCTTTTGCATTAATTGCTTTGCGCCTTCCAGGCGGAGTTATGGAGAATTCAGTAGTGCCAGCTTTCTTGGCAAGGCGCGAGATGGCTGCACCACCGTCCCACAAGTAGAGCGAGAATAGATCGAGTGTCTGGTCAATTCCCGTAGGCCTTACCTGAGTAACCTCTTCCACGACTTTCGATAGGCTTTCAGCCACGGAAGTGACCGTATGTTGAGTTTCTACCGTTGGGCTAATAATTCCGTTATCTGTGTGGAACGAAACTTTGAGTTTAGATAGATCAACGTGCTGCCAATTATACCAGGGTAAAGGCACAACACCAGGGTCGATTCCATCGGGGCCAGCGATAATTTCCAAGAGGAGGGGCAGGTCATCAACAGATCTTGCTAAAGGACCTAATTGTTGAAACGAATCTTGTAACCCACCGAATGGGTAGATATGCCCAGTGCGTGGGACTCGGCCAGAGGATGGTTTGATTCCAGCAATGCCACAGAAGTGAGATGGTAGTCGAATACTACCGCCGTAGTCGCTGCCGATATCGAATGGCGTTCCACCAGCGGCAATCATAGCCGCTGCACCACCGCTGCTCCCACCAGGTGACCGTTTGAGATCATATGGATTGTTCGTCATTCCGTAAATAAGATTATTTGTCTCAAATGAAAGAGTGAATTCGGGAGTGTTAGTCTTGCCAAGCAGGACCGCCCCAGCATTTATTAGACGTGCAACTACTGTAGCATCTTTATCAGGGATGAATGCAGCACGCCCTTTGGTGCCTCCAGTTGTGATAACGCCGGCAGTGTCCAGAGAGTCTTTGATCGTCATTGGTACCCCATGGAGAGGGCCCCAGATTTCTCCTTTCGTTAAAGCAGCATCTGCATCAAGTGCTCGGGCTATTGCTGACTCTCTTTGAATCTGAAAAACAGCATTGAGATCTTCATTCACATCTTCTATTCTTTTGATGCAAGATTCCACGACATCAACCGAAGAAACCTGCCGGTTTCGAATCGCTTTTGCCAAAGCGGTGGTAGTCGAGTAATGGAGAGGATCGGTAAGAGGAAATTCAGAGGAACTACCTGAGACCGATGGCTTACATCCAGGAAGAGCCATAACCGCAGTTCCTGCGCCAAGGATCGTTAGGAGTTCTCTTCGGGATATTGATGAAGAATTCTGTTTGGTCACATTATTCGCTGAGAAAGGTCTATTTTGTTCTTGATTCAAATTAGTTGATCTCCTGCTTACTATACCGCCGCAACATGCAGTCGTTCATCACTACCAAAAGGCCGGCATCTTCCGCCAGTTTTGCCGCGTCATCATTGATTACACCGTCCTGGAGCCAAAGGGCCTTGGCACCGATCTCAACCGCTGCTTCAGAAATGGGAACCGTATGTTCCGGTCTACGGAACACATCTACCACATCCACCTTGACCGGGATATCCAGCAATGAAGGGTAGGAAGTCATGCCGGCAATCTCCTTGTGGCCCGGGTTAACAGGGATAATATTATATCCCTGTTCTTTCAGGTACATGCTAACATAATGGCTGGGCCGTTCCGGCTTGGGGCTCATCCCTACTACTGCGACAGTTTTCATTTTTAAAATTTGATCGATGGTTTCCGGTTCGTTCATTACTTCCTGAATAAATTTCTAACAATATACGATGCAATATTTGGATTTTCTTTGAAACGCCTTATAGCATAAGTGTACCACTGGTCTCCGAAGGGGATGTAGTAACGTACCTTGTGGCCATCCTCCAATAATTGTTCCATCCTGTTTCCAACGGGAACACCATAGAGGACTTGAAATTCGTAGCGTTCTTTCGGGATGGCCTGATTTTCGATCCATGTCTCCAGTGTATCAATCAGATAGATATCGTGTGTGGCAATTCCGATATAAGCACCTTCAGAAAGCCCGGTTTGAACCAGCTTTATATAACTTTCTCTAATCTCTTCTCTGTCGTGAAATGCCAACTCTTCAGGTTCCAGGTAGATTCCTTTACAGATCCTCACATTAAGATTATGAGAGATNAACCGTTTGAGNTCCNTTTCACTGCGGCGTAAATATGCCTGAAGGACCGGCCCCACGCCTGCATACNTGGATTTACACTTTTCGTACAGAGAAAGTGTNGTGTCTGTGAATNGCGTATTCTCCATGTCGATGCGGAGAAAGTTGCCGGTTTCCTCGGCTNTTTCCAGAAGGGCGAACAAATTGTCTTCTGCAANTTTATCATCATAGCCGAGACCGAGATGAGTNAGTTTAATGGAAATGTTACAATCGAGGCTCGAGTCTGCAATCACTTCGAANAGACGGATATAACTTTCGGTGATCACCTTGGCTTNTTCTACCGATTTGGAATGTTCACCCAGAATGTCCAGNGCCGCTGAGAAGTCCAGCTGATTGAGCTCATGGACCANGCCGAGTGCGTCACCTTCGTTATCTCCGGCNACATATCGCATGGCGAAAGGGCGGATGAAATTTCTTGGGAGCATAGGAAGAAAAAAGTTGAGTGAGCTGTTTACAAGTCCCATAAGAGAAGAGCGAATTTAGGTGAAGAGATCTCCTTCGTCAATCTGTTTTGGATGAATCAGACTGGCACTTCTCATTCAAGGTGAAAGTAGCGTTTTAGAACCCTTTCTTGACGGAAATTGCCTTGCATGACCATAGGGGTAACAATAAATTCNTTNNCTGTTATTAACAGCTCAACATCCATGTATAGAGACTTTGGAACCTCATTTATNTTTGTNCTGATCGGNATTATTCTTGTTGCCGTTCCCTTGTTGCTTCANAGAATNCTGTCNCCCCGCCGNAANACTGCTGAAAANNTGTCCACGTACGAGTGTGGNGAGGATGTTGAAGGCCCTGCCTGGGTCAANTTCAATATTCGTTTTTATGTGATTGCTCTCATTTTCATCATTTTTGACGTGGAGGTTGTTTTTCTTTTTCCGTGGGCCGTNGTCTACAAGGAATTGGGCCTNTTTGCTTTTGTTGAGATGATGATTTTCCTGGGTATACTTGCTTTGGGACTAGCGTATGTCTGGCGGAAAGGTGACTTGGAGTGGGTTAAGTNTTCNGTTCCTTACGGCCGTGGCCGATATCGAAAACTGACTATTATAGAAGAAACTCCCGTATCGNCTGCTCCNGCNCCTCAGGAGACAGCGGCCTAGTCTAGCCCTCTGGATTGATGGATNTTGCGGGGATTATCGAAATTNTCAATGCGAAGTTCGGAGAAGGCTTTGNGTCCATTGATGAAGAAGTTTCGNCGGACACAGTCAGATTAACGCCNGAGNAGTGGGGNCAACTNGCCCCTTTNCTTCGGNAAACNCCGGAACTTTTNTTCGATGCCATGATGTGCATCACAGGTATNGATGAAGGAGTAGAGAGTGAAAATCTGGCCGTTANCTACAACCTCCACTCCATGAAGCATAATCACAAACTCGAGATATATGTCTCCATGCCGAAAAGTGACCCGAAGNTNCCCTCGGTGGAGCAGATTTGGCGCGTAGCAGACTGGTTCGAGAGAGAAGTGTATGATATGTTTGGCATAGAATTCGAAGGGCACCGTGANTTACGNAGAATATTACTCCCCAGTGACTGGGACGGTTTCCCTCTTCGCAAAGATTACGAGTTTCCTGAAACCTGGCACGGAATTGTTATTAACAAGATGAAAGAAGGATGGGAGTAGTTATCGANNAAGAACTTGGTACTGTTCANGGTGATGAGATGATCCTCAACATCGGGCCGCAGCACCCCAGCACACACGGNGTCCTTCGACTNAAGGTACATACGGACGGGGAGATCNTTACACAGATTACACCCTACATCGGTTACCTTCACCGCTGTTTCGAAAAACATTGTGAAAATCTNACCTATGAACAGTCCANTCCCTATACTGACCGCTGCGATTACATCGGCTCCATGAACAACAATTTTGGTTACGCCGTNGCNGTGGAACAGTTAATGGAGACCAAAGTTCCGGAGAAGGTGGAGTATATGCGGGTCATNGTGGCTGANATGAACCGAATCGCCAGTCATCTGCTGGCNNTGGGTACTTTTGGTCTTGACGTAGGTGCATTTACACCNTTTCTTTACTGTTTTCGCGATCGNGAAAGGATTCTNGATCTTTTTGAAATGCTTTGTGGTGCCCGNTTGCTNTACAATTACATCTGGATAGGTGGTGTTTCTCATGATTTNCCCGTTGGGTGGGTGGAAAAGACGTATGAATTTCTCGATTATTTCGAACCCAAAATCAATGAATACAANGACTTACTCACCTACAACAAAATTTTNATAGAACGGTCAGCCGATGTGGGTGTNATTCCTGNCGATGTGGCTATNAGCTATGGCGTCACAGGTCCCAACCTNCGTGGCTCGGGAGTCCGGTGGGANCTCAGAAAGGATGANCCCTACGGNATNTATGATAGATTTGAGTTTGATATTCCCATNGGTACNGGCGCAATGGGTTCTGTGGGCGATTGCTGGGACAGGTATTACGTTCGGGTGAGAGAANTGGAGGAGTGTNTAAAGATTATTCGCCAAGCGCTGGATGCCCTGCCTCGCGANGGCGANGTGCATGCTGCTTTGCCGAANAAGATCAGACCNAANGCGGGNCATGTTTACAGCAGGACNGAAAGTCCCCGAGGTGATCTTGGCTATTACATTGCCAGCGACGGNAGTGATATTCCCNCCCGAATCAAAATGAGGTCACCTGCCTTTACTGCCTTGAGTTGTCTCAACGAAATCTCCCGGGGATGGATGATTTCAGATGTCATCGCCATNCTTGGNTCACTAGATATCGTNCTGGGGGANATTGACCGCTGATGGTAGATTATTTCCTCGNAACNTTTTCCGNAATAACGTGGTTGGCGNCTTCGCCAAATTTGTCATTTGTCTTGGCTGTCACTCTGGCTGGGCTTCCCATATTTCTCTTTATGGCTCTGAATGCNCTGATTGCCGTTTATGCTGAACGNAAAATTTCGGCTTTTATGCAGGACAGGCTTGGNCCCATGGGTCAGGGNGTGGGTCTTCACGCCGGGAAATGGGGCATTCTCCAGACNGNGGCTGATGCTGTAAAGCTTATTACAAAAGAGGANATCATTCCAGCCACTGCCGATAGAAAACTTTTTATCATAGCGCCGTTCATTNTTTTTACGGCCTCCTTTACCGCTTTTGCAGCCTTTCCCTTTAATGAATACCTGGTNGCGGCCGATTTCAACATTGGTCTATTTTACATTCTTGCCATGGGGTCAGTGGGTGTCATAGGNATCATTCTTGCCGGCTACAGTTCCAACAACAAATGGTCNCTCTATGGCGCNATGCGTTCNGCNGCGCAGATTGTCAGTTATGAGATTCCTGCNGGNCTATCTNTACTNTCGGTGNTTATGCTTTCCGGTAGTCTTGCTTTCANGGANATTGTGGCTGCTCAGACAGGTACAACACTGGCCATACTNCCGAACTGGTTTATCTTAGACAATCCATTCACTTTTATTGCTTTCTGGATCTTTTTCGTTGCGGGTGTGGCNGAAGTNAATCGGACGCCCTTCGATCTGCCTGANGCTGANTCGGAACTGGTAGCAGGGTGGATGACCGAATATTCCGGTATGCGTTGGTCNTTCTTTTTCCTGGCTGAGTATGCCAATATGTTTATTGTTGCAGGNGTGGCTTCTCTTCTTTTTCTCGGCGGTTGGCTCAGCCCTATNCCGGGATACTTAGAGGGTAATCTCTGGGGTATTTTTTGGTTNATTTCNAAANTTTCTTTTCTCATTTTTGTCATGATGTGGTTTCGTTGGACATTCCCNNGNNTNCGNACAGATCAGCTCATGCGTTTGTGTTGGAAGTTTTTCTTGCCNGCTTCGTTTGTAACCATCATTGGTGTTGGTNTCTGGGACCTTTTTGTNAGGTGANCTTTTGAACTATCTATCTAATATTTGGGAATCAATTTCNACANTGCTTANAGGCATGAAGATAACCATTGGCCACATGTTTAAAATCAANCNTGGAAATGTAACTCTTCAATATCCNGTNGANCGTTGGCCACGTCCTGAGCGACATATAGGCTTTAGTGNNGATAGTTACAATGTGATTCGATCNCGCCTCACNGTNGATNTGGANGACTGTATCGGNTGTNTNAAATGNNANCGTGCTTGNCCNGTTNNNTGNATCAAGATCGAAACAACAAAGGTTGAGAAAGGTGAAGATATCTCGGAGGCAAATCACCGCGGTGTAACCTCGAATGGAACACAGAAAAGACTTCTTGTGACACGGTTCGATATTGATATGACTGAGTGCTGTTATTGCAATCTTTGTACTTATCCCTGTCCTGAAGAGTGCATCTTTATGGTGGGCGGTCCCAATTCAAGCAGGCGTGAGATTGATTATGAGTTTTCAGAGTACGATCGCAACGATATGATATATCGTTTTTCAAAAGTTCCGTTTGATATTCTTCAGAAATACGCCTCCGCCGTTGAGAAAAGCGAAGTAGAAGAGGCCACATAAATGTCAGGACAATTAATCATTTTCTGGATCGTAACGCTCGTTACCGTTTTGTCTGCGGCAACGGTGGTCTTTTCAAAGAATCTCATCTATTCGGCTGTGGCACTGCTGTTCACTCTTCTTGGTGTTGCGGGGCTCTATGTCTTTCTATGGGCGGACTTTATTGCCGTGACTCAAATTCTCATTTACGTGGGGGGGATACTGGTGCTTATCATTTTCGGTATTATGCTCACCCATAGGATTACCAGTGTAAGACTGTCCCACTCCTCTATGCAGCGAGGTGTTGGGGGTGCCATTGTTTTGGTGATTTTTGTGGGGCTCACATCCATGATCTTCAGGGCGCCATGGTACAGAGTTGCAGCAGTTGAGCCTCAGGAAACTGTCCGCCAGATAGGCCGATTGTTGATGATCGATTATCTGCTGCCGTTTGAAGTTGCTTCCGTCTTACTCCTTGTCGCCCTCATGGGTGCAGCTCTTTTGTCCAGGAAGGTGGACTGATGGTGGATCTCAACACTTATCTGGTTATTGGCGCCCTGCTTTTCTCNCTGGGANTTTTTGGCGTCATNACNCGACGTAATGGTGTGGCGGTNCTTATGGGGGTGGAATTGATCCTTAACGCGGCCAATGTCAATTTTGTAGCTTTTGCCCGGTTTGGCGGNATGGATCTTTCCGGCCATNTCTTTTCNCTGTTTGTCATCATTTTNGCGGCGGCTGAAGCGGCCGTGGCCNTGGCNATCATTTTGAATATTTATAACAANATGGGAACCATCAACATTGATGAGGCCGATCAGCTAAAACNGTAATGGTCAACTACGGTATAGCAATTCTTCTNCTTCCCCTAATGGCTTTCGTGGTCCAGATTTTTATTGGGAAGCGCTTGCCGAGGAACGGGGACTGGATTTCTGTTGGTGCGGTGGCTCTCACGCTCTGTCTCTCCCTGGCCATGTTTGGTGTTATGCTGGTGAAGTATGACCCTGAATTCTCTGTTGATGAGACTTGGACTTGGTTCGATCTCGGTTCGCTTCAAGTTCAAATAGGTATTCTCATTGATAATGTCACTGTTGTGATGCTCCTTGTAGTCTCTCTCGTTTCCACACTGGTTCATGTCTACTCTACAGCCTACATGGAAGGCGATTTACGGTACTCTCGCTATTTTGCTTTCCTCTCCCTGTTCACTTTCTCCATGAACGGTATTGTTCTCGCAAACAATCTTCTCGGCATCTACATTTTCTGGGAGCTGGTAGGGCTCAGTTCTTACCTCCTCATCGGACACTGGTTTGAAAAAGATTCAGCATCTGATGCTGCCAAGAAAGCATTTCTTGTTAACAGGGTGGGTGATATTGGCATGTTCATCGGTATTATGCTCTTTTTCACTGCCACCGGTTCTTTTCTTTTCAGGGATGTTTTTGCCGGGGTGGAAAGTGGCCTTTTGTCCACTGAGATTCTCACCGTTGCCGGACTCTGCCTGTTCGCCGGTGCCATAGGCAAATCGGCCCAGTTTCCGCTCCATGTCTGGNTGCCTGATGCTATGGAAGGTCCCACGCCCGTCAGTGCTCTCATCCACGCCGCCACCATGGTGGCGGCTGGTGTCTATCTATCATTCCGTCTTTTTCCCATCTTTACACCGACAGCACTCACTGTCATTGCTTACATNGGTGGGTTCACCGCTATTTTTGCTGCAATCATTGCCGTAACACAGAATGATATTAAGAAGGTGCTGGCTTACTCTACGGTGAGTCAACTTGGCTATATGATTCTGGCTGTGGGTGTGGGGGCATACACTTACGGACTTTTTCATCTTGTGACTCATGCAGCATTCAAAGCGGGACTTTTTCTCTGTAGCGGTAGTGTCATTCATGCCATGCATCACGCCTATCATGAACTCCACGATCATGAGTCTGATCCGCAGGATATGCGGAACATGGGCGGCATGAGAGATAAGATGAAGATTACTTATCTCACTATGCTTATCTGTACGGTGGCGTTGTCAGGTGTTCCGTTTACATCAGGTTTCCTCTCAAAGGACGCCATTCTTGCTGGGACGCTCTCCTTTACCCAGCATCATCCTGAGCATTTCTTGCTTGTCTTGTTTGGATTTGGCGCTGCTCTCTTGACGGCTTTCTATATGTTCAGATTGATCTTCATGACTTTTTACGGTGAGCCTGTTCGGCGGGAAGTGTATGATAATATACACGAGTCGCCTTCGGCCATGACGGCACCCNTGGTGACCCTCGCNACANTGTCATTTTTTCTATTTTTTACTCTGCCGTATTTCAACCCGTTTTCTGATCACGGTTGGTTCACCGTTCTTATTGATNCGCGGGACTCCGTTGTGCCTGGGCACCTTAATCTAACGGCCCACGAAATTGCGGAAGGGATGCATCATGCTCATACGCCGGCCATGTTGCTGTCAATTCTCATCGCCTTCAGCGGCATTGGGTTGGCGGTACTCATGTACCTGCAAAAGCGGATCTCCGCCGATGATATCGCGGCGAAGCTTNCNCTGCCGTATAAACTTTCTCTNAATAAATTTTTNGTGGATGAAACGTATCAGCGTTATCTCATTAACCCTTCNCTTATCTTNGCCCGAATGATAGCCTTTTTCGATTGGGANATTTATGACAAATATATNGTGAACGGATTTGGTAAGGTGACAGAGTGGTTTTCCAGGGTAGTGGGTATCCGCTGGGACTATGATATTCTCGATCAGCAGATTGTAGACGGTGTGGGCCGGACCACAGGATTTTTTAGCGCAAGACTCCGTTTGGTCCAGACGGGAAAGGTTCAGAACTATCTGGTCTGGGTTCTGGCCGGAGTCATCATGATCTATGTCTTTCAAGCTATTTAGTTAAAGAGGGAATCGAATCATATGGATTTCAATATTTTAAGTTGGTTGATCTGGGTGCCGGTAGCCGGTGCTTTGGTTATTGTTGCTTTACCAAGAGACAAAAAAGATGTTATTAAATGGGTGGCGGCATCATTTACCGGGCTTCAACTCATTTTTGCCATTGTTCTCTGGATGAATTTTGATAAAGATTTTGTGGGATTTCAGTTTATGGAGAAAGCG
>PBTS01000046.1:0-24431 GCA_002729175.1 Fidelibacterota bacterium
CCGTTGGTATGCGAGCAGGCTGTTCAGTGTGTTCAGGAGTTGATGGGGCGTGGTACCCATTTCATTGGGGGCGTAGAGCGGACCCTCCATCTGTTCTTCCAGAGTATTGGCCCGCGCGTCCCAATAGAAAGATTTCATAAAGGAGACGTTCCACAGGCTGGGCGCGTTGCGCGAACCCTCCCTTCCGTCAATGCCCACACTGCGAGTCAGTCTGTCACTAAAGCCAAATTCCGGATTGTGACAACTGGCACACGATAGCGATCCATCCCGGGAGAGGATCGGATCGAAAAACAGGTAGCGTCCCAGATCGATCTGTTGCGGAGAAAAGCCGTCACGTACCTTGGGCAGGCCTGTCTTCAGACCGCCCACACCACTATTCTGTAAGGACTGATACTGTTGATACAGCGATCGCGATACGCACCGATTGTCATCGGTCAGCTCGAAGCCAGGTGGACAGTTTTTTGCCAGTTCAATAGGTTCGGACCCTGGTCTCTGGGTCAAGATAATGATTGGTAACAGCAGCAGCGAAAGAGTTCCGGGAAGGAATTGAAGAAAACGCATGTCACTTATTCTCATTTTCAGCCTGATCCTGCAGAGAATGGATGTAAACTGCCACGTCCGCTGCGATGTTTTTGCCCTGCAGGTTTCGGGCGATGAAAGCCATCTGTGCACCGAACTTATCGTCTGCATGGGCGCCGCGAATGCCCTCCTTGAAATTGAGGTACTGGCGTTTCAAGTACAAGTCATTGATGCCCACCAACCGCGGTGCGTTTAGATTCTTGTTGCCCATTGCATTTGGCCCGTGACAAGATCCGCAAATCATCTGATAGTGCTCGTGGCCTTTCTTTGCATCGCCTTTAATCATACCGCGGGTTTTCGTTGGTGGCAATGACTTGATGTAGGCCACCACGTCTTCTCTGGCCTGCTGGCCTTTGAGGGTCTTTGCATTTGGTGACATCCGCTTGCCAAAAAAGTCTTCCGGGTCCTCACTGCGTACTCCAGCAGCAATGTTCGCCAGCTGCCGCTCCAGATACCAGGCATCCTGATTGACCAGAGCTGGCGCCCCCAGCGCCACATTTCCCTGGGCATTTTCACCATGACACAAGAGGCACTGGCTAAACAGCGCTTTACCCCGCTTGACGTTGCCCTCAGCCAGGGCACCATTTGCTATCAGTATGGATAAAGCGAGAAGAGGCAGATGCTTCATCGTACACACGCTTTGTTGTATCTGGAATATGAAAAGGGCCTTTTGATAAGATAAATTAGGTCGGTTTTGAAAATAATAATGGAGCTTTTTTGTTTCTAGACCTCCTGATTGACTTTACCGCTATCTCTCCTTAGTTTGGATCTGGATAGGTGATATCTCCGTTATGTTTCTATATCAGCGCATTAATTTTTCCCGGATGTTAGTTGAAATATTGAATTATAAAAGACGAAAGGATAGATTTGTTTAAAGGAGATAAATATGAAACGCATACTTCAATTAGTCTTGGCCGTGGGGATACTATTTGGTCAGGCCTATGATTACCAGAAACTGTCAAAGATTATCCAAAATGATGATCAAGTTGCCAAAGATTTAACCCATTTATGTGACTTTATCGGTGGCCGTCCTACCGGATCAGAGGCGAACCTAGCGTCTGTTGACTGGACCTACGGCAAATTTCAAGAGTATGGTGTATCTGTTTCCAAACAGGCTTTTGAAATGCCCGGCTTTTGGCTAGAGCGGTCTTCCAAAGCAAAAATCACCGGTGATTTAAACTTTACACCCAAGGTAACAGCCCTCTCTTTTTCCACCAGAAGTAACATTGCAAAAAAGTATCCGCTGTTAGATGGCGGTCGGGGTGAGAAACAGGATTTTTCAAAATTAGGTGCTGGAGCTGAAGGAGCTGTCATTATTGTTGAGACAGATGAATTAGTCAACATAGATGGGTTATTCAAGGAGTATAGTGATGCCGCTAAAATNGAAGCACTGGCATACNAGGCNGGNGTTNCAGGTGTTGTATATATGTCCTCTCGACCTAAAAAACTGCTTTATCGGCATAACGCCTCACGTGCTTATGAAAATACTTTGCCCATGCTGGTGATGGCTAGAGAAGATGGGAATAGATGTTTGCGAACCTTACGCAATAAGAAGTCAGGTCAATTATTTATTCAAATGGATATTAAAGCCAACAATAAGGGTGATAAGACAAGTTATAATGTTATTGGTGAAATAAGGGGCTCAGAAAAGCCTGATGAAATAGTAGTGATTGGGTCACACCTTGATTCATGGGGGATGGGAACGGGCGCTAATGATAATGGCTGCAATGTGGTATTGATGATGACCATTGCAAAACATTTTGTTCAATTGGGTATCACGCCAAAACGTACAGTTCGCTTAGCTCTTTGGAATGGTGAAGAACAGGGTTTTTTTGGCTCGTTGGCTTATACTCAACAATACCAAAAAACCATGGATGACCATGTCGTTGCATTATCGGTGGATATCGGCAGTGGCGCTATCAACGGATTCTACACTGGTGGCAGACCGGATGTTCTTCAAGCAACGGATAAGGTTGTAAACATGTTTAAGGAACTGGGCTCTTTTATCAATATTGATGTTCCCATAGTAGGCACCGATAACTTTGATTTTATGATGGAGGGTGTACCCAACCTAGTAGCTAGCCATGAAGAATATAACTATGCACTCAATTATCATGCTGAATCGGATACTTATGATAAAGTAGATATTGAACAGTTGAAAAAAAATACAGTGATTGTTTCGGCGCTTGCACTGGAATATGCAAATGATTTATCCATCAAACTAAATCGTCAGAACCGCAGTGAAATTGAAACGTTAATTGCTAATACAGATTTGGAAGACCAGATGCGAGCTATGATGACTGTATGGGATGAATGGATCATAGGCACAAGAGGCCGACAGAAATAGATATTTTGCGTGCGTGTGGATGCAATAATATAGTGTTAAAAATCTTAAACAGGTTCGTCGGCGAATATGCAGTTCTACATATAATCACTGTTCTTTGCGATTCCCACTTTTGTGGTGTTTATATTTTTTGAAGCGATAGCCGCGAGATTAATAGAAATGGAAATCAATCGCTCCGCAGATGTTATTTCAAGCCAACCGTTAGGAGTTAAATATGAAAAAACTATCCATCTGTTTTCTGATACTTTTTTCTGCCCTCAGGTCTCAACATTATCAGGTTGATTTTCCGCCAGAGGAATTCAAAGCGCGTTGGGAAGGTGTCTTTGAACAAATCGGCGATGAAGCTGTCGCTGTGGTCCAGGGATTCCCTTTATCCAATGGATTTATTATGCCAAGACAAACCAACGCATTTTACTATTTAAGCGGTATTGAAACGCCCCATGCCTACATATTGCTGGATGGCCGCAATAAAAAAGTGACCTTGTACATGCCTCCACGAAATGAAAGATTGGAAAGGAGTGAGGGAAGAATCTTAAATGCAGATGATGAGAAATTGATCAAAAAGCTGGTGGGTGTAGATGCGGTCTATTCTACTGATCTTATGCGTCAGGATTTCCCTCCAGATTTAGATAGAGGAACAGTTATATATACCATGTTTACCCCAGCGGAGGGGCAAGGACAAAGTCGGTATGAACTGGAAGTTGCTAATGCATCCATTGCGGCAGATCCCTGGGATAGCCGCATTAGCCGGGAAGGTCGCCTGGTACAATTATTGCGAACACGCAACCGTCGGAATGAAGTAAAAGACTTGACGCCGATTATTGACAGACTGCGAAGTGTAAAAAGTCTCAATGAAATTGCCTTAATACGGAGAGCGTCTCAATTGGCAGGATTGGGGATGATCGAGGCGATTAAAAGCACCGAACCTGGTGCATGGGAATACCAGTTGGATGGAGTTACGCGATATGTCTATTTAATCAACGGTGCCCGGTTGGAAGCGTACCGATCCATCACTGCTTCTGGAACGAAAAATATCAGTAATGGGCATTATTATCGGAACGATAGCCAGTTGAAAAGTGGAGATATGGTACTGATGGATTATGCCCCGGACTTTAGGTACTATGTGAGTGATATTGGCCGTATGTGGCCGGTGAATGGCACTTACGAACCGTGGCAGAGAGAGTTGCTTCAGATCATTCTTGAGTATCGCAATGTCGTATTGGAAATCATTCGGCCTGGAATTTCCACCGAACAGGTTTTGGAAGAAGCTCGGCAAAGAATGAAGCCGATCATGAAACGGTACAAGTTTTCAAAGAAAATTTACAAGAAAGCCGCTGAAAAAATGGTTCAAACAGGTGGTGGTGTTTTATCTCACCCAGTTGGTTTGGCCGTCCATGATGACGGTTCGTACCGTCATGAACTATTAATAGCAGGCCACGTCTTCTCTGTAGACCCTCAAATGTGGGTGCCGGAAGAAAATTTATATTTGCGCTATGAAGACACTATTGTGGTAACTGTCGATGGCAACGAGAATTTCACCGATTTTTTACCATCAGAACTGGATGAACTGGAAAAGTTGGTTCGGGCAAAGGGGATACTGCAATCTTTCCCGAAAGATTCCATGAAATGGAACTATTAATAGAGTGGAGACAACACTGTTACCTTAGTTTGCTCAACTTAAAATGACGGGAGTCGATATGAAAGAAAGGGGCACATATTGTTAGGTAAATTGTTGGAAAAACCGTTCTATGTATTATTGCTCCTCAGTTTCGTGTCTGCTCAAGATTGGGCAAATTTGAGCAAGTATAAAGAGGACAATGCCAAACTCGCATTAACTTCTTCAAGTGAGAACAGGATAGTTTTTATGGGCAATTCAATTACTGAGGATTGGAAGACGATTCACCCGGAATTCTTCTCAGGTAAACCATATATCAATCGGGGTATCAGCTCACAGACAACTCCGCAAATGTTGTTAAGGTTCAGGGCTGATGTTATCAATCTGAACCCGGAACTGGTAATTATTTTGGCTGGGACCAATGATATTGCAGGAAATACAGGTCCCTCAAGCATTGAAATGATAGCACACAATATTATTTCCATGGCTGAACTCGCAATAATTAATGACATACAAATTATTCTTTGTTCTGTTCTACCAGTTTATGATTACACTTGGAAGCCAGGGCTTAATCCTGTTGAAAAGATTAGCACTTTAAATGAGATCATGAGGGATTATGCTCAAAACAACGGGATCACGTATCTTGACTATTATGCATCAATGGTAGATGATAAAAAAGGGTTAACAGAGGATTACACTTATGATGGAGTTCATCCAAACAATAATGGATACACAATAATGGAATCTCTCCTCGAGATGGCTATAGCTGCAACACTTGAAAAATAATACAGTTTTTTTAAATGATATACCCTACTTTTATGCTTCACCAATGAAGAAAGTAGTTTCAATAGTAACCGTGGGTCTAATGTTCTTATCCTGCGACCTTACGAATCAGGAGGATGAAGAATCGGACGGTTCAATTCTCGGCTCTTGGGAACAAATTGAAAAAAGAGCAACTATCTCAGCTGGCTGGCTGCCGCTGGGTAATTCATTCTACATGGTTACCTTTGAATCGAATGGGACGCACACTATTCAGCAGGGGAACTTCGCCAATAGCCGCAACTGCACCGGCACGTGGCTTGCCAGCGGAAACGCCCTGACCCTGACCAACAATTGCGGACAATACGGGGAAAGTAAAGAGAATCTCCATTACAGTCTTTCTGACACTATCATGACATGGACATATGATTTTTCGGAAACAGGAAAAAGATTCAAAAAGGCCGACTTGGAGCCGTCCTTTTAATATTTTCTAGTTTGCCTCACTTGCCCGACGGGCCTGAAACATATAAAGGAAAAGTTTGAATGATTACTTACTATATAACAGGGAAATAGTGCTTTTCCCAGTCATTCAGTCTTGGGGTGATGATTCGGTACCATAGCGGAGGTATCAGACAAAATATCAGGGTGGTCAGGTAGCCATAGGGCATTTGTGGAGCATCCTCATAAGGATCCAATTTCCAGAATTTTACACTTGGTTTTTCATGGTGAGCTGAATGCCTGGTTAGAGAAAACAATACCATTCCGCTCATCCTCTTATTAGTATTCCAGGAATGTTCAGGTCCAATTCGTTGATCTGGTTTCCGGGCAAGGCCGTAATGTTCCATGTAATTCACAATCTCAAGGATAAATTTTGCAAAAACTGCCTGTCCCAGAAACAGTACTAGACCGAATACACCACTCGCAATAAAAAATATAACACACCAAAATGCCGACATGAAATATCCGGTTATCATCCTGTTCCTCAAGGAAATGGGACTGTATTCCTTTTTTCGAAGTCTTCTTAGCTCATGTTTCCATGCACTGATATGCCCGAGCACTGTTGATCTTATGGAAAAAGCGTATACATTTTCTCCTTTTCTGGCTGTTGCTGGATCTTCATCGGTACCAACGATTACGTGGTGACCGTATACATGTTCGATTGAAAAGTCCGGGTTACAGCTTGCTGACAGAAGCCATCTTCCTTCAAGCATTGCAATTTTGTCTTTTATTCGATGGGTAAGTTCATGACCAACGTTGGTGCCATATCCGGCAACTATAAATCCCACGCCGAGTAGAGCACCTAAATAATCAGACCATATGTTGGCATTCCTTGCTGCCAGAAAATCGTAGGAAAACCAACCTGTTAACAATTGTCCTATCCCTAATAAATCTTGGATTCCACTTCCTGATGCCCAGGCAAAACTGAGCAGCAGGAGTAGGATGAGAGGTAAGGCCAAATGCAATGGAAGCTCTATCAGCCAGGGATAGTTGTATTCCGGTTGAGAGGCATCTTCACCCAGAACTGCGTCCCCGATAATCACCACAAAAAATAATACTGCAAGGCCAAGCCACATCCAGTGACCGCCAAGCAGAACTCCAATCATCACTGTTGGTGCTAATATGGGTGTAATAAAGTATTTTAAGTATTTCATTTCAGCTTCCTTTGATTACAAGTAACAACAAAAGTGTTAATGAGTCTTTCACAATGAAATGTAAGGATTATTAGGGAAAAATTTGGTGTGTAATGAAAAATCCGCCCATGGTTTATTTTCTGTTATCTCGATAAAGGTTTGCCAAAAAAAGAAAAATTGTCCGAGTTAAGGGAAGAGCTATTTTTTGCGAAGATTCGAAGAGAGTTTCGCGCTAATTTATTACAATTATTCAGAAAGGAAATTCACAATGAAACCGACAGAACAGCTTGTTGAAGAACACGAGTCCATAACAGTTATGCTTGACATCACTGCCAAGGTTTGTGACAATCTTGAATCTGGCCAGGAAGTCCCTTCAGATCATCTTGAACAGATTGTAGAATTTATTAGAGAATTTGCAGACAGATGCCATCACAGAAAGGAGGAGGATCTCCTTTTCTCCACCATGGAAGAAGTGGGCTTTTCCTTGGAAGAAGGCCCTATTGCTGTGATGCTGTCGGAACATACTGTAGGACGGGATTATGTAAAGAAAATGGCAGAAGCCGCCACATCGTACCGGGAAGGCGATCGCAAGGTAATCCCGACCTTCGTGGACAATGCCCGAGGATTTGTCTATCTGCTGAGAGATCATATCTATAAGGAAAATAACATCCTCTACCCCATGGCGGACAGTCGTCTTACTGATGAAGATCAGTCCAAACTAGAACGTGAGTTTCAAAGGGTAAATGAGGAATCTATTGGTTTGGAGAAGATCGAATACCTGCTAGGACTCAAGGATGAGCTGAAGTCAGTATACCTCCCATAGCGTTTCATCTGCTATAAAATCGATTAAAGAATTGGGATTAATTACATTCATTTAAAAGGGGAAATCTCATGAAACGAAGCATTTTGATTGTTGTGTTTTTTTCCGTCGCCACGTTTTCTTTTGCCCAAACAAAAAAAGTTACCTTTACCGCCAAGGAAGGTACATGGATGAGTGTGGATGTATCTCCTGACGGAAAAACAGTTGCCTTTGATTTATTGGGGCATATCTACCTCATGTCGGCCCAGGGCGGAGAGGCCAAGCCAATCACCGAGGGTACTTCATGGAATATGTTTCCCCGTTTCAGTCCCGATGGAAAAAAGATTTTATTGACCTCAGACCGCGGCGGTAGTGATGATTTGTGGGTGCATAATTTGGCCAGTGGAGAAATGAAAAATATATCCGATATGGAACTCCCAGTGCATCAGGGGACTTGGTCACAAGACGGCCGACATGTTTTTGGAACAGCATTGAATTTGAAGGTTCGTCATCCAGTATACATGTTTAACATGTACAGCAATAAACAGGAGATCATTCCGCCGGGGACCCGGGCACCGGTCATACATTTTGAAATGCATCCTTCCAATGGCCTCATCTATTTTGAACACGGAGATGGTGGCCTTTACAGCAGCGGCGACCGTATAAAAACGTACAACACTCATACGGGTGTGGTAGAAGTTTATATAGACAGACCGGGTGGTGCTGCGAATCCGTCTGTATCTCCAGACGGTAAAAAACTGGCCTATATACACCGTGATGACCGGCAGACCGTTTTGGTGGTTCATGACTTAAAGACACGGGAAGAGAAAGTAGTCAGCCGAAGACTGGATTTTGATCGTCAGGACAGCGGTAGCTTCTATGGGTCATATCCAAACATGAGTTGGCATCCCGGTGGCAGTGAAATTTTCCTTTCATATGATGGAGGGATTCACGCCGTTGATATTCAGTCAGGCAAAGCCCGTAAGATTGAATTTGAAGTGCCGGTGGATCGTGACATAAAGAAGACGATCCGATTCAAAATGGATGTACCACAGGCTGAGGCGGTAACTCGGTCACATCGCTGGTCTCAATCAACACCTTCAGGGATTTTATTTGAGGTGCTGGGAGACCTTTACATCAAAAAAGGTTCGAAGATTACAAACCTTACTAAATCCAAAGATCATGAGACCAATCCGGTCTATGATTCCAAATCAAAACTGATCTATTACGCCTCCTGGAACGACAAGGGAATGGGGGCGGTTTATCAGATGAACTTGAATGGGAAGAAACGTAAAAAATTGACCTCGGTAAAAAGTCAGTACGGTTCTATTGCTGTATCAAATGAAGGCAATATTGCCTTTATCCGTGGAGGAGGTTCTTTGATAAACGGCAATCATCTGGAGAATCAGACTGACTATGAGCTTGTATTGATGGAAAGCGCCGCAAAAGAGACCGTTTTGACTGAAATAGAGTGGAGCGGAAACCGCTATGCCAAGCGTCCTCCTACAGTTTTCTTTGGGCAGGACGGACGTATCTACTTCTCGGAATATGTGGAGGATGTTTTAACAATCAAATCCATCACCATGGGCGGTTTGGATGAAAAGGAGATTTTCAAGTTTACCAACGCCACCCGGGCGGTTATATCGCCGGATATGCAATGGATTGCCTTCCGAGAATACCACCGCAGTTTTGTCACCCCTTTCGATCATGTTGGTAAAACAGTGACTGTCAGTGCCGCTGATGAAGAAGGATATACTCAGAGGGTGGATAGAAATGAAGACGGGGATTTCATGTCATGGTCAACTGATAGCCAAACGCTGTATTGGACTCGCGGTAAGTACCACGTTGAAAAGAAACTGAAGTCCATACTCGACCAAACCGGCCAGACCGTAAAAACCAATATCTCCCTTGTTTATACGATCAACCGCCCAAGTAGTACTGTCGCCCTAAAAAATGTCCGTGTTCTAACTATGAACGAAAAAAAGGAAATTCTCGAAAATGTAACTATCCTCATTAAGGCTGATGAGATTGTAGCAGTAGGAAAAAATGTTAGAGTACCCAGTGATGCCAAGGTGTTTGAACTTGGCGGCAGAACAGTCATGCCGGGGATGTTCGATGCGCACGGTCATTACGGNAGCCCCATTTCAGCTCTCAACGTTATTGAGCAAAATCTTTACGGATTGCAAGCAAATCTGGCATACGGGGTAACAACCATGTATGATGTGTATGGCACTACCCAGAAGGATTTCTGGGTATCAGACATGCTTCAGCGTGGGGACATCACCGGGCCCAGGATCTATTCTGTAGGGGACCCAATTTTTGTTACCAAGTACAGATCAAAAATGCACCGTCCCATCGAAAGTCTGGAAGATGCTNTGGAACATGTGCAGTTCAACAAAGATCACGGTGCCCCGGCAGTGAAAGATTATTCCAACCACACGCGGTCAGCAAGGCAGCACCTGGCGGAAGCCAGCCGTCAACTGGGAATCAACATAATCAGTGAATCTTTTGGGAATCCCCAAATGAATCTTACACAGATTGTTGATGGCTTTACAGGGTTGGAGCACACCATGGGGCTTGAGCCGCTTTACGAAGATGTGATCAACCTTCTGGCCCATTCTGAAATGGGTATAACGCCAACGTTGGTGGTGGTATACAACGGGCCTTCAGGCGAGACCTATTTCCACCAGTCAGAAAGACTATGGGAGGATGAAAAGCTGCTGAATTTTTTCCGTAAGGACGAGCTCATTNGCCTTCGGCGCCCCGGTTTTTACTGGCCCGATGATCACTATGCGACACAAATGGGCAAAACATTGAAAAAACTTTATGNCCGTGGCATCAAACTGCATATGGGTGCCCACGGTCAAATGATGGGTCTCGGTGCTCACTGGGAAATGGAGCTGTTTACCCACGGTGGTTTTTCCAATTATGATGCCATTGAAATTGCCACCATTAACGGATTTAGACACCATGGCCTCGATCACAAGCTTGGCTCTATTGAGCCTGGCAAACTGGCCGATATAGTCATTATGACTGAAAACCCACTGGACAATATCCGCAACAGCAGATCCATTGAATATGTTATGAAGAACGGGATTGTCTATAGTGGAAAGAACGCCGCCCAGNTATTTCCCAGACAAGNCGCGGCTCAGAAGCTCTATTTCAAGCAAGGTCAATAAGGAGTATTATTTAACATCTGTTGAGACTANCTGTGANTTTGAGCAAATACAGTTTCAAAGCGATGGGACCGGGTCTTCTCTTTGCTGCAGTATCAGTCGGAGTTTCCCACTTGGTACAATCTACTCGCGCCGGCGCCGGTTACGGATTTGCTCTTGTTTGGGTCATCCTGCTGGCGCTGATTCTCAAATACCCACTTTTTGAATTCGGCCAGAGATATGCAGTGGCTACGGGAAGTACGCTTCTTGAAGGNTATCGCCGGCAAGGGAAATGGAGCCTGGTGCTTTATCTCATTCTTACGCTGNCGACTATGTTTGCTGTCCTGGCCGCTGTTACGGCGGTTACCGCAGGAATGGCCATTCANCTGACTGGATGGAAACCGTCTATTTCTTTTCTGTCACCGGTGGAACTGTGGTCATTAATTCTCATCATTATAGGTTTGCTCATACTGGGCATAGGCCGTTTCCCGCTAATGGATAAGATCGTTAAGGGTGTCATGGTGGTGCTNGCTGTCTCCACCGTTGTCGCCGTAATAAGCTTAGTGCCACATTTGTACGGGATTNGCCTTTGGGGAAAGNTGGGACTGATGGATATCGGTTTTATAGTTGCTCTCGTCGGCTGGATGCCTACAGGAATGGATGTCTCTGTCTGGCAGTCCCTCTGGACTTTGGCGCGCGAACAGGAGACCGGTCATACACCCAGTTTGGACGAAACACTTTTCGATTTCAAGGTAGGTTATATGGGAACCGCTATCCTGGCGCTGATGTTCTGTTTTTTGGGAACAGCGGTCATGTTTGACAAAGGTATTACGGTGGAAGATAGTGCGGGCGCTTTTGCCGGTCAGATCATCGAACTTTATACCTCTGCCCTTGGGTCGTGGAGCCGGCCGATAATAGTTGTCTCTGCGTTCACCACCATGCTCTCTACCATGTTGACGGTCAGTGACGGTTTCCCCAGAGCCTTGCAGATGGTAGGAAGGCGTTTCCTTACAGCGGAAGAGAAGCGTGAAGTACTGCAGGTATCGGGCAATTCATGGGACTATTGGCTCTGGCTGGCAATCTTGGCGGGGGGCGCCATGCTGATTATCGTATTCTACCTGGAAAGTCTTGCAGGCCTAGTGGATCTGGCCACAACACTTTCATTTCTTTCAGCGCCATTTCTCGGATTGCTCACCTACCGTGCTGTCACTGCCTCNTGGGTGGCNCCNGAATTCAGGCCCGGTCGTTGGCTTCAGCTACTCGCTATCATCAGNATCGCATTTCTCACCGTTTTCTCGTTTGTCTTCCTCTATTTCAGGTTTTTCTGAAATTTGAATTTTCAAGCAGATACCAAACTAACCTCCCTAAAACACGGTTTGGTCTTCAGACTATTTATTTCTTTATGTTTGGGTTCAAATCTTTTATGCGCACAAACAAGAATATTTAAACCTCATCCATATGGCAAACTGGGAAACGATAAAAGTTTAACCGCATCTACGAGTCTTGCCGATTTGGATGGAGACGGTGATCTTGACGTCCTGGTCGGCAATGGACGGCACTGGGCTGAGCAAAACTATATTTTCTATAACACCGGTCATGGTTTCTTTCGTAAGGCTGTGCGATTGGGTGATGAATTAAACACTACTTATGTAGTGCCAACTGCCGATTTGGACAATGATGGTGACTTGGACGTGGTAGTGGGAAATGATCGAATAAAAAATATAGTTTTCAAGAATGATGGCACTGGAAAACTTCACTTTGATCATACTTTTGGACATTCAGCATCCAGCACACGAGGTTTATGCTTGGCTGATTTGAACAATGACAATTTTGTTGATATAGCTGTGGCTAACCGCCGAACTCAAAATTTCATCTACTTGAACAATGGGAAAGGGGAGTTTAGTTCTTCACAACCGTTCGGATTGGCTGAGGAAGCGACCATTTCTATTGTTTCGGCAGATATAAATTGGGATGGTCATCAAGATTTGATTCTGGCCAACCGCAATGCCCAAACCAATAATATATATTTTGGCCCCCAGTTTGTTGACTATATAACATATGGTACAGGTAAGGATGAAACTCGGGATCTCGCAATCGGTGATATGAATGGAGATGGTCATCTGGATATTGTGACCGCAAACATTGAGGAAAGAAATGTGGTCTATTATGGTAATGCCAAAGGAACATTTGTGAAATCCCAGACTTTTGGCAATGAAACAGACGCAACCTATTCTATCGATTTGAGTGACCTTGATCTGGATGGTGACATTGATATTGTGGTTGGTAATGCTGGGCAAAAGAACCACTATTTTTTAAACAATGGCACATACTTCAAGCAATATGAATTTGGCCCAGTTGAAAATGTAACCTATGGAGTAACCATAGGAGATCTTGATGGGGACAGTTACCCAGACATTATTACTGCAAACTCGGGAAGTCAGAATATTATTTACCTTAATCAACCGGTCGAAAATTGGGATAAATAGTTTTTAATTGGTCTCGTATGGATGGTTTCGTTGTTAATTTCTTGCCGATAACTTTTTTGAAATTTCATAAAATGATTTTTTAATTACAGTATGACCACTTTCCCAAAAAGACATCTTGGTCTCAGCAAAAAGGAGACTGCTGAAATGCTGGAGTCTCTTGAGATGAAGAACTGGGAACAGTTCATTGAACTGGTGGTCCCCCAGTCTATCCGGTGGCAGGATGAGTTGACGGAGCCTCAGCCGCTTTCAGAAACAGAGGTGCTGGNATCTNTGNCTGAGATTGCCGNAAAAAACCGGTCGGGCAAATGCTATATTGGCCAGGGTTANAGTTCCTCCGTCACACCACCAGTGATCCGGAGAAATATTCTTGAGAATCCTGCCTGGTACACTGCCTACACNCCTTATCAGGCGGAGATTTCTCAGGGACGGTTGGAGGCACTCCTGAATTATCAGACATGTGTTAGCGACCTCACTGGCCTACCGCTGGCCAACGCCTCTCTCCTGGACGAGGCCACTGCGGCGGCAGAGGCTATGACCATGTTCCACCGGGCTCACAAGACAGGGGCCGTTTTTCTGGTGTCGGAAGATTGCCATCCCCAGACTGTGGCAGTAGTTCAAAGCCGGGCTGAACCGCAAAACGTTGAGGTAAAAGTTTTACCTCACAGTGAGTTTAGTTTTGATGAAACTGTTTTCGGGGCTCTCATCCAATACCCCGGCACCTCCGGCGCTGTATTGGATTATGGTAACCTTTGTGCCTTAGCTCATGAAGCCGGCGCTTTCGTCTGTGCCGCCACGGACCTTATGGCGTTGACTCTTCTGAAACCGCCAGGTGAGTTTGGTGTCGATACTGCAGTGGGGAACAGTCAGCGATTCGGCGTCCCCTTAGGTTTCGGCGGACCTCATGCCGCATTCTTCGCATCTTCGGAAGATTTCAAACGGCTCATGCCTGGCAGAATTATCGGCGTCACGGTGGATGCTCGGAAGAAGCGCTCCCTCCGTATGGCGCTCCAGACACGAGAGCAGCATATTCGGAGAGACAAGGCTACCTCCAACATCTGCACTGCCCAGGTACTCCTGGCTGTTATGGCGGGGATGTATGCCGTTTATCATGGCCCCGACGGTTTGAAGCAGATTGCCGAAAAGATTCATAAACGTGCCGTGCTTTTCTTCCATTCTCTGAAGAAGGCCGGAGTGGAGGTGACGGACCAATCTTTATTTGACACCGTCCGGTTTGTGCCGACAAAAGGGTGGGATGAAAAGACAAAAAAGAAGGGGATTTCCGTAAGAAAATTCGACGATGGATCCGTAGCCGTCTCGGTAGATGAAACCACCACCGAACAGAACGTCCATGATCTGTTGGAATGCTTTGGAGCATCACCGGTAGGGGCAAAGCCGATTCCTCTTATCGGTGAGCTGGCCCGGGAATCGTCTTACATGGACCACCCAGTGTTTAACAGCTATCACACGGAGACTGAACTGCTAAGGTACATCCGCCATTTGGAGACCAAGGATTTTTCTCTAGCGGACGGGATGATTCCCTTGGGCTCGTGCACCATGAAACTCACCGCTGCAGCCCAAATGGAATCTCTCACCTTGCCCGGTTTCGCCGATTTGCACCCTTTTGCTTCAACGGAAGACACCCAAGGATATGTATCCCTCATGAATGATCTGAAAAGCTGGCTCTGTGCCGCTACAGGTTTTCACGATATTTCTTTTCAACCCAACTCCGGTGCCCAGGGAGAATACAGTGGTTTACTGGTGATCCGGGCTGCTCATCTGGATAACGATGATGATCAGAGAAAAGTGTGCCTCATACCATCTTCGGCCCATGGAACCAACCCCGCCAGCGCCATTATGGCCGGAATGGATGTGGTTGTGGTGAATTGTGATAACAGTGGCAACATCGACAAAACTGACCTCACTGCCAAAGCCGGAGAGGCTGGGGAGAGGTTGGCCGCCTGCATGATCACCTACCCGTCTACCCACGGTGTATTCGAAGAAGGAATCAAGGAGATTTGTGACATCATCCACACTCACGGTGGGTTGGTCTATCTGGACGGTGCCAACATGAATGCCATGGTTGGGATCAGCCGCCCTTCCGATCTTGGCGCCGATGTGTGCCATCTGAACCTCCACAAGACATTTGCTATCCCTCATGGTGGCGGTGGACCGGGGATGGGCCCCATCGGCGTTACTAAAGAGCTGGCACCGTTTCTGCCGGGGCATCCGGTAGTAGAGTGCGGCGGAGCCAAAGCCACTGGTCCTGTCTCAGCATCACCTTACGGCAGTGCTTCCATCCTTACTATCTCTTGGGCATATATTGCCATGCTGGGTGCTGAAGGGTTGACCCGGTCCACTGAGATGGCCATCCTTAACGCCAACTACATCACCAAAGGTCTTGAAGAGTATTACCCTATTTTGTACCGGGGTGCCAACGGACTGGTAGCCCATGAATTCATCCTTGATTTAAGGCCTTTTCGCAAAAGTGCTGACATTACGGAAGAGGATGTGGCGAAGCGACTCATGGATTTCGGTTTTCACGCTCCCACCATGAGCTGGCCCGTCCCTGGTACCATGATGGTGGAACCGACGGAAAGTGAATCCAAGTCAGAGCTGGATCGGTTTGTGGAGGCCATGATCACCATCCGCCGAGAGATCAGCGACATTGAATCGGGAAAACTGGACAAAGAAGATAACCCTTTGAAAAATGCTCCTCACACGGCACAAATGGTGATGGACGACGACTGGAGCCACCCCTATTCTCGGGAGCAAGCTGCCTATCCAGTGGACGGATTGAAACAGAGAAAATTCTGGCCCGCCTGTGCAAGAGTGGACAACGCCTACGGCGACCGGAACCTTGTTTGCACCTGCCCTCCTGTGGACGCATACAAGGAGTCGCCGCAATAGGTTAGCCGGCACTGTTCTGTGGAACAGATATATTACTTTATCATCATCAGCGCTCTCGTGGGGGAATACCTGCTCTCCACTGTTAGTGCCGTTCTGAACATGAACAGTATCACCGAAGATGTTCCAGAACAGTTTCGGGATGTTTATGAAAGTGAAGAATATGCCCGATCCCAGGCGTACCTGAGGGCTAAGACCCGATTTAGCCTCTTTTCAGGAACATTCAGTCTTCTCCTCATTTTGGTCGTGATTCACACCAGCCTTTTCGGCGTTTTGGACGGGTTTGTCCGGGCTCAGACCACCCAGCCCATCCTGGCAGGGCTCTTTTTCTTTGGCATCATCTTTATTATTAACGATCTCATCAATATCCCTTTTTCCCTCTATAGCATCTTTGTTATAGAGGAGGAGTTTGATTTTAACCGGACCACTCCGAAGACTTATATCATAGATAAACTGAAAGGATATCTTCTAACTGTCGTTTTGGGCAGTGCCGTCGTGGCACCCATCCTCTATTTCTTTAGTGCATTTGGAGCTAGCGGCTGGTGGATCGCTTGGATAGCAGTAGCCTTTTTTACCGTGGCCGTTCAACCTCTGTTTGTTCACGTCATCGCACCCATGTTCAACAAATTTTCACCTCTCGAAGCTGGGGAGCTTCGTTCTGCTATCGAGGCTTACGCATCAGAGGTGAACTTTCCCATCGTCCGCATAGACGTCATGGACGGCAGTCGAAGGTCAGCCCACTCTAACGCCTACTTTAGTGGTCTGGGGAAGAGCAAGCGGGTGGCCCTGTTCGACACCCTGCTGGAAAAGCACACCACAGAGGAAATTGTTTCCGTGGTGGCCCACGAAGTGGGACACTTCAAGAAAAAGCACATCATTATGGGGACAACGCTCGGTGTACTTCAGGCAGGCGTTATGCTCTTTATCTTTAACCTTATAATGAGTGATTCTGCTCTTTTCGCCGTTTTTGGCGTCAGTCAGGTCTCCGTTCATGCGGGGATGATCTTTTTCGCCATGCTCTTTGCACCGGTGAACTTGTTGACGTCCATCTTTACTACCGCTCTGAGCCGCCGGAATGAGTTTCAGGCTGATGGCTACGCCCTGGAGACGACACGGAACCACGAGGCACTGGTAAGCATGCTCAAGGGTCTTGCCGCCAGCAACCTGTCCCACCTGACACCCCACCCTTTTACTGTTTTTCTCTCTTACAGCCACCCGCCCGTATTGCAACGAATTGCGGCAGTATCGCCGGAATAAGAGAGAAGTCTGTTTTACAGTTAGCCTGAAAAGGTTATACTTGTGAGAGGTAGTTCTCAATAAAACTGCAATATGACACCTTTGGCAAGATTACTGTTGATGACCAACTCTATCATTACGATGTGATAGTGGACAGACAGTCTATCGAGAAAAGGCAGAAGAAAAACAGCAAGCATCTGCGGTCTCAGTACGGACACACTCCACTGAGTCCTGACGAAAACATCCCGTGGAAGTGTCAGGAACTGGTTATCGACACAGGCTTTTACGGCAGCCTACCTGTCACCGATGAGATAGTCCGGGCGGCTGCAGAGAAAGGTGTGAAACTGAAGGTGATGAAAACAGCGGAGGCGTGCCAGTATCTTATGGAAACCGGGACAGATGCCAACGCTGTGCTGCACATTACCTGCTGATCTGGCCTTGGGAGAAGGAGTCTATAACCTCCCTTGATGGTTGCTCGCGCATTCTTAGACCAAACTGTATGATACAGTTATTTCTTTTTCTCATTATAATGGCAGCTTCAGGCTGTGGTGAACCGGATAAAATTCCGGTCTACGCTTGGCTTGGCGGTCCCGGAAATGCTACCGGTGAAGAGATCAAAGTACAATTCAAGGATCTCAAAGAAAAAGGGATCGATGGATTGATGTACAGTGGCGGGCACGATCCTAAGACCTACCGACGGGTGGGGAAGATAGCAAAAGAGACGGGCTTGGAGTTTCACGCCTGGATTCCCACATTGATACAGAACCCTAATTCCCGTCTTAAGCAGGAATGGTATATGGTGAACGGGGTGGGTGAATCAACTTACGATAAACCCCCTTACGTGGGTTACTATAAGTTTTTATGCCCCAGCAGGGAGGAGGTGATCCGTTTCTTGGAGACGCTCTACACTGGCGTGGCTGAAGTTCCGGAACTAGACGGCATTCACCTTGATTACATCCGCTTTCCCGATGTGATCCTTCCCCGTGGACTTTGGAAGAAATACGGCTTGTTCATGGACCGTGAGTACCCGCAGTTTGATTACTGTTATTGCGAAAAATGTGTTGCCGGATTCAAAGCTGCATCAGGTATAGATATCCGCTCTGTGGAAGATCCCACAAAGGTGAAAGCGTGGAAACAGTACCGAAAAAATTTGATTACCAATGTGATTAAGCGTCTTAAAAAAATAGCCCACAGTGAAGGTAAAGCCATCAACGCAGCCGTTTTCCCGGGGCCCCATTCTGTGGCCAAAAAAATTGTTCAACAGGAGTGGGACCGGTGGGCACTGGATGCGATTTTCCCCATGAATTACAATGACTTCTATCTGGAGGGGCCTGAATGGATCGGCAGGGTAACGCGGGAAGCAGTTGAATCCGTATCGGCTGGACAGCCAGTCTATAGCGGTTTGTTCATCTGTCCCAAACCGAAAAATAAAGCCTCCGAGTTGGACCCGGAGAATCACGGTCTTTTACCTGAAGAGTTGGAACCGGCCATCCGTGAATCGATGGAGAATGGTGCTGCGGGAATATGTCTTTTCACACCGGGCCGCATGACAGAAGCACACTGGTCAGAATTCAAAAAGGCTGTTTACAAAACTTATTATGACTGATCTTGAAAAGCCGTCTCTGGACAAGATCATCAAAAAATGATTTGGGGCGGAAGGGCCAGTGGAATATTGCAAAAACTGTTAACAGAAAATGGTGTTTGAACGGCCTCATGACAGTTTGGACATTGAAACGTATATTTTCAAGCAGGTATACAGAATATGAAATCACTGTAGGCCTCAAAGGGTGAGAGAAAAATTAAATTACATATTGTCAACTTAATAACAGGAGCAGATACAATGATATATAGATCCTTTGAAATTCATAATTCAGTTTGGTCAAAATTGATGATGTTATGGTTAACAGTATTGTTGTTTGTTTCCCCAGTTGAAGGACAAGCCAAATGGACTGCCAACAAAAAAGCTGTTGTTGCTTCAGTTAAAAAGCATGAAAAAGAGTTAACCAGTATTAGCGACAATATCTGGTCTTATGCTGAATTGTCACTGGCAGAACATCAATCCTCCAAAGCGCTTTCTGATTATGCTGAAAAAAATGGTTTCAAGGTGGAACGGGGTGTGGCTGGTATGCCCACAGCCATTGTAGCTACTTATGGATCAGGAAGGCCCCGCATTGGTATTCTTGGAGAGTTTGATGCCAATGCCGGGATATCGCAAAAAAAACAGCCCACAAAAGAAGCAAGGATTGCAGGCGCTCCAGGACACGGCTGTGGCCACAATCTTTTCGGAACCGGCAGCCTGGGTGCCGCCATTGCCATTAAGGAACTTATGGAACAAAAGAAACTGAAAGGGACCATTGTCTTTTTTGGTACTCCTGCTGAAGAAACAATATTTGGGAAAACTTATATGGCCAGGGCAGGTCTTTTCAACGATTTGGATATCTGCATGGATTGGCACCCTGGTGACAATCTGGAAGCAAGCACCCAGAGCAGTAAAGCGCTGGTGGATTTCAGAGTGAAATATTACGGGAAGGCCGCTCACGCCTCATCGGATCCTTGGAATGGATTCAGCGCCGTTGATGGCTTGGAACTCTATACCACCGGCATGAACTATTACAGAGAGCATATCAGACCGACCGCAAGAATTCATTACCATATTGAAACGGCCGGTGATGTTGTCAATGTTGTGCCTGAACATGCACAGATCTGGACACGGGTCCGGGAGAATGATAGGGAAAATCTGAATGTAGTTTATGAACGAGTAAAGAAAATTGCCGAAGGTGCAGCTATGATGGCTGAAGTGGATTATTCTATTGAACTGATCTCAGGTATATATGAGATTCAACCCAACAGAACCGGAGCAGCAGCTTTACTGAAAAACATGGAGCTGTTAGGTCCCATCGACTACTCGAAAGATGAGCTTAAGTATGCCAAAACGATCCAGCGGGAAACAGATAAACCGGAAGAAGGGATGGATGCTGATATAGAACCCTTGCGAGAAACCTTACCGGCACAGGGTGGATCAACGGATGTAGGCGATGTGAGTCAGATCGTTCCTGTTGTACGTGCCCGGGTTTCCGCTGCTCCTAAAGATGTGCCGTGGCACTCTTGGGCAGTTGTGGCCTGTACTGGTATGTCAATCGGTCACAAGGGGATGTTTTTTGCTGCAAAATCTCTCAGCATGACCATGGTGGATCTCTTTGAAAATCCTCAGCTTGTTAAAGAGATAAAAGCTGAGTTCAAAAAAAGAAAAGGGGATAAGGTCTATAAGGCAATGATTCCTGACGGCCCTCCTCCTGTCCCTCAGAATTGAGTTTGGTGAATTTTTCAATGACTGATATTGTCAGAAAAGTCTCCCGGTTCAACTTTTTTCTGTTGTTGAGCGTTTTTCTTGCTTGCACTCAATCGTCAGATTCGAGGCGGCTGGAAACAGTCTCAATGCTTGGGGCGGAACTCCATTCTGACAGCGGCGGTGATAGCCTCTTGACAGGAATAGAAACCAGGCTGTCAGCAAAACCGAACAACCTCTCCATTCTCATGGAGAAAGGATCGGCACTTGAAGGTTTGAGGAGGTACAGAGAAGCTGTAGAAGTATACACTCAATGTCTGTTACTCAGTCCTGAAATGCCGGAACTCTTGAGACGGCGAGGGCAGCGGTATATCAGCCTGAGAAAACTGGACAATGCCATTACTGATCTGGAGCTGGCAGCCACGCGCCACACCTTTGTAAAAGCTGAAAATCTGAAGTACACGGAAAACCTCAACTGGGCCATTTGGTATTACCTTGCTTTGACTTACTACCTCCAAGCGGATTTTGAAAAAGCGTTGACAGCCTTTCAAAGAAGTTATGATTATTCCGCTGATAATGTATCCCTCCTTGCATCTGTGAACTGGATTCACAACTGCCTCAGAAGATTGGGCCGATCAGATGAAGCCAGACAAGTGGTAGAGCCTATCAAAGAGGATATGGGTTATTCAGGGAATTACTATAAATGCATTCTGGTTTACAACGGCACCAAAACAGAGTCAGAAACAATCAATTATGATACTGCTAAGGGCTTTGAAATGTGTACTGTTGGATACGGCATGGCAAATTTTCATTGGGTGAATGGTGACAAAGAGACAGCCCTGAAAATTTATAGGAAAATCGTGGCTGAGGAAACTTGGCAAGCAAATGGATTCTTGGCCGCCGAAGCTGAATTAAGCAAAATACAATAATCTTCGAGGAGAAAATGATGAAAAAAATCATAGCTATCCAAATTATGCTGCTCGTGCTGGGGACTATCATTTCCTGCAATAAAAGCAGTGATGTGAGTATCATGAACAGTCACTCCAGTCTTGTGGAGCTATACCATGATTGGCGTGCCTTTCAAGGAGATCTATTTACAGACGGAGTTCCCGATTACGGTGATGGTCGGATGAAAAAGCAGTATGATGAGTTTCCTGTATATAAGAACCGGTTGGCTAATTTTGATACCACGGGCTGGTCCATTCCCCACCGGATTGATTATCATCTGGTACTGGCCGAAATGAATGGTTTGGATTTTGACCACAGAGTGATCAAGCCGTGGAAAAGTAGCCCTGCTTTTTATGGCATTGTATGGGATTCCCAGAGTGATACACCAGCTCATGAAGGATCTGTCGCGCATGGCCTTGTAGAACTGTGGGAATATGATTATCCCCTGTCTCAAGCTGATGCAGAAAACCTTACTCAGGGGTTACGGACAGTACCCCCATTTCTAGCACAGGCTAAAATTAATCTCACGGGCAATGCACGCGATCTGTGGCGCGGCGGCATTTATCGGATGAAATCGCAGACCAGAGCATTGACCGACCTTTCAGAGAAAACAGTAGGTACCTCAGAAGCTTTAACAGCGGTCATTAATGATGCAATAATTGCTACTAATGATTTTGTTGCTTGGTTAGAGAGAGAACTGCCTTCAAAAGAAGGCAAATCAGGAATTGGAATCGACAATTATAACTGGTATCTGAAAAATGTTCATTTGGTATCTTACAGTTGGAAAGAGATTGAGACTATGATGCGCCGGGAACTGGTACGGGCCCACTCTTCCCTGAAACTGGAAGAGCACCGTAATCAAGATCTTCCCCCTTTGATTCCCATGGCAAGTAAAGAAGAGTATGACAAAAAAATACATGCGTCCGTTACTGAATTTATTTCCCTTTTGGAAGATAGGGATATTGTCACCATGAAAGATTATATGGATCAGGCCCTAAGGGAACGAATCAGTCCTTATAGTCCTATTGAACCCAGGGAATTTTTTTCTGAGGTGATATTTCACGACCCAATGGTCATGCGCACCCATTTTTACCACTGGTTCGACCTGGCCCGTATGCGTGACGAACCTCATTCAAGCCCAATCAGAAGTAACCCGTTGTTATACAATATCTGGGATAGCCGATCTGAAGGGCTTGCCACTGGAATGGAAGAAATGATGATGCACGCGGGGCTGTTTGATCATCACCCCCGGGCAAGAGAATTATTCCATATTCTTTTGGCTCAGCGGGCTGCGCGAGCATTGGGTGATTTGATGATGCATGCCAACAAATGGGATATTGATAAGGCAGTGGACTTTACTTCCAGGAACACACCTAGAAACTGGCTTAGACAAGATGGTAGAACAGTGGTTTTTGAGCAGCACCTGTATCTGCAGCAACCCTCTTATGGGACAACTTATCTTGTAGGAAAGATTCAAATCGAAAGGCTGATGACTGACCGGGCAATACAGTTGGGGGAGGGCTTTACTCTAAAAGGATTCATGGATGAAATAAACCAGGTAGGACTCATACCGGCCTCCATGATGTATTGGGAAATGACGGGAGATGATGAACACTTGCATGAAATGCTTTATAATTAAAGACCATATTGCAATGCCGCACTTAAGATACTTCCTTATCAAAATCAGCATCATTTTTTCCATTGTCTTTTCAGATCTTCTCTTTAGCCAACAAGCTTATCCCGCTGCAAAAACAGGTGGGAACTATATGCATAACTTTTATCTCCCTCCGCCATCACCCACCAGTCCCCGTTGGCCCTCATGGTCACCGGATGGGCAATCCCTGGCATTTTCTATGCATGGTTCCATTTGGCGGATGGCACTGGGTGGATCAACAGCCATAGAACTGACAAATAATGCAACATATGATTCTTCACCTGCCTGGTCTCCCGATGGTAAATGGATTGCCTATACAACGGAAAAAGATCATGAGACAATGGATCTCATGCTGTTGAATTTGAACACTGGGAAATCTTTACCGCTAAAAATAGGTGAACATCTTTATCTGGACCCAGCTTGGTCTCCCGATGGTTCACAATTGGCCTACGTATCCACGGAGCCGAATGGATATTATAACATCTATGTTCAAAAGATCCGGAAGGGGAAACCTGTCGGAACTGCCCTTCAAGTAACACAAGACAATGCCTATGGAGATAATCGACTCTACTTTGGGAATTACGATCTGCATATTGCGCCTACCTGGTCTCCGGATGGAAAAGAAATTCTGTTTATCACTAACCGTGACACACCGCTTGGGTCGGGTGGCATTTGGCGTATGCCAGTGGAAAAAAATGGAATTAAAAAAGCAAGACTTATTCATAACGAACAGACGCTCTTTCGTACAAGACCTCACTGGTCACCTGACGGAACAAGATTTCTTTACAGCTCTCATGTAGGGGGGCAGTTCAATCATTTATATTTGTTGCCGTCTGATGGTGGTGAGCCTTACAAAATTACATTCGGTGATTGGGACAATTTTCATCCTCGTTGGTCGCCTGATGGTACAAAGCTTGTTTATTTAAGTAACGAAGAAGGGCTACCTCAGTTGCAAGTAATGGAAACAGTTGGAGGAAAAACAAAAAAACTGAAAGTAATAACCAAAAAATGGATTGAACCTCGCGGGACCCTTCA
>PBTS01000047.1:0-8856 GCA_002729175.1 Fidelibacterota bacterium
TCCATCAGAACATTACTTTCCCTGTCCATCCCGACCCTGTTTCAGGGATGCATTGCTGGCATCAGAAGGTGAGGCTCTCCCTTCCCGATCCGGATGAAAAATATGGTGATATTCAGGTAGATACGAACAGGTCCTTTGAAATCTACAAAGAGTGGTTGAAAATGGCTCGTCCTGGCCCTGGTCCCAACGGCCTGCGCCGGCCGCTTTGGATGGCGAGAACACTCCGGCCGGCTGATGAAACCTACTATACAGATTAGGAGAATGGGCACTATAGTGAAACAAATCTCGTGATCTTAAACATTATCTATTGGGCCACTCAACGTAAGTGGCTGCTTATCTCTCTACTTCTCGCTACTGTTCTATACCTGTTGCCTACGCCGCAAGGCTTGACGGCTGAAGGGTACCATACCATCATCATTGTTCTTTCCACCATTCTTCTGATCGTTTTTGAGCCCATTCCGCTCCCTGCAGTGGCTATGCTCATTCTCGTATTCCAGGTGCTGTTCGGCATCGCTACGCCAAATCAGGTTGCATCTTCTTTTATGAGTGATGCAGTTTTTTTCATTATGGGGTCCCTCATGCTGGCAGTGGCCATCGTTTCTCAGGATCTGGATACGCGACTTGCCTTGGGAATTATCAATATTACAGGGCACAAGACCTGGCGTATCATCGCCGGTTTCGTTGCTGTCTGTGCACTGCTGTCATCATTTATCGGTGAACATACAGTGACAGCCATGATGATGCCTGTAGGTTTGACGCTGGTAAGACACACTAGTCGCGATCCAAAAAAGGTCGCTGGACTCACTTCTCTCATCCTTTTTTCAATTGCATACGGCAGTGCCATGGGTTCCATAGGGACACCTTCCGGCGGCGGTAGGAACGTCATTATGATCGGCTATCTGTCACAGTTTGGTATGGGCAATCTCTCCTATCTGGATTGGATGAAATATGCCTACCCCATACTTCTTATTGAGATTCCTCTCGCCATCATGATTCTGTGGTGGACATTTCGCCCTGAAAAAACGATTCTTGATTCAGCTGTGAGAAAACTGAAGGTACAGGTTGCAAAATCCGGCCAGATTACGGGAAGTCAGATAACCGCTATGGGAGTGTTTGTCTTAGTCTTTCTTGGGTGGGTTTTTCTCAGCCCAAAGATTGGTCTTGGCATTGTGGCGCTCATGGGTGTTGTTTTATATCTTGCCATGGGTCTGGTGGAGTGGCAAGATTTGAATCGGAATACCAACTGGGGTGTCATCATGCTTTTTGGTTCAGCCATCTCTATCGGAATTCAAATGAAGGATACCGGCGCAGCGCTCTGGGTGGCGAACAATGTTATCGAAGGACTCCAAGTGATTACTTCCAATGTTGATTTTTCCAGATCTTTCGTCTCGATTTTTCTCACTGCGGGATTGACAAATTTTCTCAGTAATGCAGCTACGGTCGCTGTGCTTGGACCGATTGTTTTGAACATGGGCGGTAATGCAGTTATGGTTGCACTCTCAACCGCATTAGCCTCGGCGTTCGCCTATCTCACCGTTGTGGCATCCCCAACCTGCATGATCATTCATTCCAGCGGACTGGTAAAACCGTCGGATTATCTCAGGGCTGGCTGGAAAATGACTGTCATGTCCATTGCTGTCTTGCTGCTTTTTATTCATCTGTTTTGGCCCTTAATGGGATAATTGTATATTGAACAAATGAAACCGACATTACTTATGATGGCAAACACTCCATTCATAATCCCCATAAGGTTATGAAGTTCCTCTTAGCGGTCAGCAGTCAGGAATTTTCTGAATCTACCCTGCGGATGGGGTCAAAGGTAGCCAAGTCATTCGGCGCTCAGTTGGCGGTGGTCTATGTAGGTCCTAAGCCGAAAGAACTTTACGCCGGCCGAGTTTCCCTTGCCCGGGATACGTTGGCAAAGTGGGAGATCTATCACCCTGGGGTTGAAGTGTTGAGGTGGGCATTCGACGATCTCAAAACATCCGGTTTCCTGGAGAATTCGGATGATAACGGATTCAATCCTCTCAACATGGTAGAGGAGAAAGGTCGATACCGAATGGCCTTACCCGGAAGCTATGGTCAGGATATAGATCTCATTTTGCGGGAAGGTGACATTGTCGATGAACTCCGTCGGGAGTGTAGTGAGGATGAATATATGGTGTCTATTATAGGAGGAAGCAAAGGGAGGAATATGGCCCACGATCTGCTCCAGTATCTCCCCACTTCTGTGCTGGTGATGAAGAATGTAGACCTAGACCGCCACTACAGAATCCTTCTTTGTGTGGATGACTCTTCCGCTACCGACCGGGCTGTCCGCTTCGGTGCCACGATTGCAAAACAGATGAATTTTCCTGTTACTATCATGACCGTCTCAAAGACAGAAGAATTTGGGCCGGGTTACAGCGGGGCGGCTGAAGCAGCATCACAACATCTTGAGTTTCAACAGGTAGATCATGAACAGAAATTCATCACGGGCGATCCGGTTAATNCTTTTATTGAAACGGCTGGTGAAGATCATCTCATTNTTATGGGNTCCTCCAGCAAGTCNGCCCTTGCTAAATTCTTTTTGGGAAGCAAACCAATGAAAACTCTGGAAAAAGCCAATTGCCCAATTCTTGTAGTGAGGGATAAGTGATGTTNAAGGGCAGCTGGAAAGAACGTTATGGAGACTGGGCGCTGGTGACAGGAGCTTCNGCCGGTATCGGTGAGGAGTTCTGTCGTCAGCTCGCTGAAAAAGGAATGAACATTATTTTGGTAGCACGNCGAGGAGACCGCCTGAAGGAGCTGGGGGAAGAGCTTTCATTGAATTTTGGCGTCAGTACCCGGGAGGTACCCATGGACCTCATTTTACCGGACGCTGCTGAAAAAATCGACAATGCAGTTGCTGATCTTGAGGTGGGACTGCTAGTNAANAATGCGGGCTTTGGCCATTTGGGACGTTTCCACAAGAAAAGTGCCGACCGGGACGCAGATATGATTAAGCTCAACTGTCTTGCTCCTGTGGAGCTGACACATAAATTCCTGCCGAAAATGGTCGACCGAGGGCAGGGTGCTGTTATTTTTGTGGCATCCANGGCCGCTTATCAGGCAACNCCTTTTTTCTCTGTTTACAGTGCTACCAANGTATTTAANCTTTTCCTGGGCGAAGGGCTTTGGCAGGAATACAAGAAATTGGGTATTGATGNCATGGCTCTCTCGCCAGGCTACACAAAAACNGAATTTCAAANAGCAGCGGGACTGAATGAAGATGTGGGNGGGATTCTTTGGGAGACCCCTGATAATGTTGTNANAACAGCTCTGAAAAACCTGGGNAANAAACCGTCTGTCATTCATGGTGGCTTGAATCGGTTCCTGGCATTTNCTGGACGTATANTCCCAAGGAAATGGTCTATTGCGGTGGCGGGAATGGTTNNNAAATCCCNGCCTTAAACCGTGTGCAGATTTCTGGCTTATCGAGGTGGTCCCATTCANATGGATAAGCTGCTNTACCGACCTGAGAATTCTCTTATTNATCAAAGTTTCATGGCANGNGANAGAGAGGAGCCGCTCAATGGTGACGGTTTCGGTNTTGGGTGGTACACACCTGAAATAGAACCGACACCAGCAGTATTCACATCCATCCAGCCGGCCTGGAACAATAGAAACCTCANGAATCTTTCTCCAAAAATCTGTTCAAGTTCAATTTTTGCACACGTCCGGGCCGCAACACACGGAAGAGTNTCGGAAGCAAACTGTCACCCTTTTCAGTACGGNAAACTTCTCTTTATGCACAATGGCGCCATTGCCGGTTTTAATGTTATCAANCGGGCGCTCAGGATGCGCCTGTCCGACGGCATCTACGACTGGATCAAAGGAGATACCGATTCAGAGCATTTTTTTGCTCTAATTTTGCAACATCTTGATGCCCATGCNAAACTGACAGTGGGTGAAATTGCTGATGCGTTCATCAAAGCTNTGGTGGAACTGACTGAATTATTGAATGAGCACAGCATCGACCGTCCTTTTTATATGAATGGTTTGTTAAGTGACGGGGAGCGGATTGTAGCAAGCCGTTATGTTTCTGATGAAAATGTAGANCCTCACACCCTTTATTNTTCAGACCGNGGANGTTTTGAGTGCGATGACGGAATCTGCCATATCGTTCATGGAAAATCGGAGAATGATTGTATTATGATTGTATCAGAGAAGTTGACAGATGTAGCCGAAGATTGGCACCCCGTTCCCAAAAATCATATGGTTATGCTNGATAAGGATTTAAGTCAGTCANTGAAACCTNTTGAACTATGACTGTCTGAGATATGCCGTGGACCACGGAAAATATTCATCTCCTTTTCCTTCATTTTCCTATAGCACTTTTTTCAACAGGATGGGCTTGCGANTNTATTGGTGTTTCATTCAGNAACCGGTCGGCCACTGATGCTGGGTGGTGGTGCTTGCTTTTNGGCCTGGTCAGTTCACTGTTTNCTGTGGGAACCGGCTTTCTCGCTGACCGTNNGTACGGCCACATGACACNCCCTTTCCCATTTTTCGAGACACACGGCGCTCTGCAGATANCTNCCTGTNTAATTTTTNTTGGCCTGTTTATNTTNCGNTTCANGAATGNTCAGCGGCTACCGGAAGGGAATCTCCGTTCTGNNTATCTTTTAGTAGCTNGCGTCGCTGTGGGTTTGCTTTTNTACGGCGCCCATCTNGGTGCNCNGCTGTCCGGCCGGATCTGAAGGTGATTGNNCCGGCCGNANACTCNCAATACAGTCCANTATAAAANNTGCNGGNATGAAGTTNGATCACATTCTCTGCCACTATTCAGAAATTGGCCTNAAAGGTAAAAANAGAAGATTCTTTGAGGATCGNCTTCGGAAAAATATTCTAGAAGCAATAAANATCCGTTGTGTCGATTCATCTGTATCGGTCAANCGTTATCACGGAAGGTTGGTTATTGAATTGAAGCAAAAGGGCGCGGACTTGGACTGCATCGAGGAGGCACTGAAAGATGTCACGGGGCTTGCTTACTTTGCACCAGCATTCGAATCGAAGCAAGATTTGAATACCCTCAAGAAAGACGCACACGCCTTATTTTCCGATGCAAACTTCGAATCATTCCGAATAACTGCCCGGCGCGGCAGCAGTAACATTCCGTTGAAAGTGAGAACGGTAAATGATGAAGTGGGTACCCATATTGTTGAAACCATGAAAAAAAAGGTTAACCTAACTCAACCGGACGCCAACTGTTACGTCGACATGTTTGAAGACAGGGCATTTGTATATCCTGAAAGAATTCCCGGTCCGGGAGGTTTACCGGTTGGCGTTAGCGGAAAAGTGATTGCCATGCTTTCCGGTGGTATCGATTCCCCTGTGGCGGCCTATCTGGCCATGAAACGGGGCGCCAAAGTTATATTTGTACACTTTAACTCGGTGCCATATACGACACCGGCATCCATTGAGAAAGTGCGGGAAATGATCACCACACTGAACCGCTTCCAGTTTAGGTCGAAACTTTATCTGGTTGAACTGGCTCCCATTCAGAAACAGATCATGACGGACACAGCGCCCCGGTACAGAGTTCTCCTTTACCGCCGGTTCATGTTCAGGATTGCTGAGCAAATTGCCGGGAAAGAAAACGCCCACGCACTGGTCACAGGAGAATCACTGGGGCAGGTTGCTTCACAGACCCTGGAAAACATGGAAGCAGTAGGACGGGTAACGAATATGTCCATCCTCCGTCCTCTCATTGGATTTGATAAACAGGAGATCATAGACAGAGCACAGGACATCGACACCTACGATATCTCTATCCAGCCTGATCAGGACTGCTGTTCACTCTTTGTCCCCAAACGTCCTGCCACAAAAGCCCGATCTGAACAGTTAATAAAGCAAGAAAACTCACTTAACGTTGAAGAACTTGTTGAAGCAGGTGTGGAATCAGCCTCAGTTGAGATTATCGACTGAAGAATATCTTGAACTGACTGAAAGATTAAAAAACCTCTTGATAGAAAAATTAGACAGTCTTATCTTTAAAGAGGATATGGAGGTCTAGTTTCTTGATATTTTCAAAATCAGCTGAATACGCAATACAGGCTATGATCTATCTGGCGGAAAAACAGGCTACGATAAAACCTGAAAAATCAATTATGGTACGAGAAATTGCGGAAGCTTATTCCATACCAGCCCAATTCTTGGCGAAAATTACCCAAACGTTAGCAAAGCATCATCTTCTTAACACGACACGAGGNAGGGGAGGGGGAATCAAATTGTCCCGGCCGGCTTCAACCATATTTTTACCGGAAATCGTACACGCCATAGATGGCCCTCCAGCAGAACAAGATGAGTGTATCTTCGGTCTGGACCTCTGTACTGATGATCAGCCGTGTCCTTTCCACCATCAATGGAAACCGATCCGTAATGATATCCGTACCATGATGGCGACCGATAATTTGGCCAGACTNGCAAAACGGGTGGCCGAAAAACATGGTGAAATGAATTCAAAAAAAGGCTAAAAGAGTTGCTAATACATAGTATTAGCAGGTCTAATTTGGTAGGTAAAAATAAAGTCTTATAACTTTATAATAAGAGAAATAAAAAAATANNGTTTAAATGTGATAAATATGTCTCAATATCATATGATCGGTTTAAAACTTGTCGGTATTCGGGGAAGTTCTCTCCTTTATCCCCTTCATGTGCCCCTCAAGGACAAAAGGAACGGGCAGGTCAGTTCTATTGCTCCCCGCAAATGTTCTGATCAGCTGATCCAAAACAACTCCGAATACCGNNGTATTATTNATTTAGNGAGNNAGGANGATGTTTTGTTTNCTGCTAACAATGGTTAGAAATAGGAGCAATTGGGAAGGAGAAGCAAGCGGCGTCTGGGTATAATTGGCGTCAAGTAATTCTGGGNATGGGTGAGAAATTGGTCTCGGACAGATTTGCAGATGCCCGGGAAGACGATTTCTGGGCGCCGCAAAATTTCATAAGCCGTTACAGGTTTATCGTAGCAAGGAAATTTGCTGGTTTGTTCATTTAAAATGGTTAGTAGTGTAAACATTGCCGGTGCATGGCGGAATCTCCTTTCTTTCATTCCTACCAATGCCTCCCCGTTTAGGAAGGAAAGGCCAGATTGTCATACTTCGAGTCTCATATGTCAATCTGTACTTCTTGAAGATTTCTTGTGCACCGGCGAAGATTTATTCTGCAAGGTCATATAAACCAAATCGCACTGAGAGGATTNTTTCTGATANCAAAAAGAAAATACNAGAACGGAAAGAACAGTATATTCAAAGTATCGGGANTTAGCAACGCTTCCTTCAATATAGAATGCTGAAATAAAACCGAGAGGTAAAACCTATGAAGCAGTACTTCAGNAAGATTAATCAAGTTATAACAAAGGCAGTCTGGGGAATATGGTTTTTGGATCCACCCAAGGATGTATCACTGGATGGTTACAGGATAGATAACACCATTCAGTACACTGATACAGTCATTACGTTCTACTTTTCTGTGGTCGTCCTGGCTCTTGTTTATTTCNTCTTTAAATATCGTTCTCGCCCTGGTCACAATGCTCAGTATGATCGTGGAGAAAGCAAGAAGAATCTGATTGCCACTGTGGCTATGGGTCTCCTGGTTTTCTTTTCTATTGATGTGGTCATAGAGGCTATGTCGTTCAAGGATCTGAAAGAGGCTTTCTGGAATTTTCCAAAAGGGTCCGACGTTGTCCGTATTGAAGTGATGCCACAGCAGTACGCTTGGAACGTAAGGTATCCCGGACCCGATGGTGAGTTCGCCACTGAGGACGATATTGTCCCGCCTCTTAATCTGATGCACATTCCTGTGAATAAACCTGTGGTTATACAGATCGCGCCGTGGGATGTCATCCACTCCTTTTACCTTCCCAATTTCCGGGTGAAAGTGGATGCTACACCGGGAATGATTAATGCAATGTGGTTCCAGGCCACGGAAACTGGGAAGTTTGAGATTGCCTGTGCCGAGTTGTGTGGAAACAGCCACTATCGGATGAAGGGATACCTGACGGTAGAGTCTGAAAGTGAATACAATGCGTGGCTAACTAGTTTGGCTGATGAAGAGGATGAGTGGGATGAGTGGGATGAATGGGATGAAGATCCCCTCGAAGAAGTAACAATCCCTGAGGATTGGGGATGGCCATGGAAGGAGATTAGATAATGAGTACGAACAGTGAATCATTTCTGACCAAGTACATATTCTCCACCGATCATAAGGTGATCGGGAAGCAGTTCATATGGTTGGGGATTTTCTTTCTCTTTTTCGGTGGCTACCTCTCTTTGCTTATGCGGTGGCAGCTGGCTTATCCGGAACAGGCTGTACCGTGGTGGCTGTCTTGGGGAATCTTCTTTAAAGATGCCGGTGGTATTATTGATCCCGACACCTACAATCAGCTATTCACTATGCACGGAACAATCATGATTTTTTGGGCGGTTACCCCCATTCTCATTGGTGGATTTGGGAATTATGTGATTCCACTTCAAATTGGTGCGCCTGACATGGCTTTCCCAAGGCTTAACATGATCTCTTTTTGGACTTGGATTCTTTCCAGTGTTGTTCTTCTTGCATCTTATTTGTTACCTCAAGGGCCTGCAGCAGGAGGGTGGACGTCATATCCTCCATTGAGTTCACCTATGGGGGGAATCCCTGGAGAAGGGCAAACTTTATGGACTCTGGCGCTGGTACTAATGGGTACAGGTAGCATCATGGGAGCTATAAACTATATCATAACAGTAGTGCGGATGAGAGCTCCTGGAATGACCTACTTTCGAATGCCTCTTACAGTCTGGGGTCTCTGGCTCACCTCTATTATGAACGCTGTTTTTGTGCCGGTGATCGCGG
>PBTS01000048.1:0-19062 GCA_002729175.1 Fidelibacterota bacterium
CTCTGCGAAACAGGCTCTGGCTCCTCCTCTGGCATCGGCTCCGGAACATCCTCCACTGGCTGTGGGTTGAGCTGAGCCTGTGAAAGAAGTTGTGGTTCTGGCTCTACTTCTGCTTCACTTTCTTGGGCTATAACCGGAGAAGCACTCAGGCTCAGCTGGTGCAAAGCAGAGCCCACCATGCCCAATTCAGCGCGGTTAAGGAGTATTTCATTGATGTCAGTTTCTGTAAGTGGATTTTTAAACTGGAACAGGGAGGCACGAGATAAATCAACAACAACAATCTGAAAGGCATCACCCTGTTTTTTTATTGCTAGAACTGCTCCTAATTCAAATGGCAGCACCACCTCCTTGATCCCATCTTCATCGATATCCACTTCTGCAATACCGCTCTGTATGAGCCCTAAGGACATGGGGACTTTGTCGGAGTACACAGATACAGCCGATGGGCCTTTGGTGAGACGGCCACCGCCACTAATAAAAACCTGGATTCTCAGACGATTTTGCTCTGGGCTTACGGCCATTAAATCAGGGAAATTATCTTCATTATAGTCGACTTGTGTGACAAAGAGTGGTCCAGAACCTACGTTAAGGACGTCTGATGACAATTCTTGGAGTGTGTTTAATTCGCCATCTATTTCATTGAGCACTTTCACTGACACGAGACGTGTAGGGCTCCCTTCGGCATAAACAATTTCATCGCTCTCGTTGTTATCGAAATCAAGAATCGTCAGCCCTGACGGGCGGATGCGTGCATTATTTTTTACACCGCCAATTGTAAGGAATGGAGACGGTGAAAAATCAACACCTGTCCACTGGAAGACCTTCAGCCAAGGAAGATCATCCGCACCGGCCCCCAGAGATGATGACCGGCTGAGAAGAACAATCTCCGGTGACTCGTCTCCATTGATATCACCGATCTGAGCTGTTATAAGATGGTCCACGGTCGTGTGGCGCCAGATTTCCATGTGAGCGCCAAAATCATCAATCTCATAATAAACAGCACTTGAGGGTGCCTCATCACTCATGCCCTTTTTTTCTATAGCAAGGAATTCACTTAGGCCATCACCGTCTAAATCAAAGGTTGGACTCAAAGAGACGACATTTTTCTGAGCGTTAAGGTCGAGCGGGAATAGAGTTATAATACAGAGAAGGGAGATAGCGTTCAACGGAGAACGCAACCCCAACGCACAGCACCTGACTGTTCGGGTCCAATGAAACATTTCTACCTTACCTCGGCTAGCTTTTACAAAGACAGGCGAAGATTCGACCTCTCTCTGTCGGTGAATATATTGGGTGTCCTCTGTAAAACCAAGGAAAAATGGTCAAGCAGTATTTGTTTCTTGTTCCTAAGATAATCGGAAAGGTAAATTTCCTTCTCACTGATCCGAGGTGAGTTGAACATGGGAATACAGATAATAAAAAGCTTTGCATTCTGCGTAATAATTGTGCCCGTTACTTTGGGTGCTCAGGAGGATTATTATCCCCCGGAATCGTTTTACGGTGGCGGGGTCGGCTTCAGTCAGATGTTTCTGTTCCAGAATCTAGGTCAATTGGAAGGCTTTGGAATGCTGGGTTCTGTTGGTGATACAGCAGGTTTTGGGTTTGACTTGACAAAATTTGCCAACCCGTTCATGATTAATGGTGGAGAAGGCTTTTCAAATATAACTGAACGGATTCGCATCGGCGGATATGCTGGTTTTGGCTCCTCTTTTATTGCTGAGAAACCTGACATCACCCTGTTTCTTGATTCAGATGGGAATGGCACGTATGATACCGGTGAAAAGAAAGAGATTTTTCAGAAACCACCTGACATCCAAGCTAAGATTTCCTTGTGGTTTAGTGGTGCAACCATTGAATACCTGTTTCCGCTTTTTCGAGGTTTTGAAATATCCATAGGATCGCTTTTTGGCGTAGGTCGTCTTAATCTCAACATTTCTCAATCAGCAGGCAGCCCTTCGTGGAACGACCAAATCACTTCCATTTTTCAAGTGGGAACCGATGGTTTTACACCTGTTTATGACGCCAATGCCGATGGTGCTATAGATACGACTGATATTGATTATGTGCAAAAAAATCAGTTTCCAAACATAACTATTAACAGNGCCATGACATCACTGTCGGGCACATTNCTTAATGTTCAGCCGTACATTGCTGTNAAGCTGCAGCTACTTGACCGTATGGGNTTGCGGATGACTGCNGGCTTTAATGCCGGGACAATAAATGAAGGTGAATGGCGGACTGAAGACAGGAAGCCGATCCTGGACTCTCCAGAGACCGTGCTTAATTCCATGGCTATCCGGGCAATGATTTACTTTGGTTTGTAGTTGCTCCTGCCGCTGATTGTACTGTAAACTTATCTGCCCGGGAAACATTTTACAAAGAACGTTGTGATAAAAATGAATCATCAAAAGCGATATCTGGCTATTTGCGCTATTGCTGTCATATTTTTGTTTACAGTGGCTTCTGTGGGGCCGACCTCCTACAGCAAAGCAGTTAACATATATGAAAAAATCCGCGTTCTTAATCAGATTATTTCCATAGTAAATGAGAACTATGTAGAGCCGGTTAACTGGGACGAAGCTCTGGACGGAGCTTTTCTCGGGATGCTGGATGAACTGGACCCGCACTCTTCTTATATTTCCCGAGATAAACTTGAAACAGTGAATGAGCAGTTTCACGGGAAGTTTGAAGGCATTGGCATAGAATTTGACCTGCTAGGTGGGTATATAACTGTTATCGCACCAGTGGTGGATTCTCCATCTGATCGTGCCGGATTGCAACCCGGAGATAAAATTGTTTCCATAGATGGAGAAGATGCTTACGAAATCACGCGGGAAGAAGTCTACAATACGTTGAGGGGTCCCAAAGGAACTGCCGTGTTGCTTACAATCCGTAGGCCGAGCCAGGAAGAAACATTCCATGTGGAGATCATACGGGACCAGATTCCCATATATAGCCTAATCTCCTCTTTCATGATTGACGATCGGACAGGTTACATGAGATTGACACGGTTCGCTTCCTCCACATCACAAGAAGTTTCAGAGGCTGTTGAGTCTTTGCGAGCAGAAGGGATGACACGGCTCATATTTGACCTTCGCACAAACAGCGGAGGCTATCTTGAACAAGCTGTGAATGTGGCTGATCTTTTCATCACATCCCCGGACACGCTTGTTTACACGGCTGGACGGAAAGCGGAAATGTCAGAGGTTTATATTGCAAGCCCGAAGCGTGGTTACGGAGATTTCGCTGTTATTGTGTTGATAAACCGCTGGTCTGCCAGTGCCAGTGAAATTGTTGCTGGCGCAGTTCAAGATTTGGATCGGGGCCTTGTGATGGGAGAGACCAGCTTTGGAAAAGGATTAGTTCAGCGGCAGTGGCCCCTTAAAGATGGGTCCGCGCTTCGGGTTACAATTGCCAGGTATTATACCCCCAGTGGAAGGTTGATCCAGCGACCGTATGACAACGGGACAAGGGATTATTATGAAGATTTGGGCAAGGAAGACAGGGAGGAACTGCTTGACTCCCTGAGAATGGATAAGCCTAAATACAAAACAAAGAGTGGAAGAGAGGTTCATGGAGGCGGTGGTATTTCGCCTGATGTGTATGTACCACTCTCCAAGTATACAGCAACCACAACTCGCTTAGTTGGGCATCCCAATCGCCCCACTTTCAATTGGGGGACAGATTATGCCAAAGGGAGAAAGGCTGACTGGAAGGATCTCATAGAGTTTAATCGTGATTTTCAGATCACCGCAGAACTGACAGAAAATTTTCTAACCTACGCAAAGAATCAAAAGGTAGACTTTGACAGAAAAGAGCTTGATAAAGATATTAGCTATCTCAGGTCTGTTCTAAAGGCCGAGGTTGCAGGAGCTATATGGGGAAAATCAGCATACTATCAAATGTTTGTAAGCGAAGACCCGCAGGTAACGGCTGCTTTGTCGCACTTTGATGATGCTGCCAAGTTTCTAGTTCACCATTAGTAAGGTTATAGAATACTTAGTATAATTATGAAAGGAAGTTTGACATTCCTCAATGGGAGCATTATTTTTGTGGGCGTTAAGAAGTCTTTAGTAAGGAGAAAACGGTTATGGTTCAATATTTTTTAGATGGTGGTCCATTTATGTACCCCATTCTCGGCTTATTGATTTTTGGTCTCGGTTTCGGTATTGAGAGGGTTTATACACTATTTCGCGCCTCAGTCAATACGATAAAGTTTATGACTGACGTACGCACAGCCCTTCATGATGAAGGACGCGATAAGGCCGTTGAGATATGTTCTAACACTCGTGGTCCTGTTGCTGAGATATTCCATGCAGGACTGAGCCGGTCACATCGCGGCATTGAAGCAGTGGAGAAAGGGATCGAAAATGCGGGAACCATAGAAATGGCCTTTCTGGAAAAGAACATGGTTTGGCTTAGTACCGTTGTTACGCTAGCACCCATGCTTGGATTTACAGGCACGGTGGCAGGTATGATCCAGGCCTTCGATGACATTAAAGCGGCCAATGATATTTCACCGGCTGTTGTGGCTGGCGGTATTTCCATTGCACTACTGACAACACTATTCGGTCTTGTGGTTGCTATTATCATTCAGACGTTCCAAAACTTTCTCATCTCCCGTGTTGACAAGCTTATCATAGACATGGAAGAGAATTCCGTCATGCTAATAGATGAGCTTGTTGAAATGGAGATAGCAAGCAAACAGGAATAACAATAAGAAAGAACATTTGAATCCATGAAAAAACGGGTCAAAGCTGGCGAAATTCCTACTGCTTCTATGGCGGATATAGCGTTTCTATTGCTCATCTTTTTTCTTGTTACCACGACCATTGATATGGATAAGGGGCTAGGGCTTGTGTTGCCCCCCAAGGGAGAAGAAAAAGAGATTCCGAAGAGAAACATTTCGAACATTCTGATCAATGCTCGAGGCGATATTTTGCTTGACAAGGAGCCAATTCAAATGCGTGATATTCGTCAGGTGGTTCGGGAAAAAATGGCAGCAAACGACAAACTGATTTTTTCAGTAAAAACGCACCCCAAAGCTAGGTATCAAGCATATGTTAACGTGCTGGATCAGTTAAAAATGGCTAACGCAACAAGAATTTCCATTGCGGAAACCGGGAAATGAAGTTTTCTTCCAATACAAAAGTTTCAAGTGAAATTCCAACAGCGTCTATGCCTGATATTATATTCATGCTGCTTATCTTCTTTATGGTCACTACAGTTCTTCGTGAGTATGAAGGGCTGAATGTTTTCTTGCCGCAGGCGAGGAAGATTGAGCGCTTGGAGTCAAAACGTCATACTTCTCATATTTTTGTATCTAAAGATGGTTTGATCTCTATTGATGATAAGATTATCTCTCTGGATAATGTGAAGCATGTAATGTATGACAAACGTGTGGCCGACCCGCAACTGACTGTATCACTGAAGGCAGACAGGGACGCAACCATGGAACTTATTGGTAATATGCATAATGAGTTGCGCGAAGCTGATGCTTTGAAAATCAACTATTCTTCAAAGGTGGCAGCACCGTCATGATTCTTAGAAAAAACCCAAGCGTCTCTCTGAAATTACGTTATCCAATAGCTGTACGTGTGTCAATGTTAATAGGTGTTTTAATGCTTATTACAATTTTGGTCGCTTTTCCACGTTTTAAGACTAAAGAATTCTTGGAGAAAGAGATACAGATTGAGATTGAACAGTTTGATATTCCGCAGACACAGCAGTTTGATCTACCACCGCCACCATCAAGACCATCCATACCCGTAGAATCAGAGAATGAAGATCTGGCTGATGATGTCACCATCGAAGAGACGGAATTAGAGGATTTTGTTGAGTGGGATGCACCACCACCACCACCCGACGAAGGCCCCCGAGTTCGGTTTATTCCTTATGACGATCCCCCGGTTCCTTTAGGGGGATATGCCGCCATTCAGCGTAATATTATTTATCCTGAAATTGCACAGGAGGCAGGGATTGAAGGAACTGTAGTAATACAGGCCTTTGTTGATAAAAAAGGGAAGGTGACTGACACTGTGGTGCTTAAAGGAATCCCCAATACTGGCTTGAATGAAGCAGCAATGACCGCAATCGAGAAGACAAGGTTCAAGCCTGCAAAGCAACGCGATCGAGCTGTTGGTGTCTGGATTTCAATTCCAGTCAACTTTCGTTTGAAAGGATAGCTCCACGTTTCGAAAAGGGGAGAGGAGTTAAATGCTCTGATTATACCCTTGTTTCCACCTTGGGAACCTCTAGGCAGCTCGTCCCGAGCTCAGGAGAAATCAAACTACTCACTAGAATTGTGGTAATCTACCTTTCCATTTTGTGATTCAATTGTCAGAAAATATCAGACCATCATGCTTAATAAGATTTATACAGGAAATGGATTGGATTTTAACAACATATATATTCCGCCTAAACTGAAAGGCTAATAGTAGTGGATGTGAATCTAAGTCTACGTTCGAGTGGTACCTCACAACACGGACCGGATAGTGATTCCTATGATCGTGCAAAAAAAACGTTGAAAGATGAATGGATTAGCGGCCTAACAGGAGTTTTTCTTGCTCTGTTCATGTGGGGGCATATGCTGTTTGTCAGTTCCATTCTAACTGGAGAACAAACATTTGATTTTGTTGCTGACCTCTTTGAGAATACATGGCTTGCACAAATAACTATCATTCTGATAACCATCGTGTTTTTTGTCCATTTTGTTACCGCCAGCCGCAAGATTCCCGGAGGCTTACGTGATCGCAAAAGAATGATGGAACTGGGTAGAAGCATTAAAAAATCCCGAAGTAGATGGGATCAAGATGTAACATCCGACATCCGCCTCCGCAGTCATTCTGAGACGACTCTCTGGATCTGGCAGGTGCGGTCAGGTATGACTATTCTTGTTTTAGGTTCAATCCATCTGTTTATTGTTGGTACGGACATTTTGCAGCGGACTTTGGGTGGGGCTGGCATAACTGCATTGGAAAGTACCAACCGGGTCGGGTCAGGTCTTTGGCTGCTGTATGTTGTCTTATTAGTCTGTGTTGAATTCCATGCGGGAATTGGACTTTACCGCTTTACTGTGAAATGGTGGCTCGGCAAACAGCTTGCTTTAATTGGTAAAGTGACGCGCAGAAAAACACATATTGTTGAACAATTTATTCTCATGTTTTTTGTTCTGGTTGGGATTGTTACGCTGGCTGTGCTATCGGGCTTGATTGAACCCCCACTGGAATCATTAATGGCAGGAGTTTGGGACAATTCCCTATGAGTAAAGTAATTACCACAGATGTGCTAGTAATTGGTGCCGGTCTGGCAGGAGAACGGGCGGCCATAGCTTCTGCCAGCGAAGGGTTGGATGTGATCATCCTTTCCTTGGTCCCTCCCCGACGGAGCCATTCTTCCGCCGCTCAGGGCGGAATGCAGGCGTCTCTAGGGAATTCCGTGAAGGGAAAAGGTGATAACACCACGATCCATTGGTTGGATACCGTAAAAGGATCCGATTGGGGCGCTGATCAGGAAGTTGCCCGTATTTTCGCTGATAATGCACCTATTGCCATGCGAGAGATGGCGCATTTTGGAGTGCCGTGGAACCGGGTAGAAGGCGGACCCCGAGAAGTTTACATCAAAGGGAAGAAAACCACGATTGTGGAAGATTATGGTAAAGAAGGTTTGATCACCGCACGAGATTTTGGAGGAACCGCCAAATGGCGGACCTGTTATACGGCGGACGGTACCGGACATACTGTTCTGTATACCATGGATAATATGGTAGTCCAACTTGGAATTACAGTCCATGACCGCATGGAAGCGCTACGGCTGATTCATAAAGACAGGGAATGTGTTGGCGCAGTAGTCCGCTCACTGCGTGATGGAGAGATATTGGCTTATATGTCAAAAACTACTGTTATTGCCACCGGTGGGTACGGACGGATTTACGGCGAATCCACAAATGCCGTTATTAATGAAGGAACCGGTTCCTGGCTAGCATTGCAGACGGGAGTGGTTCCTCTAGCAAACATGGAAGCCGTTCAGTTCCATCCTACTGGGATAGTACCTACTGATATCCTGGTGACAGAGGGGTGCCGCGGGGATGGGGGATTACTTCTTGATGTTGATGAATACAGATTCATGCCGGACTATGAACCCGAGAAGCAGGAACTGGCCTCTCGTGATGTTGTGTCTCGCAGAATGAAAGAACACATGCTGAAAGGGAAGGGAGTGCAATCCCCATATGGTGAACACCTCTGGCTGGATTTACGTCACCTAGGAGAAACACATCTCAAGACGAAACTCCGGGAAGTTTATGATATTTGCATGTATTTCATTGGCGTTAATCCCATTAAAGACTTGGTTCCTGTGCGTCCCACCCAACACTATTCCATGGGTGGCATTCGTGTGAATAAGGATGGACACACTTACAACATGGAAGGGCTTTTTGCCTTGGGGGAAGTTTCCTGTTGGGATATGCATGGTTTCAACCGGCTGGGTGGGAATTCGCTTGCTGAGACTGTAGTTGCCGGCATGGTGGTTGGGAAACAGATTGCAGAGCATGCGAAGAAAACTGCTTTGGTAGCAGATGTTTCTTTAGCAGAACAGTTTGTTCAAAAGGAGAAGGAGAAAATTGGCCACCTTCTCAATTCAGCTGATGGAGAAAATGTTTACGAACTTCGGTATGAGATTTCTAATCTTCTGAAAACACATGTTCATATTTTTAGGACTGGCGAAGGACTGGAGAAAGCAACAACGGGATTGCAAGATCTGGTAAAAAGAGTGGAGAACGTAAAAGTGAGATCGAAGGCTCCTGGGATGAATCCCGAACTCTCCTTTGCCTTACGCATAGAGGGAATGGCTAAGCAGGCACTGCTAATTGCTCAAGGTGCTTTGAACAGGAAAGAATCACGGGGAGCACACTCTCGTGACGATTATCCAGATAGGGATGATGTCAACTGGTTGAATCGTACCTTAGCCAGGTGGCCGGATCCACAAGGCGAGCCGGTGTTTGAGTATGAGCCGGTAGGTGTTCTCGACCTGCCGCCTGGTGATCGTGGATACGGAGGAGGACAGCAGATTTCAATGGAAATCACGGTTGATGAATACAATTCCAGAGTAGATGAAGAACAGAAAGCGAAAGGACGGTTAGACCCTATTGAGCCGACGGGAGCCCGTTTACCAAAAGAAGCCTGGAAGGAAACGCAGTGATGGGTAGAGCGCTTACGTTTGAGATATTCAGATATAATTCAACTGCCGAGAATGACAAACCACGCATCGATATTTTTCAGTTAGAAGAGACCCCGCGCCTTAATGTTTTTACTGCTCTTAACTTAATTAGAGAACAACAAGCTCCTGATCTTATGTTTGATTTTGTCTGCCGTGCCGGGATATGCGGTTCCTGCGGAATGATGATTAACGGACGCCCAACGCTGGCGTGCCGAACATTGACTTCTGATCTCCCTAACACAATCACTCTTTACCCACTGCCGTTTTTCAAATTACTGGGTGACCTCTCTGTGGATACAGGAGTGTGGTTTCGGGAAGTAGCTGAACGGGTTGAATCGTGGATACACACCCAGACAGAGTTTGATCCGCAGACTGAAGAAGAGCGGATGGACAATGCCACCGCCAACAAAATCTATGAAGCGGAGCGGTGCATTGAGTGCGGTTGCTGTCTCGCTGGCTGTGCCACTGCGCAGGTAGTCCCTGATTTTCTGGGAGCTGCCGGACTGAACAGAATCGGACGGTTCGTGATAGATCCCAGAGACCAACGTGATGAAGAGGATTGGTTTAAATTGATATCAACGGATAGCGGTATATTTGGATGTATTGGCATGATGGCATGTGACGATGTCTGCCCAAAGGACCTTCCGCTTTTAGAAGTCTTTGCCTATATACGTCGTAAGATGGCTGCCATAGGATTTAGCAAGAAAAAAGAAAAAGCAGCGGCTGTTTGAGTAGTCGATTCCTACCGATTTTCCGCCCTATTTAGCTGCGAGCAGACCTCGTTGGTGCCCTTTAATAATGTGTGGGTCCGTCTGATTGTAGCAGTAAGAGATTTGCAAATGGCACTATTACTTCAAAACCTATTTACTTTGACACCAGTTCTGACGGGGCTTACTTTGCAGCCCCAACGTTAAAAGGGTAAGCAAGACTGTGGACAAAAACATTATTGCAGCAGGTGACAAGACTACCGCAGAAACGGCCAAGGAGACCCTGTGGTTAGGTGGTAACGCCTATGATGCCGCTGTGGCGGCGGTATTTACATCAATGACGGCGGAGCCGTCTCTTACCGGTCCAGGCGGAGGAGGGCATTTTATGGCCTATCCAGCTGATGGGCAGGCTGTTTTATTTGACTTTTTTGTGGATATGCCAAGTGGTGTGATTGAACCGAACCAAATGGAATTTTTTGATATTGAGGTAGACTTTGGCCCGGAGCAGCAGCAGTTCCACATAGGGAAAGGATCCATCGCTGTACCTGGGACGGTGGCGGGACTCCTACATGTTCATGATGTGTTGGGAAAGTTAGACAGAAAGGATCTCCTGGCTCCCGCCATTCGCGTTGCAAAAGAAGGTGCAGTTCTTTCTGATGCGCAAGTCTATCTAGTAAAGATTCTGGCTCCAATCCTCAATTATGAGGCAGCAGGGAAAAAACTTTATTCACCTAACAAAACATTGCTTCAAACAGGCGATAGATTGGCTATTCCCGACTTGGCTGATTTTCTGGATGGATTGGCCTGTGAAGGGGTCGATCTGATGTATAAAGGTGAAGTGGCTGACAGAATTGTAGAATGGGTGGGGGAAGAAGGTTTATTGAAGAAAGCTGATCTGGAGCAGTATAAAGTGAAGGAGAGAACGCCTATAAGCACCGATTTTTTCGGTCACAAGGTCTATCTCAATCCGCCACCAGCCATGAGTGGCATTCTCATCGATTTTTCGTTCTGTCTTCTGGAGCAGATGATTCTTTCCGCAGGGCCGTCAATTGAACTGATTGATATGGCTTTAGCTCTGTCGATTACTAATGAGGCTCGTCAGAACAAACTTCCCGGGGGGACTGTCATGAGTAACCGCCCCCGGTTTTGTGTAGATGATGATTTCCAAACGTATGTTGAAAAGTTTCTGACGAAGCGACCGGGGAGAAAAAACGGCCAAGAGCCCAACTCTCGTGGCGCTACCACACAGGTGAGCATTCTGGACACGGAAGGAAATACCGCAAGCGTCACCACCACAAACGGAGAAGGATGCGGATATATTCTTCCTGGTCTCGGTTTTATGCTGAACAATATGCTGGGTGAAGAGGATTTAAACCCTCAGGGATTTCATCTTCATAAANCAGGAGACCGCCTTCCATCTATGGTAGCCCCCACNATTGTNATGAAAAANGGANNTCCTGCTATGGTAACAGGCAGTGCAGGGAGNAACAGAATCCGTTCAGCTATTGTTCAGGTGATCGTCAATGTTCTCTNTGGCGATATGGAAGTGGAAGANGCCGTCNTGGCACCACGTATTCATGTNGANGGGAATANGTTNCAAGTAGAGCCAGGAGTAGATGAAGNACAANTGGATAAACTGAAGAATTTTTTNGAGATNCATCGATGGAATGATCTGAATCTATATTTTGGTGGTGCGAATTCTGTGACACCGCAAGGGGGAGCCGGTGATCCACGCCGCGGCGGTGCAGCGACCGTTACATAATTTACTTGATCAAGACATTGCTTTTTATTGACAGGTTAGACGGCGGCCTCTTCCACCAGCCATTCAAATAGCTTCATCTGTATTTCATCGTGCTGCATCTGCTCAGGATGCCACTGAACGGCAAGAAATTTCGCTTCGCCATTTATTGGTTCAACGGCTTCGATGAGTCCATCAGGGGAAAACGCCACTGGTATGAGGTTTTTACCAAGGTCACGAATGCCCTGATGGTGAGTGCTGTTCACTGTAGGGCAAGAACTTCCCAAAACATTCCTGAGAAGACTTGACTGGTCAATTTCTGCAGAATGATTTACCACAGGACCCTTATAGTCACCGTGATCCAGCGCACCTTTAAGCTGTGAAGGGACATCTTCGTAAAGCGTGCCACCGTTCATAACATTGATTAGTTGAAGTCCGGCGCAGACGGCGAGAACCGGTTTATTTCTTTTTATAAATGCGTCCAAAATTTTTCGGTCGAAGGAGACTCGGGCTGGGTGCATTGGCTCTTCATCTTTCAGATCGTATGGAGAACCGCCATAGACATCGATAGGGAGATCAGGACCGCCAGTGAGAATCAACCCATTTAACTGGTCAGCAATGTCAGAAACATGATCTTCTTTTTCAGGGTAGGTAAGAACGAGTGGGAATCCATCTGCTTTCCAGACGCATTGACTATATGCTTCTCTTGTCATGTGCCAATAGGCATTTTCTTTAACAAAGTACCCAGGAGCAATACCGATTAAAGGACTGTTTGCCACAGGCACCTTCTCATTGCTTTATTCTTTCGCCTAACAAATCTTTTTGTTCTTCCCATCGGTCTTTCAGGAACTGTTCTATACTCTTCCCAGACTGTTCGAATGACGCTTGAATTGAGAGAGAAAAAGGTCCTGTCGTTAAAAACTCTTCAGCAAACGGTTCAAGAAATTTCTTTTCTCCACTCTCAGTCAAACCTTCCAGAGCAAAGGATAAAAACTGTTCACACCACACCTGCAGGGTTTGTCCCGCCACCTCACAGGAGAAATCGATTGTTTGCGCCAATTCATTGAGCCGCTTCCGATCTCCACTACTCCATTTTTTGCAAATTTCCATCACTTTTTCAAGCGTATCTGGTGAACGAAGTATCCCTTGAAAGAAAGCAGCCGGTGCAAGTTCATAGCCAAAGGGGAGGTGGTCGGGACCACGGATTTCAAGAATATGTTTGAAACGGACCTGCGTAAAGATTTGGTGGAGAGCAGTCATAATGTCTTCGGATTCAAGTACGCCGCGGTCGTAAAGAGAGCCAAGCCAGCCTCCAAGAGTTCCCTCGTAAGTTCCAGCTGAGCCATCTTTTTCAAACGTAAACAGAGTGGGAGTATTAAGAACGTAGGCCGAAAAGTTGTCCAGCAGGCCATCAGGGGATTTAATATCATGATCAAATAGGCAGTTGCTCCTGCTGGGGTCTGTGTTTCGCCAAATGATTTCACGCATATTCTGCTTCCCGGCAGGCTTACCTCGGTAAAAAGGAGCGTTTGAAAAAAGGAGAGCAATGAACGGATGAAGACAGTCAGATACAAAGGCAAGCTTTTCAGCTTCTTCTAGAGAAGTGTAATCCAGGTTGATCTGGATGCTGGATGAGTTGAGCATCATTTCGTGACCATGCGTTCCTGTTTCAGCAAACCGCCCATGCATCAATTTGTATTTCATGTGATCTATAATGGTAATATTCTTGGCGGGGAGAACAGGTTCCAGTGCAAGGTCAGATACCATAAGATTGTTTTCTTCAGCAATGTGGAAAAGATTTGCCATATAAGTTTTCAATTCACTATTCAGATCGTAAAGAGACCTATGTGGCTCTGAGGCATATTCTATTTGACCACCCGGTTCCATGGTGAGAGTAGGGGCAATCCCCTTTTCTGAATTCTTATCCTCAAGGCGAGCTTTCAAATCTGACGTAGAAAAAGTGGTGCCCGAATTAACGGGAATTCTGTTCATCTTCTGATCGTAGATGAGGTTTTCCACTTCCAACCCAACCCGGAGATCTTCCCGTGACCGGAGCTGCGATGCGATAACATTTTTAACTTCTGATATTAAGTCCGAGAGTGACATGAAAAGTAGAGTGGTTGAATTAAGAGTGAAGATTACTTCTCTCTAACGACTGGAAGCAAGTGAAAGTTGGCGCCACATTTGAGGGGTTTCGCGAACATCGTATTAAGAGACTCCTGCCGGACTCAACCGTGATCTTTTGGCGTATCTGTAACGGTTGGCTTGACTAAAGTTGAAGCAATAAAAAAACCGCACACAGGCGGTTTCTTTAGTGAGGTCCTCTCCTTTCCGCGAGGAAGGGGTATTTAGGCCTCGGTAGTTGCTATTTTTTTTCCGCCATTGACCTTATTAGAGAAGAGTTCCCGGAGATTTTTTGATACGGTGTCTTGCATAGGCTTCTCCTTAAGAATTTTCTCTTGAAGTTTCAAAAGACCTTCGATGAGAGCTTCTGGGCGTGGAGGGCATCCAGGGATATAGACATCCACCGGCACAATAAGATCAACACCTTTAAGTACGTGATAACCGTACTGCCAGTAAGGGCCACCGCTGGTGGCACAGCTTCCCATAGAGACAACGTACTTAGGATCAGCCATCTGTTCATATAGCCGTTTTACACGAGTGGCCATCTTCATAGTGACAGTTCCTGCCACAATCATCACATCCGCTTGGCGGGGTGATGAGCGGGGCATCATACCGATCCGCTCAAGATCGTGCCGTGAGGCGGCAGTAGCCATCATCTCGATGGCGCAGCACGCGAGACCAAACTGGAAGTACCAGGGTGATGCAGCTCTGGCCCAGTTAATCAGCTTATTCAACGGTGCTACAATGATGTCACCCAGTCCGCTTTTGTTGCCTGTCTGATCCGAACCCATTTCTTATTCCTTGATTTGTTCTGTTGTCATATATATAGATTTATTGCCCATAAAGTCATGGTGAGGTAGAATGGCATAGCCCTGCTGATTCCGAGTGGGGCACATTGAACAAGATTCTTCACGGTCTGTTTTACGCCTCACAAGATCCAGAAGTTTGTTGTCCGTTTCTTCAGCACCAGCGATCAACTCATCATCAGTTTCAACATACCAACGGAGGGTCACCAGGTAGCGATAAGGTTTTTTCTCTTTTTCTTCACTCATCATAGTGTCCCTCGGATTGATTGGTAAACATTAATCAGTGGTGAATTTATACATGGTCCCTTTTTTGACAAATCCCTTTCGCCTTGAAATATTAAGTTTGACCAATGATTTTTCAGATAGTGAGATTATTTGTTAGACAACTGTGTATATCAACAAATTGTATAATAAGAAACTTTCCGTCAATCAACAGTGTTTGAAATCAGAAAGGCGACTTATTTGATTGTTGAAAGTAAGCAATAGCTACCCCAGTAAGCTTGACATCGTCAAATATAAATAACAACAGCAAATGAAGATAACAGCCCAAACATTTCTGTTCTTGATATCTTCTTTTTTAATGGCTGATACAGGCTCTGTATTGGGTGTGGTTAGAGATGCAAATACGTTACAGCCTCTTATCGGTGCAAACGTTATGATTGTCGATACTCAACTGGGTGATGCCACCGATCTGGAAGGGAAGTTTGAGATAACAGGGATCGGCGTCGGAACAAGGCACCTTCAGGTGAGCATGATGGGCTATGAGATGAGGGTGTTTCTCAACCTGATGGTCACCACCGCCCGCCCTCTGAATCTGATCATTGAGCTAAAAATGGAGTCTCTTGAAGGGGAGGCCATAGAGGTAACGGGGAAAGCTTTCACACGCTCTTCGGCGTCTGTCTTGAGTACCATGCATGTAGATAACTTTGAGATTCGTAGTGATCCTGGCGGGGCGTTTGATATCCAGCGGATGGTGCAATCTCTGCCATCGGTAACATCCGCAAGCGATCAGGAAAACGAGATTATTACACGGGGAGGCATGCCAGGAGAGAACCTATTCCTTCTGGATAATATTGAGATACCTAATCCCAACCATTTCGGTATTGAGGGGGCCGGAGGCGGTCCTATTAATATGATTAACCCGCTCTTTGTTCGGGAGATTGAGTTCACACCGGGAGCATTCTCGGCCCGTTATGGGGACAAAGCCAGTAGTGTTATGGACATCAGATTGCGGGAAGGATCCCGGGAGCAGTTTGAGACAGCGTTTGATCTTTCTATGGCCGGTGCAAGAATAAATGCTGAGGGGCCCATTGCAGGCGGTAAGGGGGCATTTTTGACCAGCACTACCTGGAGTTTCTTGGATTTGATCGTGGAAAATATCGGCATGACGGCAGTTCCCCAGTACAACAATCATCAGGTAAAGATCGTTTATGACCTGTCACCCAGCAACCGGATCATTCTTAATGCTCTGGCGGGATTTGACCAGATCAACATTATTTCCGAAAATGAAGTGCTTACCCGCGGGGCAGAGAGTGTCGATTGGGAAGGCGAAGTTTATGTTGCTGGTGCCAGCTTGCAAACACTTCTGGGTCAGCGTGGCTACGGATTGACGACACTATCCTCAGTAACCAAGAAATCCTATACCTGGGTTTACAATTTTGGTGCAAAGGACTATCCATGGTTCACGCGCGACAACAAAATTACCGAAAACACCTTAAAATCTGACTGGTCTCTAAGGTCTGATCTCGGGAGTTTTTCTGTAGGTACTTTGTTAAGAAACATCGATTTTTTATATGATGAATGGGGAGGAACAGACTCTCTGTTCCTGTATGACACGTCCTTCTGGGACGGTGAACAATGGACTGTTAGGGATCCTCCCACCATTGGCGTTTCGCACGTTCAACCTGAGTTCAATTTCAATGAGAACGAAGCCACGTGGAAGATGGGAACCTATGCACAATGGCAGGCAGGTCTTGGTCAGAGAGCACAGGTCACTGCCGGAGGGCGTGCAGACTATTTTACGGCTACGGAAGAACTGGTTATGTCTCCCCGCGTTAATCTGGAACTCTTCCTGGATGACGAGACTAATCTCCATATGGGCTATGGCAAACACTACCAGTACCCGGGATACTATCTTGTCTACCGAGACCCCGATGATCTGAACCACGATCTCAAAGCGAGGTTCACACACCAGTTCGTAGTCGGCATCGAGCACTTCTTTGCCCCGGACTTCCGCGGCTCACTGGAAGCATTCTACAAGATGTACGAAAATCTCCCAACGCGCTATTACTGGACCAATCCGAAGGAAGAATATCCGTTACCTTTGGAACACAGAGCACATTGGCTGAACGCAGGGGAAGCAAGGAGTCGCGGCTTCGAATTATTCCTGCAGAAAAAAATGACACAGAACTGGCACCTTCTCCTCAGTTATGCGTGGAGTCACTCCCAGGCCAAGGATATGCGACTCTTCTTTACAGGCAGTGGATCATTGAATGACAAAGAACGGGGAGGGGAATGGTATGACTGGGATTACGACATTCGGCATCAGCTCACCTTTATCGGAGGGTGGAAAAAGAAGTTCCATAAAGAGGTGTGGTATCAGGAGTTGAAGAAGAAAAAATGGTTCCGGATNGCCTCAANGGTTCTGGGGCCTTTGAATCCTCTGGCNGATGAGGTTGAGCTGAATGTTCGTTTTGGCTACAACAGCGGCCGNCCCTATACGGAGCGGACCTACTTTCCCGAGCTNCGNGACTGGGTAGCTNCCGAGGATGCCGACTGGAACAGTCTTCGCTTCCCCGAGTACCANAGACTCGATTTCATGTTTCTGCAGAGATGGATGCTTCCCAAAATGAATATTGTGACCTATGTTGACATTATGAACATCTACGATCGCAACAACATCTGGGATTATGCCTACAGCTCGGACGGGACAAAGGAAGAAGTGTGGCAATATAAAACCGTGCCCGTAGGCGGGGTGACGCTGGAGTTCTAGCAGCAAATTAATTCTTCAGCAAGAATTATAGGAAACAGGTTTAAATTGACAACGAGACGGATATACAAAGCAGAATGATGTGAATGTATTTACATCCATTACATAGGGTTTAAAAGAGCGTTGATAAAGTTTCCGGGGATCAAATCTACTGCGGATGGCGCGGCAATTATTGTCTGGGTAGAAACCCACATCACTCAGGGGGCTTGTGCTTATCCAATCACGTCATCCACCACCATGGGTGCGGGCTACCAGGCTATTATTGCAAATGGCGGTAAAAACATCTGGGGTGAAGAGATGGCCTTTATCGAGCCCGAATCAGAACACAGTTCAGCGTCTGCCTGTGAAGGATTCGCTTTGGCCGGGGGCCGCGTTACCAATTTTACATCAGGCCAGGGCTTGGTACTCATGAAGGAAGTGCTCTATACAATTTCAGGGAAACGCCTCCCTGTTGTGTTTCAAATTGGTGCCAGGGCCTTAACATCTCATTCTTTGAATGTGCATGCAGGGCACGATGATGTTATGGCTGTAACAGACTGTGGCTGGGGCATGCTGTTTGCAAGGAATGCCCAGGAGACCGGAGACTTGGCCCTGATTGCCCGCCGCGCAGCTGAAGACACCAACACACCATTCATGAATATTATGGACGGGTTTTTAACAACACATACCATTGAGAATGTTCTTCTGCCGGAACCGGAGATGATGGAGCTGTTTGTGGGAAAACCCCAAGACAAACTGGTGAATATGATGGACCCCTATCACCCTGTGATGTCAGGCGTTGTTCAAAACCAGGATTCCTATATGAAGGGAAAAGTTGCTCAGCGGGCCTATACGGATAAGGTGGAGCAGCACCTGGTCGCTGCCATGGAAGAATTCTACACCCTTACTGGGAGAAAATACGGACTGATCTCAGAGTACAAAATGGAGGACGCTGAGGTTGCCATTGTGGGGCTAGGTTCCATGATTGAGACCGCAGAATCCGCTGTTGATTATTTACGTAAGGAAAAGAACATAAAAGCAGGTATTGTTCATGTAACATCCTTTAGGCCGTTCCCTGGGAAAGAAATTGTGGAAAAGCTTAAGAACGTTAAAGCCATATCCGTCTTGGAAAGGATGGATAACCCCCTAGCTGAAAGCAATCCCCTCACTATGGAAATAAAAGCGGCATTTGCAGACTTTGCTTCGCATGACAAGGAAAACACCATAAAGATACCAGCCATTTATTCGGGATCAGCAGGGCTGGGGTCCCGGGATGTCCGGCCGGATGATATTATGGCGACGGTGGAAAATATGATAAAGAACGACAAAAAATATTTTGCACTGGGAATTGATCATGAACTGGCTCTTTCAACCGGAGAATCAACTGACGTCCGAACAGAGGGAACCTTCTCCATGCGGGGTCATTCTGTGGGAGGCTACGGATCTGTCACAACAAACAAGGTCATTGCCACCATTGTGGCGGAATTGTTTGATATGTATGTCCAA
>PBTS01000049.1:0-20814 GCA_002729175.1 Fidelibacterota bacterium
GGAGAACGGGCTAATCGTCAGAGTTCATCCTGGGGAGACGGTGTGTACAAGTCTATCGACGCCGGTAAGACGTGGGTGAATATGGGCCTGCGTGATAGCCACCACATCGGCCGTATCGTGATGCATCCTGGCAATCCGGACATGGTTTATGTGGCAGCCATGGGACACCTGTGGGGACCGAACGGGGAACGTGGTCTGTATAAGACCACGGACGGCGGGGCCACTTGGAGCCGTATCCTCTATGTGGATGAGAACACCGGGGTAGTTGATGTGGCCATGGACCCGTCCGATCCGAACACGCTGTACGCGGCTACCTACCAGCGCCGTCGTCGTCCTTACGGCTTCCATGGTGGCGGTCCGGGCAGCGGTCTGCACAAGACTACGGATGGTGGCATCACATGGACGGAGTTGACGAATGGTTTACCCGAAAGTGAGAAAGGACGTATCGGGATCTCCGTATACCGCAGCGATCCGAACATCGTCTATATCTCACTCGAACAGGGTTTTCAATACAACGCCTCTACCGCCTACGGCGAACGCCGCGCCGGTCTGTATCGCTCTGAAGACAAAGGAGAAACATGGACGCACATGAGTGATTGGAACCCGCGTCCCATGTACGCCAGCCAGCCGCTTGTGGATCCCAGCGACGACCAGCGCATCTACATGATGAACCGCTACAGCTATTCGGACGACGGCGGTATTACGTTCCGGGCGCCCCCCCAGTCCCTGCACGGCGACGACCGCATTCTGTGGGTCAATCCTGCCGATTCGCGCCATGTGATAAAAGGGGACGATGGCGGAGTTGGGATTTCGTACGACCGGGGCAAGACCTGGCTGTTCGTTACGTCGTTGCCGTTGAGTCAGTTTTACAGGGTCATGGTGGATATGCAGCATCCGTACCGGGTTTATGGTGGCTTGCAGGACAACGGAAGCTGGGTGGGGCCCAATGCCAATTATCTGAGTGATGGAATCCTCAATAACGAATGGAATCGCACAGGTGGAGGTGACGGGTTTCTTAGTCTACCACATCCAGAAAATTCGAATGCCGTCTACGTCGAATCACAGTACCTAGGTCTATCGCTGTTCGACTTGAATACGCGGCAGCGGCGATCCATTCGTCCGGGCGATCCGAAGGGCCGCATCGCTGCGCGCCGCAACTGGGAGGCCTGGGGTCCTGGTACGCAGGAGCCGGAACTGGGCAACGCCATGGCGCCGGCCAACTGGGACGGACCATTTCTCATCTCCTCCCACGATCCCAAAACCATTTACGCCGGAACCAACATCCTGTGGAAGAGTGCCGATGGTGGAGCCTCCTGGGTGTCTCTGGGTGATCTGACCACCGGTGTCAACCGTCGCAACCTGCCCATCATGGGCGTGGTGCCGCACGAAACCACCCTGTCGCTGGACGACGGTATCCCCTACTATCCGACCCTGACCGCCATCGCCGAGTCGCCGAAGGATTCGACGGCGCTCTACATCGGGACGGACGACGGCAATGTAAAGGTTTCCCGTGACGGAGGAAGAACGTGGATCGAGGTATCCGACCGTCTGTCCGGCCTGCCGGATGATGCATGGATCAATGGTATCGAGCCGTCCCGTTTCCGTTCGGGAACGGTCTATGTGGCAGTCAATAACTACCGGAACAATGATTTCGAGAATTATCTCTTTAAATCGAGTGACTACGGCCACTCCTGGAAGTCTATCACTGGCAATCTGCCTGATCGGCGTGTCGTGCGAACTGTTCGGGAGGATTTCCGTAATCCGAACCTACTGTACCTTGGTACGGAGCTGGGGCTGTTCATCTCGGTAGATGGCGGTGATCGCTGGNTCGAACTTCGGAACAACATGCCGCTGATGGCCATCAANGACCTGNTCATCCATCCGCGTGACAATGATCTGGTACTGGGTACACACGGCCGCGGAGTCTGGATNTTGGATAATCTGAANGCACTCCAAGAGGTATCCCACGAGATGCTGGCCGATGAAGCCGCACTGTTCTCTGTGCCGAACGCGGAGCAGATCCGNTATTCCCGTGCCCGTGCCCATGCCGGCGACATGATCTTCCGTGGCAANAATCCCGNNGCCGGNGCTNTGATCGATTATTATCTGAAAAATGACGTGANGNANGATGAAATTTTNCTCAGNATCTACGATCCNGTNGGCACGCTNATCCGTACNCTTGANCCCGACACNACCNCCGGTATCAACNGGATCGTATGGGATCTCCGCCATGCTCGTCTGCCNGCCGCNCCTGTAGATACCGTCAACGTNGATACCACACTCATACGCACCCGGAAAACCCCACCGGACGGTCCAGCTGGACCGTGGGTGATGCCCGGACTCTACAGGGCGCGGCTTGAAGTGAACGGCAGATCCCGTGAGAAGACATTCACCGTCCGTGAAGATCCACGCATCGATCTGCCAGTGGAACATCGACGCAAGTGGACCGCCATCCTTCTGGAAATCGGTGAGCTGTATACTGGCTTGGTAGAGGACAACGAAGGTATTCAACCGGTTATATGGCATGTGGATAGGTACCGGAAAGACGGCAAGAAATTGGATGAAAAAGCGGCCAGAGAAATCGAAGAAACGGGCCGCCTGTATTCGGAACTGCTGAGCCGTGTACGGAGCTTGTACAGTCAGGTAATGGGTTGGCCCGGTCCGCTCACCGCCGACCAGAAATCACAGTGGACCTATTATCAAGAGGTCTACCAACGCATCCGTCCACGGAAAGAGGAATTCCACAAGCGCCATTTGCCGCGCCTTAACCGGAAGCTGGCCAAAGAGGACCGGATACAGGTCGGTGAGATGGGAAACTGATCCAGGTCCTACGGGGTAGCGATCTTAATAGGTCTTTTCCCCGTGCTCTGATGTCCTTTTTACGGTTTCCTCATTCGTTATTTCCGCTTGAGTCCCCAGTATACACTGCTGTCTCTTCAAAATGCAATCACCGTAAGCGTTCAGCCAGTACCACAGTTTCCACCCATTCGGCCTGTCGGCGGCTACCCAATTCTACCACGGCAAACTTAACAATGTAGATACCAATCCTTGCTTTCTCGCCACTGTCACTGGTGCCATCCCAAGTCATTATTCCCTCGGAACCACTTGCCTGATTCTTGGCAAGGATTCTGATGGTTCGGCCTACGGTGTCGAAGATATGGACCGTCACTGCCGCCTGCGAAAAGGGGAGATTGTAAGAGATGTAAAGAAGATCATCACTGCCGTCACTATCCGGGGAGAACGGGTTTGGTGAGAGTGAGAAGGTACTGGAGGTGGGAAGTGATTCAAGATAGATACTGTTTATTCCACCCGGTGTCATTTTTTCAGGAGCGACACAAGTGCCCCATTGCTCCTTCAGTTGGGACGGGAATGAGGGATTCAGTTTCTCCAGAGATCTTCCGTCAAAGCCTCCCCAATCAGAGGTGAAACTGAGAGAGTCTATGATCTTTCCTGTCATATCAAAAAGATAGAGAATATCACCACTGTTATTGAGGGAAGGAAATCGTGCTTCGGGGACAACAAATTTACCGCTGGTTGAGACGGTTATGGTGCTGTCGGCTGCGATAACGAGGTACTCTTCGGGCCACAGTTCAATTGGGGACAAGTCATTTTTTTTGGATCTGTCGGCATCGGAGATGGCCCACTGACTTACATCGACTGTTTCTGAACTGACGTTCACAATCTCTACAAACTCAGGGAAACCTTCATCAGGTGAGTAGAGGATTTCATTGAGCATTAAAACACCTACCGAAAAGGGAGAGCGAATTTCGTGCAATGCCGTGTCGTTGAATGTATTGTCATCGCCTTCGGCGGTGATGGTCAGCTGAATTTGATGGATTCCTGAAGGAAAACTTCCGATTTCCAGGGAGACTAAAGTTGTATCTCTGTACGCCAGGGAAGGTGTATTCAATGAGGCCAGTTCCATGCCGTTCAGAACCGCTTTTAATATCCCTTCAGCTGTTTCGGTCCCATTCCCGAAAACGGTAACGGAGATGGAGACAATTTCGCCCGCTTCCGGGTAGAGCGGTGTGTGGGTGATGCTTTCGGCGGCAATGCCCAGGTCAACGGCTGTGGGAGTGACGCTGTTCGGTAAACCGGGAGTACCAAGAGAATCGAAGGAAGTTGCCCAATTGCTCACAGTCGATTCTCTCTCCAGGAAAAGTCTTTCCAGCGAAAATCCTGATGCGGAGATATCCGTCCAAGCCACACTGTCCAGAGCTGTTCCGCTACTGTTTATGATAAAAAGGGAGTCACTGGTACTGAGCTGATTGCCGATAGATTTATCATCTACTTTGAGGACGATGACAGAGTCGGGGATGAGGTTGTCATATAGACCATTGTCTGATTCATAATCACCCTCCAGGATGACGGCGTAGGATCTACCATTTAGAACCGTTCCGTTGCCGGTATCTGTCAATTCGTCCGTAGAAGTTTTGTCTCGGATCTGCCAGCCGGCGAGATCAACAGTTTGATCTGAAAGGTTGAAGATTTCGACGAATTCATTGGGGCTGTCAGGGCCAGGTAGATCAAACATTACTTCGGAAAGAACAATCTGGCCCATCAGTGGTGTGGCAACCAGATGAAAGATGAACGTTTGTACCGAATTCAATCTCTTTCGCTCAGGAACTCTTCAATCCGGATCCGTAGCGTATCCCGGACCCGTCGGTACGGTTCCAGCAGATTTTCTTCGTCAGACCAATCCACGAATGGATCATCTACAGACCAGTGAATGTGCTCTATGGCGCCGGGAAAAGTGGGGCACAGTTGGTTGGCATCATCACAGACGGTGATGACAATATCCATTCCGGCATCAAGATAATCATCGACGAGATCAGAGGTGTGATGTGAAATATCGATACCCCATTCGGCCATCACTTTTATGCCGGCAGGGTGAACCCGCGTGGGGTGAGTGCCGGCGCTGAGAACCTCAAACCGGTCCCCGGCCAGATCTCTCAAAATACCTTCTGCCATTTGGGATCGGCAAGAGTTTCCCGTGCAAAGAAATAGCACCTTCTTCATCATATATCTCAAGCAAATTTCCTTGCTAAGGTGAATGAATGTCAACATGAATAATCCATGACATCAAAATTAGTAATAGTAATTATTACTATTTATGTTGTTTCACTTTTCATTTCTATTTAAACTGTTTTCATGCGATACAGCCTTCAGAAAGAGACAATTCGTGAAATTGTGAAAAGCACAGACTCGCATCCAACAGCTGATTGGATTTTCCAAAGAGCAAAAAGAAAGATTCCTAATATCAGTCTAGGAACGGTCTATCGGAATCTTAAACATCTAGCAGCAGAAGGTTTTCTGCGGGTAATCTGTGATGATAATAGTACCCGCTATGATTGGAATACAACATCCCATGACCATTTAAAATGCTCTATTTGTGGGGATTTGATTGATGTTCATTTACTGGATGACGGGATTCGCAAGACTGTAAAAAAGAATTATAAATTTGAAGTAGATGATGTAGAAATGATCATCATTGGAACATGTAATAAACACGAATAAAAAAGGAGAATGAATAATGAGTGTACTCGTAGGAAAAGAAGCACCGGATTTTTCCACCCAAGCTGTTTTGGCTGACAATACGATTATTGGCGATTACAACTTTACCAAAGCTCGCGATGGGAAATATGCTGTTGTGTTCTTTTATCCATTGGATTTTACCTTTGTTTGTCCTTCCGAATTGATCGCCATGGATCATCGTACGGATAAACTTACCGAACTCGGTGTTGAAGTTGTCGGTATTTCAATTGATTCACACCATACCCATCATGCATGGCGGAATACGGAAATAAATAAAGGTGGGGTAGGACAATTAAAATATACCCTGGCTGCTGATATGGATCATTCAATTGCCCACTCTTACGGAATTCAATCAGATGGTGGTGATTCCTATTATCCTGCCGGGGTGGCCATGCGTGCCACTTTTGTGATTGATCAAAATGGAATCGTTCGACATCAAATTGTCAATGATGAACCCTTGGGCCGCAATATGGATGAAGTTGTTCGGATTGTTGAGGCACTTCAGTTTTTCGAAGCGAACGGACAGGTCTGTGCTGCCGGTTGGCAAAAAGGTGACGATGGTATGGTGAATACAGCTGAAGGTGTTGCTGCATACCTGAGTGAAAACGCCGACAAATTGTAAGCACGTCCAGCTTATATTCAATGGTGGAATTGCCATCATTAACTGCTGACATATATGAGTGGTCATCAGGTGGCTTCTTATTGCTAGGTTGGACCTCTTGGTGTTGAGGCGACGGTAGCTTACGATTCTCGCCTTAGGACAAAATAATATCAGGATCAATCTCTGAGAATTAACTGTCATGGAATGGTTTAAAAGTCTAGAACCCATTATGCAGGCATTATTTGGAGGTCTGTTTACCTGGGGTTTGACCGCACTGGGAGCCGCGGCAGTTTTCTTTTTTAAAGAGGTAAATCGAAAAGTCATGGATTTAATGTTAGGGTTTACAGGTGGTGTCATGATTGCTGCAAGTTTTTGGTCCCTTTTGGCGCCGGCTATTGAAATGTCCGAAGCCATGGGTTCAAGCCCTTGGATACCGCCAGCCATCGGTTTCATGATTGGAGGGGGGGTATTATTTGCCTTGGATAAAATTTTGCCCCACCTTCATATTGGTTATCCTCAAGATGCTACTGAAGGTATGGAAACCACTTGGCACCGAACTACCCTAACTGTTATGGCGATAACACTCCACAACGCCCCCGAAGGGCTAGCTGTGGGAGTCGCTTTCGGTGCTCTCGGGGCTGATATTTCTTCCGCATCCCTAGCGGGTGCCATAGCTCTTACCATTGGAATTGGTATACAGAATTTCCCTGAAGGGTTTGCAGTAGCCATGCCTTTAAGACGGATAGGAGTTTCGCGGCTCAAGAGTTTTTGGTATGGACAGCTTTCTGCTGTAGTTGAACCAATTGCAGCTGTTATAGGAGCAGTCATTGTTTTGACAGCCCAGGCTATTTTGCCTTATGCTTTGGCCTTTGCTGCTGGTGCCATGATATTTGTTGTTGTGGAAGAGGTGATTCCAGAATCCCAATACGAAGGCAATACGGACTTAGCAACCATTGGTGTAATGGCGGGTTTTACCATCATGATGGTCCTTGATGTGGGGCTCGGTTAGAACAAACAACTTTTTGGTTATCTACATTGTAGATTGAATCATGGAAACTCTTTCTGTAAGCACAAGTGAACGTGTGGACCTGGTTGACATTACCTCTCAAGTGGCTCAGGAGGTGGCGAAAAGAAGTGTCGGCACCGGAACCGTTACCATTTATGTTCCTCACACCACTTGTGGCGTTACAATTAATGAGAGTGCCGATCCTGATGTGGTGCGAGATATCAAGATGCACCTTACCAAGCTGGTTCCGAAAGACGGTGGTTTCCGACATTCTGAGGGGAATTCCGACAGCCATATCAAAACCAGTATGATCGGTTCATCTGAAAATATTTTTATTGAAAGCGGAAAACTTGTTCTAGGGACGTGGCAGGGGATTTTTCTCTGCGACTTCGACGGACCCCGGACAAGAAAAGTTTATATCAAGATTGTTGAAGNGTAGGCGCTAAACNCTCTTTTTCTGACTGTTCCAGATCTCATNCATCTCTGATAAATNAGTTTCTTCCAGGTTTTTTCCTCGTCGTTTCAACTCTTTCTCCACTGCCTGAAACCGTCTGGTGAATTTCTGATTTCCTTTTCTCAGAGCATCCTCTGCTGATATGTCTAGAAATCGACACAGATTGACAAGGGAAAAAAAGAGATCACCCACTTCTTCCTCCACGTGTTTTTTTATTCCAGCTGATTCAGCATTTTTCAGCTCTTCCATCTCTTCGTGAACTTTATTCCACACCTGGTCCGTCTCTTCCCAATCGAAACCAACATAGGCGGCCTTTTGCTGCAATCGCTGAGCCCTGATGAGAGCAGGGAGTGTAACAGGGACCCCATCCAGCCTTGAATCTCTTTTTTTCTCAGCCTGTTTGGCTGCTTCCCAGTTTTGCTTAGCGTGGAAAGCACCTTCCGCTTTCTTGTTACCAAATACGTGAGGGTGTCGCCGTACCAGTTTTTCATTGATCTGATCAATCACGTCTTGGAGCTTGAATTCGCTATCCTGTTCGGCAATGTCAGACTGAAACAGGACGTGAAGGAGCACGTCACCAAGTTCTTCAGAGAGGGCTTTCCAGTTTTCACTGTCTACTGCTTCCATCACCTCATAGGCTTCTTCTAGAAAGTGGGGCAGGAGGGAATCGTGTGTCTGTTCCCTGTCCCACGGACATCCGTTATCGCTACGGAGTCTTCTCACAATTCCCACAAGTTTATCAAATCTCTCACCGTTATTCATCCGTTGTCTCCTCTATTGAAATCTCGATCTTCAGAATCCTGTTACCTTCCATGGTCCGAACCTGGAATCTGAAGGCGTTATGTGTAACGGATGTACCTACCAGTGGAATGTCTCCGAACTGAGCGAANAAAAATCCGCCCAACGTGTCGAATTCACGCTCTTCCTCAAAAGAGATGGGAAGTTCATCCTCCAGATCATTGATGGGAATCCGAGCATCCACAAGCCAATTGTCATTTTCCGTAGAGACTATCATGGGCGTATTTTCATCGAACTCATCATGGATCTCACCTACGACTTCTTCCACAATATCCTCCACGGTCACCAATCCTGCGGTTCCGCCGTATTCGTCAACAACAATAGCAATATTGTCCCGCCGCCGCTGAAAATCCTTCAGGAGAGAATCGATTTGTTTTGACTCCGGTACAAAGTATGGTTCCCGACAGAGCGATATTATGTCGGAATTTTCGTTGAAGCCGTTCATTTGCGGAAGAACATCTTTGGCATATAGAATCCCCTCGATGGAATCGAGATTTCCGTTGTAGACGGGAAACTTGGAAAACTTCGATTCTTTGATGGTTTTGATGGCTTCTTTAAGATTGATTTCGCGATCAATGCCTACCATATCAATTCTCGGTACCATGATTTCCCGAACGGCAGTATCCCCGTAGTCAAATACAGACTTGATCATTTCACTTTCTTCACGTTCAATTGAACCGCTCTCGGCACCCATGTCAGCTAGTGTCATAAGTTCATCTTCCGAGTCGAAAAGGGATTCGCTTTTGAAAGGCACGATTTTTGATAGGAGATGAGTAAAGCCGTAAAGTGGAATTGCTATGGGATATAGAATGTGTGAAAATATCCGGATAGGCAGTGAAACTGTCTTGGCGAACTGCTCGGAATTCCGAATAGCCATTATTTTTGGTGTAATCTCACTGAGTAACACAATGGTGACTGTAATAACTACTGTTTCCACAACCATAAGAAGTGCCACGTTTAGATTAAGCTTGACTGCAATATCGGCAGTGATGAGTGCTGCAAGTATTGCCATAGCTGTATTAACGATAGTGTTGCCAGTAAGGAGCGTAATAAGGAGACGTCTAGGGTTCTCCAGAAGAATCAGCGTTTCCCGATCGGAATGGCTGGTATTTTTCAGAGTAAAGTAGGCCGCTTCTGCTCCTGAAAAGAGTGCCGACAAAGCGAGGAGGATCAGAAAAAGGACAATCTTGCTAAGGATCACTGTATCAGGATTTTGTTTGGAGCAAATTTCTTAAGCAAAAGATCTTCTTCTTTCTTCATAGAGGTTTTTTGTTTTTCAGTTTTATCTTTACGGCCTAAGAGATGAAGGCAGCCGTGACAGACAAGCCTCGCAAGCTCCCGCTCCAGCGGTTCGTTGAATTTGGTGCTATTCTCACCAGCCCGTTTTGGTGAAATGTATATCTCTCCTTCAAACAGTTCGTTATTCTCATCCAGCCGAAAGGCGATAACGTCTGTGTAAACGTCTTGTTTGAAATAATGATCCTTTAACTCTCTCAGCAACTCGTCATGGGTAAAAATGACAGTTAATTGTCCATCTGACTGACCCCCGTGAGAGAGTATGTTCTGAGCGAGTGATTTTACAGCATCGGGGTCGATCTTATATTCATCATCGACCACTTCAACATCTACAATAATCATTCAGAGACGTTTTCTACGTTTTCTTCCTGAAGTTCTTCCTCCTGGTCTGGATATTCGATCCTCAGGTGGTAAATACCGCGGAGAACAGGCATCATACCATATCGGCCATTTACCTCACCTTTTATCTTGTTCAGATCACGCATCGTGAGGGGACATTCATCCAGTTGCTCCTCTTTCATTTTTTTTTCAATGATCTTGTCCGCCATGGATTCAATTTTATTGAGGGTTGGATTTTTGAGAGACCTAACCGCCGCTTCTACAGCTTCGCAGATCATTAGGAGCCCTGTTTCTTTGGTATTGGGTTTTGGACCAGGATATCTGAAATCTTCCTCGCTCAAGGATCCTGTTTCTTCGCTTTGTTGATCCAAAGCCCTGTTATAGAAGTAATCGATACGCGATGTACCGTGGTGCATGGGGATAAAATCGGCTACTGCTGGTGGCAGATGGTACTCTCTGGTAAGTTTAATTCCGTCTTTTACATGGCCCAAAATAATCTTGGATGAAAGAGAAGGTGCAAGCGTATCGTGGGGATTTTCGCCACCAAACTGGTTTTCAATGAAGTATTCAGGCCGTGTCAGTTTGCCGATATCGTGATAGTAAGCCCCCACTCGAGAGAGCAGAGGGTTGCCTCCCACAGCATTTGCACACGATTCGGCCAGATTACCCACCACAACACTATGATTAAAGGTACCGTTAGCTTCCTGGGAAAGTCTTTTGAGCAGGGGATGGTTAAAGTCAGTTAGTTCCAAGAGTGTCAGATCGGAAGTGACTCTGAAAATCACTTCAAAAAGTGCGCTGATACCGTATGTAATGAAAGGCGCCAGTACACCGCTGATAGTCATGTAGAGCAGATTGTTTCCGATGTCTGTCCAGTGGAGACGTTTGATTATACCAATGGCCGTCAGGGTGACAGCGCCGCTAATAACAATGAAAAGAATGGCTGTAAACAGCTGAGATCTTGTCCTCAGCTGCCTCACAGCGTAGATGGCTGCCATACTGGTAAAGAGTGCAATGATAGCAAAGTCAAGCTTGCCGCCAATGATGAATGATACAAGTACCGCCAGCGCCACAGAAGCAGTCATAGCCAGCCTACCGTCGAACAGGACTGTCAGCACCATACCGCCCACGGTAAACGGGATAAGATATTCAGAAAAATCGAATGTGAGGACGAACAGATAAGACAACGCCACAATGAGCAAAAAGAGAGTGCTGAGCAGGAGAAGGATATTATTCTTAAAAAAGAGATCGGGCCGGTATGTTCTCATGGAAGCAAAAAAGAGGGAAAGAATGACAGCCACAAGAATGAGTCGGCCGAGCCACGGAAGCACAGCAGCCAGACCTCTTTCAGACCGCTCCTGTTGTTCAATGGCGTGTTGATAAGATTGCAATTTCAAAAGTGTTTCAGGATTGACACGTGTATTGGCGTCAACGATTCGCTCATATTGCATGATGATTCCCTGATAACGGGGCACTCTTGCCGTGGCAATATTTTNCCGCTTCTCAGTCAATTCCCTATCGAAGATCANGTTTGGTTTCATGAACTCAACAANGATCCTGTAGCCGATATTCCGGAGCAACTCATCCTCAAGAAAGGCGTCGGTCACCTCTTTTTTCGCTTCCGTCCAAGCTTCTTCTAGATCGTTGAAATCTGTCTTGTCCATGATTTCAGAAATATCTTTTGATGCAACAGCAATTTCGTTGCTTTCTATCTCATCTTTCGGTATGTCAAATATTCCTACAGCCCATCGATTCCTGGCGATATTTAATGTCGNAATTGTGAGCGAATCAAGGTTGATCTCTTTTCCATTTTCATACTTTAAGGAGATGAATTGAGCCCACTCTGGATCGTTCAGGTCAAAAGGATATTTCCCGGCGGATTGTTCCTCTAATGTGGAAAGGGCGGCACTGTCGGTGACAGCTCGGGTTTTAATTTTTTCTTCCTCCTCGCCATACTGTTTCTCCCAAAGAAGTGTAAGTGTTTCCTGATAGGATGATCTCGCTTTAGACAAATCAGTTATAGCAACCATGAACTGCTCAATTTCTGTTGACTGAGTTTCCACAATTTCCTGTCGCCGCTCGAACCGGAACGGTTCTGTTTTGATGGCTTCCGCAAGGTCATTTTCCAGTTGTTGTTCCTGTTTAAGGATGGGGAAATTGAATTCGGCAACAATCTCCTCCCGGGTCACGTCACCCAGTTCATAGTTGTATTCCAAGGCTTTGCTGCCAGGGAAGAAAAAGGAGATGGCCACAACAAGGCCTCCCAAGATCAAGACGCGATTAATAGCGTATCTTTTTTCGTCCCTGGACAGTTTTGCTTTTTGTTTTTTTCGTAGAGGAGACATAGGGGCTGAAAATTAAACAGAAATAGCGTTATCAAGTGATTTCAAGATTTCNCGCAGAATAATAATTTTCTGGATCTCACTTGTTCCTTCGCCNATGGTTAGCACCTTGGCATCCCGAAAAAATCGCTCGGCAGGATATTCTTTTATGTATCCGTAGCCNCCGAAAACCTGGATTGCTTCTGTGGTTGTTTTCATGGCTGTTTCGGAGGCAAACAGTTTTGCCATAGCGGCTTCCTTAACAACATTATGTCCTTCATCGTACTTCTTTGCCGCCTGGTAAACAAGCAACTTTGACGCTTCAATCTCAGTGGCCATATCAGCTAATTTGAACCCAACGGATTGAAACTTGTGGATCGGTTTTCCAAAGGCTTCTCTTTCATGGGAATAGTTGAGAGCGGCTGAGTACGCTCCTTCTGCCGTACCGCAGGAGAGAGCACCCACAGAAATCCGGCCGCCCACAAGTGCCTTCAGGAATGTTCTGAAACCGTCTACCGGTTCGCCAAGGCGCTGTTCATCAGAGACCCGGAGGTCTTCGAAGAAAATTTGCCGCGTGTCAGAGGCATTCCATCCCATCTTCTTTTCCTTCGGCCCGATTCGCAGGTCCGGGTTGTCAGTCTCGATGATAAAAGCGCCAATCCCTTTTTCTTCATCATCCTCAATCACTTTTGCAGTAATTGAAATGACACCAGCCACGCCGGCATTTGTGGTGAAAACTTTGCTTCCGTTGATGATCCATTCATCGCCTTTCTTAACGGCAGTTGTCTTGGTAGCGGCNGCGTCGCTACCNGCGCTTGCTTCGGTCAGGCCGAATGCGCCGATCATTTCCCCGGAAGCGAGGGGAGGTATGTATTTCCGTTTTTGCTTTTCACTGCCAACAAGGTATATGGGTGTCATTCCNAGGGATGTGTGCGCAGCCATGGTAATAGCAGTTGAGGCACACACTCTAGCAATCTCATAGACGGCAGTTGCGTAACTCACATAGTCCATACCNGCGCCGCCATACTCTTCCGGGAATGGAACACCCATGAGACCCAGCTCTCCCATTTTTGCGATNATNTCAGCAGGAAACTCTNCCTTCTNGTCCAATTCGGCNGNAATAGGGGNAATCTCATTGGCTGTGAAATCGCGAACCATGTCGCGGATCATCTTCTGTTCTTCAGAAAGGAAAAAATCAATCATGATAAATCGATGGTCTTATATGATAGTTGAATAATTGCTGTTGCGCTTCCGTTACCAACGAATAGCCGCCGAGCCCCAAGTGAATCCGGCACNAAATGCAGCGAGAATAATGTTGTCACCGGAGCCGAATTTACCTTCAGAAAATGCTTCTGACATGGCGATGGGAATAGAGGCGGCTGTAGTATTGCCTAACTTTTGAATATTGCTGTAGAGCTTGTCCATACCGACTCCTATCCGTTTTGCAACTGCCTGGCTTATCCGTAGGTTGGCCTGATGAGGAATTATGAGTGTCACATCCTCCATGGATAGGCCGTTATGATCCAATGCCTCCTGAATGACCTCGGGAAACCGGGTGACAGCATTTCTGAAAACTTCGCGCCCATTCATAAAAGGTGTGTGCAAACCGTCATCAATTAGCTTTTTGCTCATAAACGGTCTGTATTTACTTCCGGGGGCAGGAAGCCAGAGGTCTTGAAGATGCTTTCCATCAGAATGAAGATGTGTAGAAAGGACACCGCTCTCATCATCACTTGGCTGGAGAACAGCAGCACCGGCACCGTCGCCAAAAAGGACAGCCATATCCCTGTGCTCTGTATCGAAATTGAGGGCAACACTTTGAACTTCAGCACCAATAAGAAGAACTGTTTTATGTGCACCTGTGCGAACGAACTGATCAGCCACTGAGAGACCGTAAACAAACCCTGAACAGGCTGCCCGAAGATCGAAAGCACCTATATTTTTCATCCCCATCTTTTCCTGGATTTGTACCGCGCTACCCGGGAAGAAGTAATCTGAAGAGATAGTACAGAAAATGATCAATTCCACATCCTCGGGTTTTACTTTTGCCATTTCTAAAGCATTTCGCGCTGCCTCCACACCGAGATCTGAGGTAGATGTGTCACTGTCAACATGGTGCCGTTCCTTAATACCACTTCTTTCTACGATCCATTCATCGGTGGTTTCCATCAGTTTTTCCAGATCTGCATTAGTCACCACCCGGTCGGGGACGGCGTGGCCGATGCCTCTGATTTTTGATCTGATCATGTCTGTTCTACTTGATATCCCTGATATTCAATTGTATTGATGTTCTTCCTTGCCATTCATTTTTTTCCACAACATATGCGATGTCGATGGGCTTTCCCGTAATCAGTTTTTCGTAATGATTACCCATGTTGAATCCGATAGCGTCATAACTTGTTTCACCCTTTTTGGCCCGAAATTTGAGGTGATCTCCGTTCCCTACGAGTCGTGGATTGCCGACAGGAATTACGTGTCTTGTAATGAATTTTGGAGTCATATTTCCGGGACCAAAAGGTGCAAGCTTTTCCAGAAAATCCATAAATCTTCCGTCGATAAGATTTAAGTCCATTTCTCCCTCAATGTCAAGTGAGTTTACCAGATCATCGTCCGCAAGAGTTTCATAAGCAAGATTAGAAAATCGTGTACGGAAATCCTCCAGATTTTTCCGGTCAAGGGTGAGGCCGGCGGCCATGGGGTGCCCGCCATAGCCGTCCAGTAATTCCCTGCATTCGGTCAGGTTTTCATAGAGATCAAATCCCTTTACACTCCTGGCAGATCCTTTGCCTGTGCCGTTAGATAAGGATATAATAACAGCAGGTCGGTGGTATGTTTCTTTAATCTTGGATGCTACAATACCGATGACACCTTCATGCCAGTTGTCATCCCACAGGACAATAGCCTTCTCTTTCTCCAAGTCAACTTCGGCGTTGACCTTCATGATGGCTTCATCCACCATGGACTGCTGAAGATCCTGGCGTTGGCGATTTTCTTCGTCTAGTTCCCGTGCCAGTTTCAGGGATTCAGGCAAGTTTTCTGTAGTCATAAGTTGTACAGCCCTGTTGGCATCACCCAGCCGCCCGGCGGCGTTAATCCTTGGCGCAGCCCAGAAAAGGAGTCTGCCGACAGTCAGTTCCTTTTCCCCTAGACCGCTTACTTCCAGTAGTGCCCGGAGGCCGGGTCTTTTTGTCTTTGATAAACTTTTAAGACCGTGCTTCACAATGATCCTGTTCTCATCCGTCAGTGGCACAATATCTGCCGCTGTCCCAAGGGTGATGAGATCGATATATTGATGGACTAGATCATCATCCAGCTCAAGTAGTTGCGACACGGCCTGGATCAGTTTAAAGACAACTGCACCACCACAAAGACCTTTGAAGGGATAGGAACAGTCGGGCTGTTTGGGGTTCAGGATAGCGTTAGCCTCCGGAAGATTCTCATCAGGCATGTGGTGATCGGTGATGATTACTTCCAGGTTTTGATCGTTGGCGTAAGCCACTTCATCTGTGGCATTGATACCGCAGTCGCAACTGATGAGCAGGTCAGCGCCCCAGTCTTTGGCGACATCGATGCCCTCTCTGGATAGACCGTACCCCTCCTTAATCCTGTCGGGGATGTACACTTTGGCATCACATTCTAATGAGGTGAGGAAAAGAAAGAGGGCTGACGATCCGGTGGTACCGTCCACATCATAATCGCCGAAAATGAAAATCCGGCCGCCGCTTTTTACTTTTTCCGCCACCATTCCGGCAGCGATATCCATATCTTTCATGAGAAAGGGATCATGGAGTTGAGAAAGTTTCGGATCAAAGAATGACCTTGATGATTCCAGTGATTCAATATCTCTATTCGCCAGTACGCGACCGATAATCTCGGATGTTTTGAATTCTTCGGTCAGGCGGAATACGTGAGAGGTGTCCGGAGTCTTTATTTTCCAGGTAGCCATAATCAGTAGAGGAAAAATTTTATCAGAGCCGATCTATAAGCCGAATTCTGTATCCCGAAAATCGAGACTGTGGTCATTCATCTGGTCCCGGCCTCGCGGCCGGGATCTCGCGACCAACCCAAGAGTCATAATGAGGCGGACCACCTCGTGCTCTCCTACTTGGTCTTGCACCGGATGGGGTTTACATAGCTCCCAGTGTTACCACCGGGACTGGTGGTCTTTTACACCACCGTTTCACCTGTATCCCGAGAACGGGATAGTCTGCTCTCTGTTGCACTTTCCGTGCTCCGGTACAGAAGTACCGGAGCCCCTCCCGTTAGGAGGCATCCTGTCCTGCGGTGTTCGGACTTTCCTCCCCATCCTCCAATAGGCGGACAAGGTAACCACACGACCGACTCTGATATCAAATAACTGTTAAAAGTTAGGAAGGAACTTCAGCTTTTTCCCAATAGAGAATTCTCCGGCAACTGTTGCACTGTGTCATTTTATCACCGCTTCGAATTTCCGCCTCAAGCTGAGAAGGAATCCGGGAGTGACAGCCACCACAGGCGTGATTCACCACAGGTACCACAGCAACACCTTCTCTTGCGCCGCGGACCCGATGGTATAACGCCAGGTTCGGTTTGTCAATATTTTTGATAACCTTCTCCCGGCGTTGAGAAAGTTCGTTGTGTTCTTCTTCAGTTTCCTCAATACGATTCTCAAGTTCTTTTTTCTGAGTACCCAGTTCTTGGGACATCTCTTCATTCTTGGACTTATCGGTTTCGAGTTGTTCCGTGAGTTGGTCTTTTTCCTCACTCAATTCCAGTTCCCGCATTTCCTCCTTATCGAGCTCTTCCTTAAGAAAGTCAATTTCAGTCATGAGAGCGTCATATTCTCTGTTGGTTTTTACAAGATAGAGCTGATCCTGTAGCTTGGCGATCTTGTCTTTTCGCTCTTGTTCGAGAGTCTGCATTTTTCTGATTTCAACTTCGACCTCAGTAAGTCTTGACTCCGCCAAAGTAATAGCCACTTCCAGCTCTGACATGGTAGTGGTCAGTTCGCCGACTTTTTTGGGCAGGTCACCTTGGAGCTCCTTAATATCCATGATGGCGGTATCGATTTCCTGAAGCTTGATCAACTGTTCAAGTAGATTCACACTTTTCTCCTCTGGAAATAAAAAACGCACCTGAAAGGTGCGAAAAAAATAATCTCTGTTTGAGAGCCTGGAAACCGAAGTTTTTGCCAAGCTCTCTCATGCTAGGTAGGCTGAACCCTGAAGGTTCGGTAGCCTTGAGTGAATGGGACGGGACAAATGAGCGGCAAATTTGTTTTTGCGTTTAACATGCGTGGGTCCGGCAGGACTTGAACCTGCGGCCTCTGCGATGTGAACGCAGCGCTCTGACCAACTGAGCTACGAACCCAAGATTGACTCTTGGATGGTCTCTATCGAGCGACGCAAATTTAATTGTTGGCAACGCGCGAAACAAGAGAGTGAAACGGTGACCTCCGCCTCATTAGACAAATATGAAATCGTAAACGATCTCCTGGTCATTAAATGGGAGGACGAGGAGGAGTCATATATTCCATTTGAGACGCTCAGGAATAACTGCCCATGTGCTGAATGCAAGGGTGAGACAGATGCTCTTGGCAATCTGTACATGGGACAAGGGGAGCCGAAGAGTGAAACCAGTTATAAGCTTCTGAGTGTGGAACCGGTGGGCCATTATGCTCTTCAGCTCAAATGGGGTGACGGCCACGATTCAGGGATCTATCTGTTTGAGCAGCTTAAAGAGTTAGGTAATCTGTCCGGCTAATTTGGCCTCGGGTCCAGGTCTGCATCTCTGTAGACAATAACAATTTTCACCATCTCAGGGAATAGTTCCCAGTCTTGAGGTTCATACATGACGTGGACCCAACGGTTGTTGGCGAATTTCCATGAGGATGAAACAAAATTGGTTTTTCTGTACCGTACGCCAATTTCCGTCTTTTCTTGCAAATTTTCAGGGCCGTATCTATCTCTTAGCCGGTTCAGTATTTCCTCCAGTGAGGTTCTGTGTGCCTCCATATTGTCATTGTCCGGTTGCTGGTGATCCCACTTGAGAAAAATCTCCTCCTCAATAGCAAAGACACCTCTCTCTTTCCCGGAAAAAATTCTTAACTGATCTATACGCCGGCGGTCAGTGATATTCACACTTTTAACGGAGAGAATTTGATAATCTTTCCGTTGGACATCTATGACGGTCGAATCGCTCATGGATGCCACTGCTGCCGCAACTTCGTTCAGGTTCATGCCAAATTTGAGAGAATATATTTCTTCCAGGGAACGTTGATCCTGCGAATGGAGGGTTATTGTCAGCAGGATAAAGAGTAGGGTGTAGGGACGCAATTGAGTGGGCCCACCAGGATTCGAACCTGGAACCTACGCATTATGAGTGCGGTGCTCTAACCGTTGAGCTATGGGCCCGTAAGGGTCTAAAATTAGTGTCGGAAGACCCCTCTTAGCGAGGGGTTTTTCGTCTGAGGTTGACTCTGTGCCATTCTCTATGTAGCTTGTACTCTTAAGCACTCTTAGGAGTGATGATTCACAGATTATGGACACAAATTCTATGGACACGCTTCCACATCAGCTTTCTCAACCACTTTCCCAATTTCAACCTGGTAATTGACGGGGGGGGCGGTCGGGATGAAAGAAGCACCCACATCGTAATATAATTTTTTGANAAAATGANAAAGNCCCTTGCGATACAACAATCAGAATTAGGAGCAGATTATGAAGTATGTAGAATGTTCTAATTGCTCAAATAAGCTGTCCTTTGATGATCAAATCTTTGAATCCATCTATTGTACCAGTTGTGGGACTCAAAATTGGGGATATGAATTTGATGAATACTATGAGGAAGGAAAAGGAGGGTTTATACATATCAGAAGTGTTATGGCTGAATCTTCTATTGATGAACACTCTGTTGATGAGCCAAAAAAAGAACCAGTAGATAAACCTAAACCCAAGCTCTCATTCAGTTTTAGTAGGATAAAAAAATGGTCTCTGCCAAAGAAAATTATTATTGGGCTTGTTCTTTCGTATGCTCTATTTCTTATCGTTGAGGGATGGTTGTATAGGGATTATGAAGATATTCAGCGTAGAGAACAAGAGGCTCGTGATTTAAGAATGGAACAATTTATGGCAAAAAATAGCACTAATTACAAAAGTAACCCGTGCACGGACAAAGAGTACATTCGTCTAAAAAGAATAAATATCAACAATATGACAGAAAGGGAATATGAGTATTATGTGAGAATGTCGGAAAAATGTATCGATGAAGCTGAGCCTAATACATATATATATCCACCCCAGCAAAAGGTAGTTGTACCTGTTCCTGGATATACTCCTCCTATGCCTAGTACTCCTCCACCTCCAGCCGCTTCTTCTGTCTTGGAAAGACAAATTGAGGGGGAGTTTAATGGATGGTCAGGTGAAACTATTGTAAAGATGACGAATGGTGAAATATGGCAACAGACAGAATACTATTACCAATACCGTTATAGTTACAGACCTAAAGTGTTAATCATTAATTCGGGTGGTTGGAAAATGAAGGTTGATGGTATTGACAAAAATATTAGAGTAAAGAGACTACAGTAATAATCAATAAGAACTATGTAATGGAGATAAGCTATGAATGACTACACAAAAGGAATCTTAACAGGAGCTTCGCTCATCCTCTGCTTCTTTATGTTGGTGAGTGCGAAGAGTCAGAGCGAGAACTTTGGGGATATAACGGTTAATTCGCTGCAGGTTGTTGATGAAAATGGAAGCGTAGTTGGACTTTTAAGTTCGTCAAATAACAGAGGAACTTTGTCTTTAGCCAAAGCTGGGGAAAAACCTTCGGTGATGATCTATTGTCAAGATTATGGTGGAGTAGTATTTACTCACAATACTTCTAATTATATAACTGGCCTTCTTGGGACTGATGAAGATGGTAGAGGTGTGCTTTCAATCAATAATAGTAATTCTAAACCTTTAGCCATTTTTGCAGCTGATGGAAGGAGTTTTGGTTTATCAACCTATACCACTGATGGGAAAAAAACAGCTTTTCTTGGGACTGATGATGGGAGCGGTTTGTTGTCAGTATCAATTAATGGCATCATAGAAACCCTCAACGCTGATGGTAAACTAGCAGCCTATTTTGGGACTGCTGAAGGTGGAGGTGGTGTTTTCAATACCTTCAACGCTAAAGGTATACAGACAGCCTTTATTGGGACTTCTAAAACTGGGGGTGGTTTTCTTAGAACTTTAAACAAGAACGAAGTACAAACTGGGTACTTCGGAACGAATAATCAGAATGATGGAATTGCTGTGCTATTTGATCGCTATGGGAATGATGGTTGGGGTGCATCAGGGAAGAAATGAAAGAAGCACCCATATCGTGATATAATTTTTTAAAAATTTTGAGAAAAGGAGTAAACGATGAAAGACAGATTATATCCAACTGAGAGAACACTGCCTATCCGCTGGATGAGGAGATTAATTGGATGTGCGAT
>PBTS01000050.1:0-11098 GCA_002729175.1 Fidelibacterota bacterium
TTTTCACCTACAGGTTTTTCGCAAAGGAACATATAATTTGCATCAATAAGCCAGTTAACAAAGCCCGCAAAGGCGGTCACTGCAATGGTGATACCCAGAACTAAGTGAAGACCGTGCCAGGTGGCCTTCATATTGTACACAAAAGTGAGGTAAAGAACTCCCATAACGATCAATCCGTGACTGGTAAAAAACTGTACAACTCTGAATGGTGAAAAGAATGACTCAATGTTTGGTGTGGCGAGGGCATGAACGGCGCCTATAGACCAGTAGTAGCAAGTCTGAAAAATCATATCACGTCTTGTCCATAAAGCATACCCGGTGAGGTAAATGCTGAGACTGCACATATGGACAGGCAGGTAGGTCTGGATGGTCCATAAACCTGTTATAGCTGCTTCCACATGCATAGCCATCTCCTGAACAATCAGAGTAACAGCGAGTCCTTTTGCGATTATATCTTTTGTTTCAGGTGTCCCTCGTTTGCCTGCCATAATGATTAGTGCCGATGTAAGGGCCAAACTGATGAGGACGGCCAGATGGTCTTCACCAAAAGTTGTGAAATTGATCATGAATTGAAGGCTGAAGCGAGAATCTAAAGGTTCAGCAAAGTATCGTCAAGTTGAATCGCGGACTGTTACGAGATCAGCTTGCTACAGTGCCAGAGTCAGGCACCACCCCGGTCATTTCCAGCACAATTGCCGTATTTTCGCGAAAAGAGTCGTGTTGAATCTTGATCATTTTGAAGAAATGAATGAGAGCAATATAGAACAGAAGACCATGGATCCAGCNNGGGATCAATCCGGTATCAACGCCTCCGCCNATAATGAAAGTNATCATGACAAGAAAAACATTCAAAAGNGTTGGAGGGTAGAGNTTCCGTTTGATATCGACNGAGCGTTGATGGAACTGGATATCGGCGCTGTTTTCCTGNACATACTCCTTAATGCTGACACCNGTNCCGACAAAGAAAAACATAACAAGCACTTCTGTGAACAGATAGAGTATGGCAGCAACAAAACCGAATGAAGCGTGATGAACACCAAATATTGAGAACTCGAGCAAACCTTGCAGACCAGCAAGTGCCAGCACCACAAAGCTGAAAAATGAAAGGAAATATATCAAGATCATAAAAAAATACATGGGNGTTTTACTTACACATTGAATTTGAAGAAAATGATATCGCCATCCTGGACGACATAATTTCGTCCTTCCATACGGATTTTTCCNGCATCNCGGAGAGCGGTTTCTGAAGAATATTGAAGCATGTCGTTGTANCGATACACCTCCGCTTTAATGAATCCTCTCTCGAAATCGGTGTGAATCTCTCCTGCTGCTTTTGGAGCTGTGGTTCCTTTTTTGACTGTCCAGGCCCGAACCTCTTTTGGACTGCCGGTAAAAAATGTTTCAAGATCCAGCAGGCTGTAAGCAGCATGGATAAGTTTGTGGAGCCCAATCTCAGGTAAATTGTATCCTCTGAGATATTCCGCCTGTTCAGTGGAATCGAGAATTGCCAATTCCTGTTCCCATTTTCCACAGAGGCGGATAGCAATATTATTTTCTTTTTTAGCAAAGTCGAACAGGAGCTGTGTCTGTTCACTCCGCTGAGTAGCTGTGATTTCTTCTTCATCCACGTTGGCCACATAGAGAATTCGTTTTCGTGTCANAAGATGAAGTTGTTTTATAATCAACACTTCTTCAGACNTACAATCAAAANTTCGNGCCATCTTTCCGGCGTTACAGTGTTCCGATAGTCGAGTCAGGAGATTCAGCTCTNTCTTATGTTGTTTGTCGCCAGACTTTGCTTCCTTAGCGGCTTTCTCAATCTTCCGTTCAATAGTTTCCAGATCTTTCATTAGAAGCTCTGTTTCTATCAGTTCGGCATCTCTTACTGGATCGAGACTTTCTTCCACATATGAGATGTTTTGATCCTCAAAACATCTCACCACGTGAATGATAGCTGCTACCTGCCGGATCTGCCCCAGAAAGCGATTGCCCAGCCCTTCACCCTCACTGGCTCCCCTTACCAAGCCAGCGATATCCACAAACTTAACTGTGGTAGGTGTGATTTTCTCCGGGCGGAAAAAGGTGGCGATCTTTTCCAGGCGGGGATCAGGAAGAGGCATCACTCCAACATTTGGATCCACGGTGCAAAAAGGGTAATTCTCAGCCGGTACTGCCGAAGCTGTCAGAGCATTAAAGATAGTGGACTTTCCCACATTGGGAAGGCCTATGATGCCGCACTGGAGTGGCACTTANATTTTACTGAANANCAGAGAGCAGTTTGTGCCGCCAAAGCCAAAACTGTTAGATATTACACTGTTGAGGCTGTGATTGTTCATAGGTTCAAGTACGATGGGATAACCATCAGCTTCAGGGTCAAGATTTTCAATATTTACTGAAGGNCAGATGAAATCATTCTCCATCATAAGNATACAATAGATGGATTCATGGACCCCTGCAGCACCGAGAGCGTGCCCAGTAAGNGACTTGGTGGAACTGATGTGAGGCAGTTGACCGTTGCCACTGAAAACATTATTAATGGCGGTCAGTTCCGTGATGTCTCCGGCTGGGGTGGATGTGCCGTGAGCATTTAGATAATCGATGGGACCGTCCACAGTTTTTAGTGCCATTNTCATACAACGTTCCGCCCCTTCTCCGGATGGCCGAACCATATCATCCCCATCAGAACTGATGCCGTAGCCGGTTACTTCACAGTAAATNTTAGCACCCCGGGCTTTCGCCCGTTCGTATTCTTCAAGAACGATAGTNCCNCCGCCTCCCGANACAACAAAACCGTCTCTGTCGCGGTCATAAGCACGGCTGGCAGATTGGGGATTATCATTAAAATTGGAACTTAGAGCTCCCATGGAATCAAAGGCGATAGATACAATCCAGCTTACTTCATCTCCACCCCCGATAAANATAAGATCCTGTTCTCCAGCTTGNATCAACTGGTAAGCATTGCCGAGGCAGTGGCCGCTGGTGGCACAGGCCGAGCTGATGGTATAACTGTAACCTCTAATCTTGAAAGCGGTAGCGAGGTTAGCAGCGTTGCAGCTGGACATAATTTTGGGAACGTAGAAAGGATTGACTTTCCGGGCACCTTTGTTCCGTAGCGTATCAGCCATTTCAACAAGAGGAGCACCACTGGCGACACCTGATCCAATAATGAGCCCCGTTTTTTCGCTGGCTAGGTCTTCTACAGCAAGACCTGCATCTTCAATAGATTCGGCCATGGAAATATAGCTGTAAGCTGACCCGTCACCCATGAACCTGAGCTGCTTGCGGGGCACCAGCTCCTTGATATTTGCTGTAATAGTACCGCAAATGTGTGAACGGAATCCCAAGTCAGCATATTCCTGATTGAATTCGATTCCACTTCTCTGGTTTTTTAATGAATCCAGCACCTCATTGCGATTGTTGCCTATGCTTGAGACAATCCCGATCCCTGTTACNACAANTCTTTTCATNAATTAAAAGGGTTCAGTTTCNCCAGGGGGAGGAGGATAGACGAGATTCTCGAAAAGTCCCACTTGAACATTTTTTGCAAAATAGATTGTTCTGTCTGCCACTTCNACTGTGGCATCCGTGAGGCCCATCCAGATCGGTTTGGTGNTGATTTTNTTGATGTCGAGTCGGTAAGTCACTTTCTTGTGATGAGGCCGAATCTGGCCTTTGAATTTCACTTCTCCACAGCCCAAAGCACGACCCTTGCCTGTCCCACCCATCCACGATAGGAAAAAACCGGTAAGTTGCCAAAGGGCGTCAAGTCCAAGGCAACCAGGCATGACGGGATCGTCTTTGAAATGACAATCAAAAAACCATTTTTTGGGGTTGATATCCATTTCTGCATGGATAAACCCCTTGTTGAATTTTCCACCGTCATCAGNGATTTTCTTTATGCGGTCCACCATTAGCATTGGAGGGAGNGGAAGCTTTCCACTCTCGGAACCAAAAACACCGTCCGCACACTTCATCAAGTCTGTATTATTGTAGCTTTGTTTCTTCTCCATAAACTTTTGATAGTTTGCATGTAATCAGACTAGAAGTTTACGTTCATTTTGATTTTTTACCTATGGCGGGTTACCCTTTTGAGGGGGGGTTGTTTTGGAATAAATTGCCTCACTNAGTAAAGGAGTTTAGCAATGAAACAGTGGGTATTAATCTTGGGNTGTTCCACAGGTCATGGTGGGGNTACCACCCGTAAACTAGCGGAAGATGGTTACGGGATTATCGGGTTTCATTTTGATCGTGGNGATATCAANAAAGAAGCTGAATCATTCTGCGAGGAGTTGAAANGACTTAACGACGGCCGCGCCCACTTTTTTAATAAAAATGCAGCTGACAGCGAAGTTATGGATGAATTTATTCCCCAGATTAAAGAGATTACCGGTGGCGAACCGCTGAAACTGTTGCTTCATTCCATTGCTTTCGGTACAACCACCAATTTTTTCGGCGAGCGTCCCGTTACCCAGAAACAGATGGATATGACGGTACATGTCATGGGGACATCACTTCTTTACTGGGTACAGAAACTGTTTGATGCTGACCTCCTAGGTAGCGGCTCCAGAGTGCTGGGACTCACTTCCGAGGGTAATTATCTTTGCATGGATGGGTATGGCCCAGTCAGTGTAGCCAAGGTTGCGTTGGAGAGCATTACTCGACAGATAGGATGGGAATTGGGTCAACACGGCATTACCGCCAACTGTATCCAGGCGGGCGTTACGCCGACGCGGGCACTCACAAAGATCAGTGAAAACTGGGAAGAGTGGGTAGAAAAAACGAAAAAGCGTAATCCCATGGGCCGAACCACGGAGCCAGACGACGTTGCTAATGTTGTGCAACTTATGCTTCAACCAGGTGCTGACTTCATTAACTGTTCCATCGTTTACACAGACGGAGGGGAGCACCGATCTGGCACATTCATATGATGTAAGATGTGTTATATTTCTAACTCTCTGAAATTTCGTCAACTGTCATTGTGGATCGTTGCGGGGTTTCTCACTTTTGTTGCGTGTTCAAAAAAGAACCCTACGGTAAGCAATCCGTCAGCTTCTGATTTCTCTCTGGAGGATCTAAACCCTAATTCACCAACTTACCAGCAGTTCATAGGCCCTTCCACTTATGAGGGGAAAGTCTCAGGATACTATTTTGGGGACCAGGGGTGAGGAATGTGCCGACACCGGTTCGGTGTCCTGAATGACCTTTTACTGGAACTCCACTCCGAAGGGATAACTGATGTTCATATCCTGGGAATCAATGGTATCGATTATGAAGATAAATCGCTTGGAGGCATGATTGACGGAAGGATATTGCCTTGGGCTCAGGATAATGCAGATCAGCGAGTGTGGGAATCGTGGGAGGTGATCATACGTGATTTGTTTGTCCTGGACAGAGATGGGAATGTTGTGGAGGTGGTGAACCTTACATCATTCAATCCTGACCCATCAGAGAATGATGGTGATAACTATCTCACCATAAAGAATTTATTGTTAGAAGCGAGAGACCAGTAATCTTGCAGGTTATTGAGTTCCTCCAAGATCTGGACCATCCGGCTGTTTATTACCTTATGCGGTTTGCCTCTTTGCTGGGTGATGATATCTTCTATGTTGTGTTCTTTCCTACCATTTTCTGGTTCTGGAAAAGATTCAGCGCCATTAGGCTCACAGTTCTTCTTTGTACCAGTATCTATATCAATTTTGTTCTGAAGGAGGTATTGCAGTTTCCTCGTCCAGAAAATGTGGGTTTTATTGAAGCTGACGGGTTTGCTTTCCCAAGCGGACATGCCCAGCATGCCGTGGTGATATGGGGATACCTAGCATGGGCTTTGAGAAAACACTACGCAATTGCCGGTCTTACGGTTTTTTTCATTGGCCTATCTCGCCTTTATCTGGGTGTACACTGGCCTGGTGATGTGGCAGGGGGTTGGACAATCGGTGCCATATTACTCATGTTATTCATATTTTTGAATGGGAGAATGGAACGGAGTCAGCTTTCTTTTTCGGCACTGCCCGCCACGGGAATTTTACTGGTGTTGACGCTCTGGTTTGGTCTTTTCTTTTCGGTTACTTATTCCGGAATAGTTATGGGTGCTCTGTTCGGATTGGTGGCGGGTGCCACCGCTGCAGACTATATGAATATTCCATCCTTTTCCCACTCCACGATTGCCGGGGCAGTGGTGGTAATAATCGGTGCCTCCGGACTCTACGGAATCTATCGTATTGCATCGCCACTGGCTGCCGACGGAGAAGGGACTCTGTTTATTACCTTAGCGACTATCGGAATCTGGATCAGCCTCGGCGCACCATGGCTTTCCGGAAAAGTTGTTGAAATTATTGGATTGGAAGTTGCTGGGAAGGAAGCGGCTTAAGTTTCCGTTTCTATATTGAGTCTTTCCAGGCCCCGGCGCTTTTTGAGAAGTTCCACCATTTCATAGTTTTCTTTTGTAGGCCACATATCAAACGTGGTTTCAGCTTCCTTTAGAGCGTAGTCGTACCACCCTTTTTTGGAATAGGCTATGGCGAGATTGTAGTGTGCTTTGGCAGCCATATCCAACTCATCGCGTTTCATCATGCGTACTTCAATAGGATAGAGGCGAATCGCTTCACGGTATTCCAGGATAGCGTCATCTATCAACCCTTTCTGGTAATACCAGTTTCCCAGATTGAAATGGCGCTGAGGTTCGTCTTTGCAGCCAAATGCAAATAGGCAAAGAATTACAAAGAAAAAATTTCTATAACGTTTTATCATATGATGACTAGGAACTACGGGAATTTAGAAGGCGACGAAGACTAAGAACAAACAAAATCATGAATGCTACATGACCATTTCTGGTGGAGCAAATTCAGTTCTTGCGGTTTTTGGTTCTTTAGTAAAAAATGCTAGTGACAAAATGCCTAAAAGAATGAAGAAGCCAAGACCTACAAGGACTGTTGCAATTCCGTGACTGGGAATGAAAATCCCGGACAGAATGATAAATATGACGACGAACGGTGCTGTGAGACTGTCCGTTAGTGCAAAATATATTTTCTTATCGCCTTCATCACCAGCGAATTCGAAAATGAGACTCATGGCAGTTGTGAGAAATCCCCCTTGCCCGATACCAAGGAAGACGAATATGAGATAGGTGTTCATCATCGTTTTCGCATTCAGTGCTGTAACCAGAGCTGCGAGGTAACCGATGAATACAAATACCAACGCATGTTTATGTCCCCATTTGTCACCGATCTTTCCCATGATGAAACTGGACAGCCCTGAAAGCAAAACAGTTATGGCTGTAAAAATTCCAGCTTCACTCACATCAAATTGAAGCTTCTCATGGGCATACACAGCGTAGAGTGATATGGCCGGATAGTTTGCTGCCAGTAAGATGCGGCTGAAGAGATAGCGTCTGTAGTTGCCGTCTGTTTTGAGCACAAATTGCAATTGATTACGGAACAGTCTGAAATCCCGGTTGGGTTTCTTGTTTTTTTTTGGTTTGAGCCGGTAGCCCACAAAGAGGACCACGGCAGCCATGATACAGACAGAATATATCAGGAAACCGTATCCAAAATTGGANGGNAAGGGTACCGATTNTANNAGTTTNTTTACNGCNAANCCGCCAAGGAANCCTGCANCATTAGTTATNGCAAAAGAGATNCCGAANAATTCACCCCTCCGTTCNGNNAGATGAACAANNTCAAGGAAATCGGCCCAGATNGGGAACACTACTCCAACCCCAAGNGANAATAACACNAAACATCCAAAGTAAATAGCCCAGACGTTGGGNCCAGTAGGNGCNAGAATACCGAAAATAAAGCCTGCCANNAANATNGGTGGNATCATGACNGAGTGAGCCAAAACAATCCCTTTTTTTANGTTTTGAATCCNTTGNCCAATNAAGGCCATGGTNANCTGNGGTANNGCNGCNCAGGCNGTAAATACACCAGCAGCTGAGCCTATTATAATAGGAGGTGCGTCTAGCAGTTTGAGAAAAAGTGGAACCACGGCATAAGTAGAATGAAAAGCGATCCCAAATCCCCAGAATCCTTCATGTATAGTGTTAATAATGAGATTATGTTTATGCTCTTTGAGGCCAAAACCCTGATCGGTCATGAAGTACTGTTTTTCTGTTGGCGGGAGAGAAAGATTGAAGCACCTATAAGTAACAGTGCTCCCATAAACTGCCCCGGCATGAGTGTCCTTTCCCGGATGAACAGATCAATTAGCATTGCTGACAGTGGCCAGAACAGTTCATAAATGGTGGCATGTGTTGCGAGAACGTGCTTTAATCCGTAATAATAAATAAACAGGGCAACTGTTCCTGTGGACAGCACGATGGTCACAATAGTAAGCCATTCAATTTTGCTCAAACTGACGTTGATGGGAGAATTGCCCATAAAAAGTATAACAACANCCGTTATAAAGGTGGTTATCCAGAGCCTGAGTCCGGTCAGTGAAAAAAAGGAAAGATGCTTCAAAGCGTGCTTTCCCAGCACTGTGGAACTTCCCCAGGCAAAAGCAGCACAGAGTGCCATGAGCCCTGCGATAACTGTTTTGTCATCCATCGCCAGTACAGGCAAGCCGTTCTGAAAAGTTACAAGATAACCTCCTACGATAGCAGCCACGGCACAGATAAGATAGTTTTTTGTCAACGGTTCTCTGAGCAAAACGGCAGCGAGTCCGATAGCAAAGAAGGGCTGAAATTTTTGCAGTAATACGACCACGGAAAGATCGATGTAATTCACGTAACTCAGTGCTTTGGTATAGAAAAAAGTGCCAAGAAGGCCTCCAAAGAGTGAAACCCAGAGAACGGAAACCCAAGCACGATTGGGGAGTGTTTTTACTTCTTTCCAGCTTTTAAGGAGAAGGGGAGTAAGTAACACAGCGCCGAAAAAATGTTCAAGCAGGACCACCATAAGAGAGGGGATTTCCGATAGATACTGACGTAACAGACCGTCAAAACTCCATAGTACCGCCGCGCACGCAATGGCCGCTGGACCAAGATATTTCAGGTTTCTCATTGAGATCAATTTACCATATTTTTGCTATGGAGACTCAGTGCCGTGAATGTTCCTGAAATCACTGTAACAAAAGTTCATGCTATGCGGGAAAGGGGNGATCCGTTTACTTTGTTGGACATTCGTGAGAAATGGGAAANTGATTTGGTTACCATTGATGGATCANANTNTGTAACAATGGAGGAAGTGCCCTCCAAACTTTCAGATTTTGATAAGGAAAAACCCATGGTTGTCTACTGCCATAAGGGAGTACGTTCGGCCGCTGTTGCTGTCTATTTGCTCAACCAAGGATTCTTGAATGTAAAAAGTATGGTGGGCGGAATTCACGCGTGGGCCCTTGAGATAGAGCCCACTCTTCCTACTTACTAAAAGATCCCGCAAACTGGAAATTGCGGGATCTTTCAACTAATGGATAGTAATGCCGGGTTATCTATCTCTCTTTAGGCCAGATTAATTCGGGGTCCTCGGAACCGATCATCACCGCCGGGATTTCCGCTTTACTTACCATTTCATTGAATTGCAACAGGTCATTATTAAACACTTGGTCCAGTTGGGAGTAATGACTCTCGGCCTGGGCTACAAGGTCATCCAAAACCTGATGAGACTGTGAGGTTGGTTTGGCATCCACACTTGAAACAACGCCAACCAAGGCAGCAATCTTGTTATCAAGTTTAATAGGATAGTTCAAAGGATCCTGTCTCGATTTAGATTTTACCTGAATCAGTTCTTCCTCAATTGTTGACAACTTTTTTGAGAGTTCTTTTCCAGCCGTAGCAATATTTTCATTCTCAAAACCAGATTTTTCCATTAGATCAGCCAGAGTCTTCACTTGAGATTTAATACTCCGAATAGTGATGACTTTTTGATTGATCTCAGATGTCCTGTCCCGGATTTCCATTAAGAGATCAAACTGAGCCTGGAAATCAGCCTGTGTTGTGGAAATCCTCGGATCTTTCAGGATCTTGAAAGACTGGATCTGAGATTTTCCGTTTACAGTCATCCTTACTTGGTATTCTCCCGGAACAGCTTTAGGGCCGATGTGGGTTCCACCCCACATAACAGCACCAGGGACCTTTTTTGCGTCAGGATAGCGCATATTCCAAACGAAACGGTTCATCCCTTTTTTAGTTTCGGCGGTAGGTTCAGAACTCTTTTTATCTTTCTTGTTAGTGAAAGTTTTGATTACATCACCATCTGATTCCAGATATTCGAGCGTGAACTCACCATCTTCATCCAGTTCTTTGGACAGGGTGAAAAAAGTCATAACACCATTGGGAGGATTAGCACCGGAGTTAGGACTTGGCCCACCCCACCCGCCGCCGCCAGGCAGGCGGTAGGTATCCCTGGGATCAAAAAGGTGTGCCTTGGCGCCTGAAATTTTCCCGGAAAGCTGATATAAGGGAGTGAGGTCGTCCAAAATCCAGAAAGCTCGACCCTGCGTTGCCACCACCAGATCATTTTCCTTCACCAGCAAGTCTGTAACGGGAACGACCGGGAGGTTCAGTTGAAACGGCTTCCAGTTTTTCCCATCATCAAAGGAAATATACAAACCTGTTTCAGTTCCTGCATAGAGAAGCCCTTTCCTGGTCGGATCTTCCCGTACAACGCGAGTATAAGCGTCTTTTGCAATGCCAGTGGTGATGAGCTTCCACGATTTCCCGTAATTGGTTGTTTTGTATAGGTATGGTTTGAAGTCATCCAGCTTATACCGGGTTGCAGCCATATAAGCAGTAGAAGGATTATGAGGTGACTGGTCAATACTGTTTACCATGCTCCATTCCGGCATATTGCTTGGTGTAACATCTTTCCAGGTTTCCCCTTCGTCCCGAGTAATGTGTACTTTGCCATCATCCGTACCAATCCAGATCACCCCTTTTTCATGGGGAGAAGGGGTGATAACAAAAATGGTGCAGTAATATTCCACACCTGTGTCATCCTTGGTAATGGGACCACCTGATTGATCCTGCATTGAGACTGTATTGGTGGTTAAATCGGGACTTATCACCTCCCAAGATTGTCCCTCGTTTGTGGTCTTGTGGAGATGCTGTGAACCAACATAAAGCGTGTTTGGATCGTGAGGATCAAATTCAATGGGGAAATTC
>PBTS01000051.1:0-7751 GCA_002729175.1 Fidelibacterota bacterium
AAGGGATGAAAAATACCGCTGAATGGTACAGGGAGATTGGATGGCTCTGAAGCTGAAACTTCGACCCACCGACTGGGCGGTTGTCCTCTACAACCTTTCTCTCACTGTATTCATTTTTACCGGCAGAAACAAGCTGGACAACTGGGATTATCTCATGGCAAGCCATCTCATCATTATGCTGTCGGTCTGGTTTATTGCATGGAACAAAAAAATTGTAGAGACACGCTTAAACCGCTGGGTAAGCCTCTGGTATCCCATAATATTAATCCTCTGGTTTTATCCGGAGTCGGGACTTTTGCGCCACATCGTCTTTCCCAGGGACTTTGACCCTGAATTGCTGCTTGTGGAAACAGAACTGTTTCCGCAGCGCTATTATTTCACCATTCCACTTTCATTCTCAGTTTTCACACTGGAATTCTTCCATGCCGCCTATTTCAGCTACTATCTGCTTCTCTGGGTACCCGCCATGATTGCCCATCACCGGCAACGCCCTTTCGTACGCGAATATATCTTTGTCCTGATGACAGCCATGTTTGTGCTATTCTGGATAACAATCGTCTTCCCTGCCAGCGGCCCCATTCCGCTCCGCGAACATGTAATACCAGAAGGCATCATATTCATTCCGNTCATGAATCTCATTTATTCCATAGGGGAAACAGGGGGGGCAGCCTTNCCCAGTACCCATGCGGCGGCNGCGGTTGTTGCTACAGTGTACNGTTGCAAGATGTTTCCAAAGGCCAGCCGTTTCATCATACTGTGGCTTTTTCTGATCCTTATTTCTACTGTTGTGTGTACTTTCCATTATACGATTGATACCATTGCGGGGATGTTCAGTGGAACCCTNTGTTTATTGGCTGGAAAGAAGCTTTATGAAAAAATATCCTAACATCTTTTTTCTTCTGATTTTTATCTCGTTTTTCTCTGAGATCTGCTTGTGCCAAGGTGCCAAAAGCCGGTTTTCCGATCAGCAGATCGTGGCAATGACAGGAAGCTACCTGAAGCGTATGGCCGGCGCTCCTCAGTACGCTGGTGCAAAAGTGTACCGCCACCCGGAACAAGGAAAGATCTATCAGATCCATTTAAAAGTTGACCGTAACCGGGAAACGGAAGGGCTCGGGTACGCTTTTGACGTCATGCTTACNATGAGTCAATATTTCAAGAAACCGCCGAAAGTGTTTATGGCGGTCCTCCATTCCGACANCCGGTCCGCACCGCCTGTTATCTGNACCGGTAGTGCTAAATGCACTCAAGACCACTTCATCAGGAAAACAATCACTTATAAAGAGTGGTATACAAAGTGTATTCAGTTCCAAAAGCCGGAAACTTTAACCAGTCCCTGATCTTACCCCTATGAATGGTGCACTTCCAAAAGGGCGGCAGCTATTCCAAAAAATCCGCGGTGACTTCATCGGCCTCAATACACAGTACGGGGTCGTCAGTGGCGAAACCAGTACACGTGTCTATCTCGATTCCACTGCCACTACCCTCATGATGAAGGTGGCCCACGACGTTATGGAAGATTTTTACAAGCACTATGCCAACACCCACTCTGTTCTTCATTTCGGCGCCAAGATTTCCACCAAAGAGTATGCCTGGGCACACCGGCGTATCCTTGCATTCATGAAAGCCGATCCTGAAGTGTATACCTGCTTCTTTACCGGCAGCGGCACTACGGCGGGGATGAACAGACTCGCCCGTGTTCTCCGGGACATTCGTCCTGATAAAAATGTGGCTGTTGTCTCTATTATGGAGCACCACTCCAACGACCTCCCCCACCGGAAACACATGAAAGAGGTGGATCATATTCCACTGAACTCCAGAGACGGCAAGCTAGGCTGCGTATGTCTCGAGAGCCTGGAAAAAACATTGCAAAAGAAAGAGGGGCGCGTCAATTATGTGGCCATGACAGGCGTCAGCAACGTTACCGGAATTGTAAACCCCATTAACGAGGCGGCGGAGGTGGCACACCGCTACGGGGCACTTTTTATCGTAGACGGTGCCCAGCTGGCAGCCCATGTGCCCGTAACAATGTCCGTACCTGACAATCCGGAGCAAAATATTGATGCTCTCGTCTTTTCCGGCCACAAGACTTACGTCCCCGGATCACCGGGCGCCGTTATCGCAAGGAAAGACCTCATGGAACAGATCGAGCCGGAAGAGGTGGGCGGCGGTATGGTGGAAGATGTCTTTGTGGATCGTTATGTGGTGAAAGAAGCGTTCCCGGACAGGGAAGAAGCAGGGACACCTAATATTCCCGGCGCTGTGGGACTGGCAGCCGCCGTGGATGTTCTGGACAGGATAAGCATGGAACTCCTCCGGGACGAAGAGACACAGCTCATCAATTCGGCACTGGATCAACTCATGAAAATTGAAGATGTGGTCATCTACGGCGAGACAGACACAGAACTGTGTGACAGGGTCGCCTCCATCTCATTCAACATCACAGGGTTGGATCACGGTTTGGTGGCGGCAGNACTGAACGACTATTTCAACGTTGCCGTNCGGAATGATTGTTTCTGTGCTCATCCGTATGTCAAGGAAATGATCATGGACGATCTTCTCGATTATGTTGAATCGGTAGATATGGAAGATATTGAGCAGGTCTATCANCTCAAACGCGGAATGGTGAGAGCCAGTTTCGCTCTCTACTCCACTGANGAAGATGTGGCCGCCCTCATCNTTGCNGTAAAAGATATCGCCTCAAGNAAAGATTATTACCANTCNCAGTACGANGTTGACAGCNGTGAGAACTACNTCCACAAAAGTTTTTGTTTTGATCACACTCAAACNTTCTCTGTTGAGGATTCAATCTCGGTCCTCNTTTCATAACTTTTCTGCCTGCGGATGATNCGCTGGTTCATCCCCTTTCTTTTTATGACTGTTTCCGTCTTCGGTCAGGAGGCCGGGACGGATGCCGAATCGCTGTTAAAGCGAAAATTTTCTTCTACAACAAAACTCCTCCATAAACCGCCGCGACCTTTTTTTCAGGGGCGTCCCTATAATCTGGAATTTTTCTCTGATCTGCCGAAAGATTCCGTTGAGATACTGGCACTTTTTTTTAAAACAGAGGAAAACCTGGAATACCGGGAAGTGCCGCTGGAACCCTACCGGGGTAGGTACCGTTTCAGGTACGATCCTAGACTTCACCCCGGGGAAGAAATCACCTATTTCTTTGTGGCTGTCATGAAAAACGCCGGCATCTACGCCGTTCCCGTGNACGGTGACGGAAATCTGGCCCCCTACTACATCCGACCGGTGGACCCCATCAAGTATTACGAAAGTATTACGCCGAAGTGAACGTTGATGTAAGGAAAAAGGTCGAGACTCTCCGGAAACAGCTCGACCACCACAACTACCGCTACTACGTTCTGGATGATCCTGAAGTNGCTGACCNGGAGTATGATACCCTTCTTCGGGAACTCCAGAAGCTGGAACAGGATCATCCCGAACTGGTCACACACGACTCCCCCACTCAACGGGTAGGTGCCCGGCCCCTGGAAGCTTTCGGCTCCGTGGATCACCGACTCCCCATGCTGAGCCTGGAGAACGCCATGAGTGACGAAGAGCTGATCGCCTTCGATGAACGANTGAAAAAAGGCCTGGATGTTGATAAAAGCATAGAATATGTGGCCGAACTGAAAATGGACGGACTGGCCGTTGAACTGGTTTACGAGAACGGCACCTTCGTCCGGGGTTCCACCCGGGGTGACGGATTTACNGGTGAAGGTATTACACAAAACCTCCGGACCGTCCGGGCTATACCNCTGAAGCTTAGGGACCAGAAGTGGCCCTCCTNATTTGAAGTCCGTGGTGAAGTGTTCATGGACAAACAGGGGTTTGTCCTTCTGAACGAACAGAGATTAAAAGAAGGTGAATCCCCTTTCGCCAATCCCCGGAATGCCGCCGCAGGAAGTCTTCGACAGCTGGATTCCTCCGTTACCGCCGGACGTCCACTGAAATTTTTCGCCTACGAATTAGCAGGAGCGACACAGCCTTCTCAGTGGGAGACACTGGAAAGCCTGAAAAGTTGGGGCTTACCGGTAAACGGCCACACCAAGCTGTGCGGGAGTATGGATGCTGCGGTCAATTTTTTTCACCGGTGGGAGAACGAACGAGAATCACTCCCGTACGAGATTGACGGCGTTGTNGTCAAAGTAAACGATTTGGCTCAGCGGGAGGCANTGGGCGTCAGGAGCCGATCGCCCAGGTGGGCCATCGCCGGAAAATTCAAAGCGCAGCAGGTGACCACCGTAGTGGAGGATATCATCGCCTCTGTGGGCCGCACTGGTGCAGTTACTCCTGTGGCAAAACTGGAAGCAGTCTCAGTGGGCGGTGTAACGGTCACCAACGCCACACTTCACAATCAAGATGAGATCAACCGTAAGGACGTTCGCATCGGTGACACTGTTTTGATACAGCGGGCTGGAGACGTCATTCCGGAGGTGGTTAAAGTGATCAGCGAGAAACGTCCGAAAGAAACAAAGCCCTACANTCTACCGGACAGTTGCCCCCAGTGTAACGGTGAGGTTATCCGGCCGGAAGGTGAAGTGGTTGCCCGGTGTCAGAACGCTGCATGCCCGGCACAGGTAAAGGGGCGGATCGACCATTTTGTCAGTAAGCGGGCTATGAATATGGACGGACTTGGTACAAAACTTATCGATCAGATGGTGGAGGAGGGGCTCCTCCGGGACTTCTCTGACATTTTCACCCTTAAGAAAGAAGATGTGGCTGGTCTGGAACGGATGGCCGAAAAATCAGCTGAAAATCTCNTGGACGCCATCAAAGCCAGCAAAATCGTTTCTCTATGGCGGTTTGTCTACGGCCTGGGAATTAGAAATATAGGGGAGCATCTGGCCCAGGTACTGGCGAACCGGTTTGGAGATCTGGATGCCATCATGTCCGCCGCGCCGGAAGAGCTTGAAGAAATCGATGAGGTGGGGCCTATCGTGGCCGCCTCCATTCACTCTTTTTTCTCCGGTGAGTCGAACAGGGCAATTGTNGAGCGGTGTCTGGCCAGTGGCGTCACGCTTGAGAATCCACCGACCCTTTCAGAATCGACACCCCTTGAAGGAAAAACATTTGTCTTCACCGGCTCCCTGGAAAAGTTCACCCGAAGTGAAGCAAAGGAAATGGTTGAGCACATGGGCGGGCGGGCGGGCAGCTCTGTAAGTCTGAAAACAGACTATCTGGTGGCGGGGCCTGGCACTGGCTCAAAAAAAACCAAGGCGGAAGAGCTGGGTGTTCCCATCCTCACCGAAACCGAGTTTTTTAATCTCATCAATCGATGATTCGTCGTCTTGCCCTTTTTCTATTGCTTTTGTCACTTGCGTCGGCAAACTCACTTTCTGAACTCGACCGACGGCTTTCCGCGTCCTTGGAAGGGAGCAATCGGTTACCCCTGCTAGACATCTCACTTGAGGCGTTTGCTCTTACCACACCGGCAGTGGAATGGGGATGGGTTTTCCATCAATGGCAGACAAACAACTCCTTGGAACAGTATGATCTCTATAAAATTGGTGCTTTCAGTTTGCTGACAACTTACGCCGCTGCAGGAATGGTAAAGTACAGCATCCGGCGCGAGCGCCCTGAACGAAAGTATCAACCTCGCCTCTGGAACACACGGATCACACCCTCCTTTCCATCGGGACATGTGGCGGCATCTTCGGCCTGGGCCACTGTGGCAACTCATCACTTTCCCGAATCAGCACCGCTTCTGACCAGTTATGTAATCCTATCTATCTGGAGTCAGGTTTATGTCGGTAATCATTATCTCAGTGACGCCGTTGCAGGTACTCTCCTGGGATGGATGATGGGGAGGTTTGCTCTAGATAAAATGGGCACGAACAGTGCCAAAGCATCACCTTATATACAGTTTTCGTTCTCTTTATGATACATTTACACCGGAACAGGGGAGTTGATCTTTGCCCCTTTCAACAGTGTGGCTTACCTTAGAACCAAAATTTGGAGTCTACCATGGACATGATGAAAATTGAGAATACGGTGAACGACATTGTTCTTATTGTTTTGAACGATGCAACACCGTTCGATAGCGTTGGCATTAGCATCAATCAGTTCTATGCTCGCGTTGTAGGCTACGATGAATTCGGGGTGTGGCTTGAACATCCGCACTTCGAGGTTATAATATCAGAAAATGAAGAAGGGAAACCGCTTCCTCCAGACAAAGTGAAACGGGAGCATCACAACGCTTCAGTCTATATACCGTGGCGAAATGTGGCGAGCCTTGTTCATTTTCCACACCGGGAAGGGTTCGATTTCCCGTCACCTTTTGAGAGGCATATGGGTTTTTCCAGTGAGAAGAGAACAGAGGAGGAAAACTCCTAAGCCTCAACAGACCCGAATAGCGCTTTTCTCAGAAGGCGTGAATAGTGTTTCATCGGCAAAAAGGCCCTGAGCAAGATTCGGAGCCGGGCCTGCTTCCCCACCACGTAGCGGAGTTTGGGAGATTTACTTTCCACGATCTTTTCAATAAGTTCCGACACCACTTCCGGATCATCTCCCATCCCCACTGCTCCCCCCTTTGTCATTGCATCAATCTTTAGTCTGAATGCTTTTGAAAAGCGGGTATAGGGACTTTCCGCATTTTCAGCCTGTTTGGCAACGTGGGCGTTGGAAGTGAATATCTCAGTTTTGTAACTGCCCGGCTCCACAATCACCACATGGATACCAAAAGGTGCCAGTTCATGGTATAGCGCTTCACTGAATCCCTCCATGGCCCATTTGGAGGTGGCGTAGGCTCCCAGCCCGGGGATAGGTGCCCGTCCCTGAACACTGGAAATATTGATAATCTTGGCGCCGCCGTAATCAGCGGAACTCTTTCGCATGAGCGGTAGTGCTCTTCGCGTCACTTCCAAAACACCGAAAAAGTTCGTCTCCATCTGGTTCCGAAATTCTCGTTCCGAAACATCTTCAAAGAAACCGCCCAGGCCGTACCCTGCGTTGTTAATAAGAATGTCCAATCGGCCTTTCTCTGATTCGATTGTATTAATGGCGTCATCTATGGTCGCGTTGTCAGTCACATCCAGCTTAAGCAGTTTTACCTTTCCGTCACGTCTTTTCACCTCTACCAGCAATGCCTCCCTTTTCTGGAGATTTCGCATGGAGGCGTAGACGGTGTGCCCCGCCGCCGAAAGCCGTGCTGCCGAAAGCATACCAAAACCGCTGGAACAACCTGTTATCAATACTACACTCATCATACTTCCTCTATCTTCACCTGAAATTTAGTCAAGGTTGGAAAAGCGCCATGCCAAAAGTACTTTTGCACCCTTCATGAAGCGAGTAGGTATTGACATTGGTGGGACGAAGATCGAGTGTGTCATCCTTGACGGTGACGGTCATGTTATGGCTCGGGAGCGCGTCCCCACTGAACGTGATAACGGTTACAAACATATTCTCGGCCAAATCTCGAAACTGTACAATAAGCTGAGCGATCAACTATCTGATGAATTCCTGTTCGGTGTCTGTGTACCGGGCCCTCTCACTGCGGACGGAGACAGATTGAAGCACGGCAATACTCAAGCACTGGTGGGCGAACCGCTGAAAGATGATATTGAATCAATTTTCGGTACCACACCCGTACTTGACAACGATGCTAACTGCTTTGCTCAGGCCGAGGCTTCACTTGGGGCTGGTAAGGATTTCAAGGTTGTTTTTGGCGTCATCCTTGGAACAGGGGTGGGGGGCGGCATTTCCATCGATGGCCATGCTTACCACGGGAGGCAGTTTATTGCCGG
>PBTS01000052.1:0-18723 GCA_002729175.1 Fidelibacterota bacterium
TGGCATCAAAGGCACCTTTTTGCACCGTCCTCTCTGACGAGATTTATGACGGCTATAACTTTTCTGATTCACATATTTCCACCGCTTCCTTGTCTGAAACATTACCGGTTATTACGCTGAATGGAGTTTCTAAAGTATTCTATGCACCGGGGTGGCGCGTTGGTTATATGGCGTTTCATGATCCTGAGGGACGACTCTCACAGGTTCGCGACGGTATTGAACGCCTCCTCAGGAGCAGGCTGTGTGCTTCCACACCGGCTCAATACGGGTTTATAGCTGGGCTCACGGGTCCCGGGATTGGATGGACGATTACCGTCAAAAGCTTCTGGAACAGCGGGATTATTGTGTGACACGAATTAATGATATAGATGGCATGGAGACTGAAACTCCTGATGGCGCTTTTTACATGTTTCCAAAACTGACTCAGAAAAAGTGGGCGAAGGACGATAAACAGTTTGTGCTGGACCTTCTTCACGAGGAACATGTGCTTCTGGTACACGGTTCAGGCTTCAGNCGTGAATATGGTAGTGGTCATGTANGGCTTGTGTTTCTCCCGGNAANAGAGATCCTNGAGGAAGCATTTGACCGCATAAACCGGTTCATGAAGTAAATTTAAGAAGTTGTTGAACTATNGGATCNTTNTCNTTAATATCAAGTAAAGCTTTAAGNAAATCCCATGGCNGAAAAGAAAATCGAGANACTGTATTACTCTATCAGCGAAGTGAGCGAAATCACTCAGCTGAAACAGTATGTTCTCCGATATTGGGAGACNGAGTTTCCCATGCTTCANCCCAAGAAAAACAGAGCCGGGAANCGAAGTTACCGCCANTCAGATATTGACACCATTCTGAAGATCAAGGATCTTCTNTATAATCANAAATACACTATTGAAGGGGCGNGNGAAAGGCTCAAAGCTGGTAACGTGGACGTTNCTANTTTTGATGCNGATACTTTAANATATCGGAAGNTGGTNAANAGTATNAAAAAAGAACTTCAGTCACTTCTCAAAAGCCTCGATAGTTAGGCTTCANNACTCTCCAAATTATTATTTTCAGGAATTTATCAAGAATAACATGNAGAGCGAGTNATTAGNTAAATTTAGGATACTGATCGGAGCGTGGCGCAGTCCGGCAGCGCACTGCAATGGGGTTGCAGGGGTCGCGAGTTCAAATCTCGCCGCTCCGACATAAATTCACTAGTCTGATTCTATTGCATAATCAGGGCACATATGCATCCACTTAGATTTATTGAATTCCTAACATTGAAGTTTCATAAACATTTTCTTTTTCTTTGTGTAAACGCCTTATTTGCCGGTGAAGGTGATATTGCTGATTTTACCTTGGACAACGGCCTGAAAGTAATTGTTATGGAAAAACACGCTATTCCTGTGGTATCAATTAATCTCTGGTATGATGTGGGTAGTCATGACGAATGGGATGGTATTCGTGGTACAGCACATCTGTTTGAGCATATGATGTTTCGCGGTACAGAATCGATTCCTGATGGGGATTTTGATCGTCTGCTCGATGAGGTAGGCGGTGATAACAATGCAGGTACAAACAATGATCATACCATCTATTATGAACGCCTTCCATCAGGGAAATTAGAGCTTGTTATAAAGATGGAAGCTGATCGCATGCAGAATCTGGTTTTGAACCAGGAAATATTGGATACTGAAAGAGAAGTGGTGCACGAAGAAGAACGCCAACGTAGCGCCGACCCTATTTCAAAACTCATATTAAAATTTATGCGCAATTCAGTACCAGAAGGTCACCCCTATGTGGAAACACCCATTGGTATAATGGAACAACTCGATACAGTTTCAGTTGCTACATGTCAAGCTTTTTATGATATGTTCTATGCTCCTAACAATGCTGTATTGATCATCGTTGGTGATGTGGATCCCAATAATACAAAAAGTCTTGCAGAAACATATTTTGGGCCCATTCCGCCGTCACACAATCTTCCGCCAGATCCGGATCTTTCCGTTCCGGATCGTGAGGAAAAAATTACACTACTCGAAAAATCCTCCTTTGATATTCCTGTTACTTTTATGGGATACCAAATACCTTCGGCAAAACATGAGGATATCCAGGCTCTGGAAGTACTCAATAGTATTTTGTCTGGTGGTGAAAGTTCTCGGTTACATCAGCGCCTTGTCCGTAAGGATAAAATCGCACTCTTTTCAGCCGGGCAAACATTTACCCGAAAAGGTCCAGGATTTTTCCTTTATTTTGCTTTTTATTTTCCTCACGTTAAGCCTCAAAAAATTGAGGCTACCATCATTGATGAATTAACATCAATTAAACTTAATGGTGTTACTGATCATGAGTTAACAAAAGCACGGAAACAACTTCTTGCTGAGAAAGTATTTCAACGATATTCCGCTGGGTCACTGGCCAACAGTCTAGGCAATGCTGAAATGATATATGGAGATTACCACGAATATGAAAAAGAAATTGAACGTTTTTCCAGTGTAATAAGCGCAGATCTGCAGAGGGTGGCAAATAGTTATTTTAACGACGAAAATTTGATGGTTATGCACATTACCCCTGAAGACTTGACCTTTGGGAAAAAACTGTTAATGCGAATCGCATCCATATTTGTTGGAGGATAGGAATGAAAAAAATGATTTTCATTACCTTTTTCTTTAATCTTATAACCCCACAGGATATGAAAATAAAATATCCTGAATTGGAAAAACATAGTCTTGAAAATGGGTTAACGGTTTACACAGCTGAACATTACGAACAACCTGCTGTTTTTTTCCAACTTTTAATTCCGTTGGGCAGTTTTGATGTGGCGAATAGCAAAGAAGGGCTTGCAAGCATGGCTGTGGATATGCTTTCTAAGGGCACTAAAAACTACTCCGCGGATGAACTTTCCGAAGCTATAGAATCAACTGGAGGATCGCTTTCAGCCTCCAGCGGTAATGAGTACACCACAATTACTGGACGTTTTTTGAAGGATGATCTTAAAACTGGACTCGAATTAATGGCTGATATGGTTTTACATCCTACTTTTCCAAAAAATGAGTGGAAACTGTTGAAGAAACAGACTCAGGAAGGTATCAAAACCTGGTATAGCGATGCTGGTACCGTAGCCCAAGCTCACCTGACAAAATTGGCTTTCGGAGATACACCAGCCGGAAACATGATGACGAAAAGCACCCTCAAGAATATTAGCCTTGACGATGCAAAAGAATTTTACTCAAACCTCAGACCAGACAATGCCGTATTTGTCTTAATTGGTGATTTTGATACCTCAATGGCTAATAGCCTTGTGGAGAATGCACTGAAAGAATGGAAATCAAATGGTGCCAAGGCTATAAGAAAAAATATTGTGTTTACCCATATTGATGGTATTCGATTTCGTTTAGTGAATAATCCCGAACTGGAACAAGCTACAATTGCTATCGGATTCAANGCACTTCCAGTGAATTCTGATGAGCGCCACGCCTTGAATTTGGTAAACTATATTTTCGGAGGGCATTTTTCCTCAAGGCTTTCTAAATCGGTACGAGCTGAAGGGGGTAAAACATACGGCATCAGAAGTAGTTGGGAAAGCAATCGAGATTTCGGCGCTATAGCTATTTCCACATCTACCCGGGTAGAAGAAGTAAGAAACACCTATGATTTGATAATTGGAGAAATGGAGAAACTTGTAGATGCAGGTCTTACTGAAAATGAACTTTCTAAGGCCAAAGCCTATTTTTCTGGCTCATATCCATTACGCTTCGAGTCACCAGGAACCTACGCTAGCTTCATTGCTAACATGGATTATTACGGATTTACTATTTCCGATAGGGAAAATGTGATAATTGAAAGAAATGCTGTGTCCCTTGAGGAAGCCAATGAAATTGCCAGAAAATACTATCGGCCGGAAAATTTTGTTCTCGTCATCGTTGGCAACCAGGAGATTGCAAAGGACAAGGTGAAAGACATTGCTAATTTTGATGAAGTTTTCTACAAAGATGATCCTTATTAATTACTTTGCATCGACTTTTTTAGATAAAATTTTCTGAATCCAACTTTATTTTAATCAAAGGGCAACAGTGTTGCCCTTTTTTAATTCTTCCGTTACATTCTAACAGACTTTCCAACAATGTTCAATATTTGTGAGGTGAGACAAATGACAAGGCTTAATTTCAAATTGATTATTTTACTTCTGTTGTTTTCGGTTCTATATGCTCAAAGAACGGTCAAACCCGTCCTTCACGGGCGACACTGGATGGCCATTACAGGAAAGCCTTTGGGGGCCACAGCAGGTGCAACCATCTTTGCTCAGGGTGGAAATGCTATAGATGCTGCCTGTGCCATGTTGGCGGCCACAGCTACCATGTATGATGTCCTCAGCTGGGGTGGAGAGACCCAGGCNTTGATTTATAATCCGAAAACTAAAAAAGTNATNGGGATAAATGCACTGGGTGTTGCTCCTACAGGAGCTACTCCTGAATTTTATAAGGNAAAAGATCTTAAGTATCCACCCCAATTNGGACCTCTTTCAGCTGTNACGCCGGGTACNCCTGGNGGGCTTATGGTCATGCTGGCTGAATANGGTTCCATGAGTCTTGCTGAGGTNCTNAAACCTTCCATGGAAATGGCTGAGGGATATCCTATAGAAGCACAAACAGCAAATACCATAGAAAGACATAAAAAAAGAATCAAGGAATGGCCCTATTCAAAAAATGTCTTTCTTGTTCACCCAGGAGAAAAAAGAGAAGCACCAAATGCAGGTGAAGTTTTTAAACAACCTGACCTATTGGCAACACTTCAAAAATTGGTTGATGCTGAGAAAAAGGCTCTGAAAAAAGGAAAATCCCGGGAGAATGCCATTTATGCCGCATACGACCGCTTTTACAAAGGAGATATCGCAAAGGAATTTGTCCGAGGCACACAAGAACAGGGTGGACTCATAACCATGGATGACCTGGCTAACTGGCAGGTTTATCTTGAGGAACCGGTTTCAACAAACTATAAGGGGATAGATGTTTACAAGTTGACCACTTGGGTACAGGGTCCGGTAATGCTTCAAGCTTTGAATATGATTGAAACGTTTGATCTTAAGGCAATGGGATATAACTCAGCTCGATATATGCATACCGTATACCAGGCTATGAACCACGCCTTTGCTGATAGGGATTTCTATTATGGTGATCCCTATTTTCCACCTGAGGAACCTGTAAAGGGGCTTCTTTCTAAAAAATATGCAGCGGCACGTGTAAAAGAGATGAACCATGAAATGAATGATCCAGATGTTAAACCCGGGGATCCCTACAAATTCATGGCCGGGAAAAATCCTTATATAGATCTATTAGAAACTTGGGGTGAAGAGGAAGAGAAAGAAGAAACTTCCGATGCCCTGTATGGGTTTGAAGAATTGGAAAATGAATTTTTTACAGGTACCACATCCATTCAGACTACTGACACAGATGGGTGGGTAGTTTCCATCACACCCAGCGGCGGCTGGATTCCTACTGTCATCGCCGGTAAAACTGGTGTTGGTCTAAGTCAAAGAGCGCAAAGTTTTGTTCTAAATGAAGAAGAAAACCCTTATAATGTTATTGCACCGGGTAAACGGCCCAGAGCAACTTTGACACCGGCCATGGCTCTGAAAAGCGGTAAACCCTTTCTCTCCTTTGCGGTGCAGGGTGGTGATACGCAGGACCAGAATCTTCTTCAATTCTTCCTCAATATGGTTGAATTTGAGATGAATGTTCAGGAGGCGGCTGAAGCTGCCAATATTAACAGTTATCAGATGTACAGTTCTTTCGGAGATCATAAGAAAGAAGCAGGTAGCCTTACCGTTCAAGAAGAAACACCCCCATGGGTCATGAAGGAGTTGAAAGAGATGGGATACAAGGTGGAAAAAAGGGCTATCACCTCCGGTCCCATTAATGCAATCTTTTTTGACTGGGAGCACGGCTCTTTTTGGGGCGGCTCCAGTCATCATGGCGAAGACTATGGCATCGCCTGGTAGAACTATGATACAGAAGTCTATTCATTTTGTTTCGCTTTTAACTTTGGTTTCATTCAGTGCTCACGCACAAACTCCGCGATCTGATATGGAATTTGAGGTTAAAGGGTTACAGGAAGAGGTAGAAATTCTTGTGGACCGCTGGGGTGTAAGTCACATCTATGCAAAGAATGAAAGAGACCTGTTTCTGGCTCAGGGATTTAATGCAGCAAGGGATCGGCTTTTTCAATTTGAAATATGGCGATTGCAGGCAACGGGAACCGTCTCCGAAGTAACTGGAATACAGGATATTAAAAGAGACCACGGAACAAGACTCTTCAAATTCCGGCATGACATTATGGATGAAATGCTTCATTACCATCCACGGGGTGACACGATAATAACGGCTTATGTAGATGGAGTGAACGAATATATCAGACAAACTCAGATCAACCGTGATCTGTTACCTATAGAGTTTGATATCCTTGGGATTCGTCCACAAAAATGGACGCCAGAAGTGGTTATCTCTCGCCATCAGGGACTATTGGGCAATATAGGCAGTGAGCTGAGGTATGGTAGGCAGGTTGCTAAATATGGCCCCGAGCTGGTGAGGGAGTTAAACTGGTTTCACCCCTGGGGTGAACCGATAATCGCTCTTGATCCTAAAATTGACGGCGATCTACTCTCCCAAGACATTCTGGGTCTTTATAACGCCTTCCGCCGTTCTGTAGTCTTCAAACCTGATCATGTAGTCGAAAGATTCAGGAACAATGAAAAAACTTCATCAATATTGGATAAAGAGGAGTATGCATTCATTCCTGAGGAAAATATTGAATCCATCGGAAGTAACAACTGGATAATCAGCGGCAAACGGTCGGCAAGCGGTTATCCATTGATGGCTAATGACCCGCACCGCGTTCAAGCCGTTCCCTCACTTAGATATATAGTACATCTCAATGCTCCCGGGTGGAATGTAATTGGCGGAGGAGAGCCCGAAATTCCCGGTATTTCTATCGGTCATAATGGATATGGTGCTTGGGGACTGACAGTGTTCAGAACAGACGGTGAAGATCTATATGTTTATGATACCAATCCCAACAATCCCAATGAATACCGTTATGAGGATAGTTGGGAAGAGATGACTTCCATCAAAGACACAATCAAGGTTAAAGGGTCGAAGGATGTATCACTTGAATTGAAATACACCCGCCATGGACCTGTAGTGTATGAAGATATAAAGAACAATAAAGCGTATGCAGTTCGTTCAGCCTGGATGGATGTGGGCGGATCTCCCTATCTTGCTTCACTACGGATGAACCAGGCGCAGAATTGGGCTGAGTTCCGTGACGCCTGTAACTACAGCAATATCCCGGGAGAAAATATGGTCTGGGCGGATCGGGTAGGAAATATAGGGTGGCAGGCTGTTGGAATAGCCCCTATTCGACAAAATTGGAGTGGTCTTGTTCCTGTCCCCGGTGATGGGTCTTATGAGTGGGACGGTTATCTTGAAATAATAAAAAAACCTCATGTCTACAATCCTGAAAAGGGGTTTTTTGGTACCGCTAACAGTAACCTCACTGATCAGGATTATCCATATCGAAAAGAAGCTATTGCGTGGGAGTGGTCAGATCCTTTCAGAACTAACCGGATTAACGAAGTTTTGAATAATGATGCCCGTGTGTCTCTTTCAGACATGGCATCTTTACAAACAGATTACTTTTCGGTTCCGGCTAGTGTACTGGTTCCACTTTTGGGGAAAGTCACTTCTGCTAATTGGCTTACCGAAAAAGTGAGAAAAATGCTTTTGAACTGGGATTTCCATCTGGAACCGCTGTCGATAGAAGCGGGCATTTATGTCGCATGGCAGAGGCAATTGAGAAATGCCGCTCGTGATGTAGTGGTACCTGAGAAAGCAAAAGAGCATTTCTCCTACTTATCCATGAAAAAAACTTTAGATTGGATTCAATCTCCGGATGGACGCTTTGGAGAGAACCCTATTGCTGGCAGAAATGAGCTTTTACTCTCGTCACTGGAAAAGGCAGTATCGGATCTTTCTGAAAAGTTTGGCCGCAATCCATCCAAGTGGACTTACGGACAAATTGACTATAAACATATTTCTTTGAAACATCCACTAAGTGATGCCGTAAATAGTAAAACGAGGGAAACTATCAATGTAGGACCCGCGGTGAGAGGAGGTGACAGCTATACCATTAATAATACGGGTGGATGGAATAACCAGTCTTCTGGTGCATCATTCAGAATAGTTGTGGATACAGAGAATTGGGACAGGACACTTGCAATGAATAACCCCGGCCAATCAGGTGACCCTGAAAGCCCGTTCTATAATAATCTCTTCCATGAATGGTCTACTGATGGTTTTTTTCCTCTTTTTTACTCGAAAGGGAAAATAGAGTCAGTTGCAGCTCAAAAGATTGTTCTCAAACCGAAAAATTAACGAGTTAGCAACAGGTGCTATTCACCTTGGGATAATCTAAGGAATTTCACCAGGCGCGGCATTTGCATTATTCACGCGTATATAAAAAAATTTTCGTATGAAAAGAACAACTTTCCTTATCACTTCAGTTGTCTTGATGGTGGGGTGCTCTAAACCAATAGACGAAAAGAACCTTGTTAATAGAGATGGGATTAAATATAAAGAGAACAAGGAGATACCATTTAATGGTAAAACAGTTAGTACTTATGATAACAGTCAGAAGAAATTAGAAGGTTCATACAAAGATGGTAAAAAAGACGGACAATTTACTTTCTGGTTTAATAATGGACAGAAGTTGAAAGAAGGAACTTATAAAGGTGGGAAAGAAGACGGGAAATGGATTTATTGGAAAAGGAATGGACAAAAGAAAGAAGAAGGCACATTCAAGGAAGGAAAAAGAGAAGGATTATATACTATTTGGTTTGAGGATGGACAGAAGAAGGAAGAACGAAATTACAAAGACGGGAAAGAAGATGGATTATTGACTACATGGTATGTTAATGGACAAAAAATGGAGGAAGGAACTTACAAAGATGGGGAAGAAGATGGATTATTGACTACATGGTATGTTAACGGACATAAGAGTGGTGAATCAACTTACAAGGATGGGAAAAAAAGTGGATTAAGTACATCATGGTACGAGGATGGACGGATGAAAAGTGAAGGAACTTTCAATGATGGTAAACAAGATGGATTAGTTACTGATTGGTATTCAAATGGACAAAAGTGGGTTGAAGGAACATTCAAGAAGGGGGAAGAAAATGGAAAATGGACTGGGTGGTGGGAGAATGGACAGAAGTTCACTGAAGCACACTTCAAAGATGGGAAAAAAGATGGATTATATGCTAGTTGGCATAAGAATGGNCAGAAGAAGTTGGAAAAAACTTTCAAGGATGGGCAAGAAAATGGTTATTGGGCTAGTTGGAATGAGAATGGGCAGAAAATGGAACAAGGAAATTACAAGAATGCGAAAGAAGATGGTAATTGGACTTTTTGGTATGCTAATGGACAAAAGAAGAGAGACGGAACTTTTATAAATGGAAAATTGATTTNTATTGAATGTTGGGATGAAGATGGGATTGAATGTGAGTGCGGTTTTATGAGTTGTAAATAACCCCCCAACCGAATTCGAAAATTATCTTTGAGATAATTTATTGTAGAGTTTCGCCTTCGGTAATAATTAATTGTTTATTGGGAGTAAGTCTACTGAAAGTATCAATTATACCGCTGGGCCAGTGAATATTCAGTGAATCAATGATTGTTGCATCAGAAAGACCAAAGGTAGCTACTTTTTCTGATTGAGATAAATAAGAGGAACCGGTGCGTATACGATGAGAGAATGTTTTATCTCCAGCGAACAGTTCTATTAAAGAACCAATTCCATCACGGTTACTAATACTACCTCGAAGTTCTACTCTCAAGAAATTATTCTTAGACCTACTAGATTCGTTATATAGATCATTTCTCCAAAGGTGCACAGGGCCAGCATTTTCGGTGATTAAGACATCCAAGTCTCCATCTTTATCATAATCGGCAAAAGCTGCGCCCCTGCCTACAATCGGTTTATTAAAAACACTATTTTCGGATCCATGAAATAAATTGAATATCCCATTATCATTATTTAAAAAAAGCTGTGGTAGCTGCCTGAATTGAAACCCATTATTAACGCTATCATTTTCTACTTGTATATGGCCATTTACCGCAAATAGATCAAGATCTCCATCAAGCTCCACGTCAATGAGAAATAACCCAAAAGTAAGAACTTTTAAACTTTCTCTTCCAAGTTTAGATATTTCCGCGTAATCGTTAAAAAACCCATCTACAGAATATCTGTAGACACTGAACATTTCATNTTGAAAATTCCCCACAAAGATTGTGACTTCTCCAGTTTGATCAACAATCCCGGCATCAACACCCATACCGGCTCGGACTTTTCCCATTGGATCATATGCCATTCCGGTCGACACCCCCTTTTCGGTAAAGGTGCCGTCACGGTTGTTCTCATAGAGTAAATCCCGCTCCAAGTCATTCGCTACAACGAGATCTGGCCATCCATCCTTGTTATGATCTAATTCAGCAACGCCCAAAGTTTTGCCTGGTGCTGGTAAAAATCCAGTCTCTGAAGTTTTGTCAGAAAATGTCCCATCTCCATTGTTTTGATAAAAACGGCTAGGAACGCCATTATACACGTCTGGTGTACAGTAACCTTTTTTTCCTTGAAATGTACACCAGATGTCGGATTCCGGTGACCAATCTATGTAGTTGCCAACATAAAGATCTAAAAAACCATCTTTATCTGCATCAAAAAAAATTGCGGAAGTACTAATTTTATNCTCGCTTAAAATTCCAATCTCTTTACCAACTTCAGTAAAATACCCTGAGTTGTTCCTAAAAAACATATTTTCATCTAGAGTGGTGAAAAAGAAATCCTGATCATCGTCATTATCATAATCGGCAACAGAAATTCCAAAGCCGTAAGCATTTATTCCACCTAACCCAACATCGGTAGTGACATTTGAAAATTTTCCATCGCCATCATTTTTATACAGTGCTAAAGCTGAAACAATGTTATCCTCTTTATCAGACCAATGATTCCCACCAACCAGAAGTATATCTTCAAATCCATCATTATTGAAATCAATAAAACCACCACCTGCGCCCATTGATTCGGGAAACCATTTACTACCGAATGCGCCGTTTTCATGCTTGAATTCACCCAACCCAGCTTCTTCCGTAACATCTTTGAATTTTATTTCGCTTGAGTATTTTGATTTAAGAACGGGTTTATCAATATCAGATCCACCGCAACCAAAGGATAATAGCATACCATATAAAAATGCCATAAAGTGTCCGGTATATTTTTTATGGGAGATCAATATAGTAAGGTGTCTGTTCCAAGTGCCGTTTTAATGTCTGCTATTGTCAGCCTACACCTGAAGCACATGAAGGATGATCTGATGGTTTAATTTAGGTTAATGTCAAATAAAAATTAGGCAAATAGTCAACAATAAAAGTTTACAATTGATGCATAATAATTCAAGTAAAAACTAAATGAATGTGGTTTCTATTTCATGGGATTCTCTTTAGGAAAGAAAATCAGAAAAAACGTGCAACTATTAACCTCATTTATTGTATTAATAGCTGAGATAGTACGATTGAAAATCATTTAACCACTGATCCAAGCCAGAGTACAGCATTTCATACTGAAAACTGGTTCGTTGAGGGGTAACTTTATTACTCTGTATATTTGGGAGAGAATAAGTGTTCACTTCATCGGTCGAAAAATCCTTCTTTAAACCCCTGTCATACACCCACACGTATGCCCGGATACCGTTTATCACAGTAAACAATTTTCCGGACCTTGGTCTATTAACAGCACTGCGATTTCTGGAGTGGGTGTCAGTGAATCCAGAAGGTGTTATCAGTTTACCAACAGGAAAGACCCCGGAGTATTTTATTAAATGGGTACAACGAATTCTTCTTAAATGGGATGATAAAGAGATTCAATTGATCCGTAATGAGAACGGACTCAATGTACAGAAGAAACCCAATTTGAAGGGGCTCAAATTTGTCCAGATAGATGAATTTTATCCCATCAATCCGGATCAACATAATTCGTTTTTCAATTATGTCATGAACTATTACATAGACGGTTTTGGTTTGGATCAAGACCGAGCTTGCTTAATAAATTGCAACGAAATACCCAGAGATACTGATGCTGGCCTCAGTGAGATTTTTCCGGATTATCATGTGGATTTAACACTCAGATTCAGGGATCCAGAATCAAAATTGGAGGAGATGCAGCANAGGACAATTCATCTTGTTGATCAATGGTGCAGCGAATATGAGGACACTATCCGAAATATGGGGGGGATAGGTTTCTTTATTGGGGGCATTGGTCCAGACGGCCATATTGCTTTCAATATCAGGGGTTCCGATCATCATTCCGCNACTAGGCTTATGGAAACCAATTTTGAAACCCANGCAGCAGCGGCCGTTGATCTAGGCGGTATAGAGATATCTAGGAACCGCCCTGTCATTACCATCGGTCTTGAAACCATAACAAGCAACAAGGATGCGGTTGCTATTATCATGGCCGCAGGGGAAGCCAAGTCAAAAATCGTTCAGGATGCCGTTGAATCTGAACCTGATATTAATTATCCAGCTTCAGCTTTACAGAAGTTAGTAAATGCGAGATTCTATCTGACGGAAGGTGCCGCATGTCAACTGAAGGATGTTGTGATACATAGTCTTAAAACAAACGAATGGAATCAGGAAGAAACAGAGAGAGTCGTTATTAATCTCTGTTTTAATGTCAACAAGTTTGGTTCACGACTAACGCTGGACGATTTCAACAATGATAGTAATGGATCTCTGATTCCTGATTTGAACGATGATTCAGGAAAAACAGTGATGGACTCATTGGAGAAAAAGATCAATGCGGGACTGGAGAATCGGGAAAATGAGTCATTTTTGCATACAGGGCCTCACCACGATGATATTACCACCGGTTATCTCCCGTTTATTGCTCACCTGGTCAGGTCTCCTCGAAACAGACATCATTTCTGTACACTCACATCAGGATTCACAGCCGTCACCAACAAATACGTTATAGATGTGTTGAAAAAGACGGAACAGTTGTTTGATGATGGATTAATCCAGATGATCGAATACCCCAATTTTTTTGTTGACGGTTATCAGCATAAATGGGACAAAGATGTATATCATTACCTTGATAGAATGGCAGCGAATAATCTTGAAGGGCGTCAACGTGGATTGTCTCATCGGATCGTTCGATGCTTGGTAGAGATTTATGATATTAAGTCTAAAGATGAGCTGAAAAGAAAATTGCATGAGGTCACCGAATATTTGTCATCTTGCTATAACGGTGAGAAAAACACACCGGAGGTTCAACGATTAAAAGGAATGATCCGAGAGTTTGAAGAGGATCTAGTGTGGTCTCATTATGGTGTACAGACAAAAGATATTAGTCACCTCCGATTAGGATTCTATCAAGGAGATATTTTTTCTGAAGATCCAGAACCTCAGCGAGACGTTCTTCCAATCCTTGTTAAGCTCCGTGAAATTGAGCCAACTATTATAACACTGGCTTTGGACCCTGAAGGTAGTGGGCCTGATACCCATTACAAGGTACTTCAGGCTATTGCTGAAGCTGTTAGGATGTGGGGTAAGGAGGCAGACCTTACAAAACTAAAAATATGGGGATACAGGAATGTTTGGGCCCGATTCGACGCGGCTGAAGCAAATATCATTGTTCCAGTTTCGTTGAATTCTATGGCTGCCTTGCGGGACACATTTCTCACCTGTTATTTAAGTCAGAAAAACGCCTCATTCCCCAGTTATGAACTTGATGGTCCGTTCTGTGATTTGGTTCAAAAAATATGGGTTGAACAGATCCAGACTCTTCAATTGGTTTTAGGTCGAGATTATTGGTATCAAAATAGTCACCCCAGATTAAGGGCCGCTCACGGCGCATTATTTTTGAAAGAAATGAATGTAGAAGAATTTTTGAGAGTAGCTCGACGTCTTGAGAAATTTATAGAGGGACGAATCAGGAATTCTTAGGTTGCCGTTGCTAAATCTTAATAAAAATCTTTTTTCTGTACATCCAGTATAGCAAGAGCCAAAAAGCCAACACGTGCGATAGAGCAAATAGGAGGGACCCATTAAAGTCTCCCGCAAGTGGTTGGAAGATTGTATTATATAAATAACCCTTTCCGGAAATCATTCTATCATTGTAATGAAAATTGATCTTAAGGAGAGTTTTTGCCCAAAGTTGTGATACGGCATAAACAAAGATGGAATTTGTACCAAAAATGACAAATGGCCAGACAACATTTTGCAATCCTTTCATATCGATAAGCCAATAGCAAAACACCACAAACAGTGTTCCAATACCGCCTGTAAACAGAACATAGGAGCTTGTCCATATCTGTTTGTTTATTGGAAATAGTAATCCCCAAGCAATGCCTGACATAATTCCCGAAAGGCCGAAGACGATTAACTTTCGAAGAACAACATGCCTGTCAGATTCATTCTGTATTACCCTTCCTACAGCATAACCGATAATAACTGTTACAACGGCCGGAACTGTGCTCAGGATTCCCTCCGGTTCAAACGGTATTCCCGTTCCCATATATAGGTGATTGGGACCCAATAGCCATAGATCAAGCAATCGAACAGCATTAGTCTCCAATGAATATGGATCACCGGTGCCGAACAAAAACAATACCAGCCAATAAATCAACAGAGATACCCCGGACGAAATGAACAATTTTTTTGGCCGGAGGTAGAGAACAGCCAAAGAGGCCAGACCGTAAGCTATCCCAATTCGTTGCAAAACTCCCATGATTCGAAAGGTAGACCAATCCCAGTCCTGGCGAATAAATGGAAAAGCATTCAAAAGGATTCCGATAAAAAAAATTGAGACCGATCTCCAGATAACCTTTTTCACCAGAGACGGTGATGGCTTGTAATCATACCTGGAATACGAGAAACGCATGGCCGTACCTACAATTAACAAGAAGAACGGGTATACAAGATCTGTGAGTGTGCATCCGTGCCACTGGGCATGACGAAGCGGAGAATAGACATAACTCCAGCTTCCCGGATTATTAACCAGTATCATAAATGCAATAGTGATCCCTCTGAAAGCATCAAGGGATACGATTCTTTCTCCCGCTTTAAAACTCATTGCTCTATTTTATGTATAGCAGCTTATTCGTCATAACATTTTTGTTCGATTGTAGCACCATAAAGTAGATACCGCTGGAGATATGAGGCGGATTCCATGTAACGGAATGTGATCCCTTATCCAAATTTCCCGAAAAGAGTTTTTCAACTATACCGCCGTTAATATCCAGAATATCCAGAGTGAGGTGTGAATTTTGAGATATCCTGAATTGTATGGTGGTACTGCTGTTGAATGGATTTGGATAACTGTTGTACAGCCTCATGGTTTTAGGAGAGGGGATATCACTTATGACAGATACTGCCCGCATACTGTTTCCGACTGCCTCCAAGAGAGGTTGGCGACCATTATTTAAATCCTGACCAATTGCCCATATCATGACTCCGGATAGATTTTCCTGGATTGCCTTTTCTGTCTTTAATGCCACTGAAATGGAATCATCATATGTGATGAGTTTGGTTGCGTCACTATTCAGAAGATAAGGCACTTTTGAATAATCGTCCCACAATCTGCTCCAGCCAGCATTGATATATGAGGGAATCTTATGATACACTAAATCGGTAACATCGCCGGTAAAAGACTCATACAATTCAGGAGAATTAAACATTTTACCATAGAACGGGATCCCGATCAGCAACTGGGTGGAAGGGATGTATCTCTGGTCACGAAGATAGCTCAATGCTGTTTTAACAGAACCGTCACTGCAATTTGAGGGGGATGAAATGGGTGAATTATGGCCTGCATGGCTGGACCAGCCGCCATGAAAATCATAAGTCATAACGCCAAACCAGTCGCAGATATTGACCAGTTTTTCGTAATCAAACCATTGCCCATACCAATTGCCGGAGCTGATGGCCATTGTTAGTAGATATTCACTATCAATCATATCTAATGCAGATCGAAGATCAGACATGAACAGCGTCAAATTTTCTCTGTCCGCTAAGGAAGACGGAAACTCCCAGTCAATATCCACTCCGTCATAATCATTTTGTTGAACGAAATTGACAATATTGGAGATGAAAGTGGATCTTAAAGAAGCGTCGCCAGTAACGTCGGCGAATGCAGTAGAATTACCCCAACCGCCTAAAGAAACAAGAATTTGCTTTCCGCCCAGGTGAACCTGATAATTCAGATTCGCATCGATCATCCCAGCATATGTTGATATAGTGCCATCACTATATGGCCAGGCAAATGCATGAATAATATGAGTCAGAATGTTAAGGTCGATTTTCTCAGGTGGGAGATCGCTCTTTAACCAATGAGGATAATATCCGATAACCCTTTTCTCTCCAAGAGCGGTCACAGGGGAGGCAATCATCATTATGACAACAGTGGCGAATATGATAATTCTTTCTCTTGACATCAACAAACCGTCATTGTTAAATGAAGGGGAATAAAAAAAGGGGCAAGAACCAGGTTCCTGCCCCTTTAGGTTTTATCATCTAAATGATTAAATGAGTTATCTCATAAGAATCATTTTCTTAGTCATGGTGAAATTACCACTTTCCAGAGTATAGAGATACACTCCACTGGACACAGGACGACCGGAAAGGTCAGTTCCGTTCCATTGAACAGTATGTGAACCAGCTGTCTGGACATTATTCTCAAGCACATTCACTTTTTGACCGACCATGTTATAGACAGTCAATGTGACATGTGAGTCGNTATTCAGAGAATAGGTAATCTCAGTNGNCGGGTTGAACGGGTTGGGATAGTTCTGATCCANTGTTATGGNTTCAGGNAGNANACCNTTNGANTCNTCAACATNCAAGCCNGCNNNCCATCTNGGATCACCAACAGGTCCGCCANNNGTNCNAGCNGTNGCNNCTNNAGTACTNGTATAGCNGAANTCNTCTANAACAGGAAGCGTCATGTTATCGTANGCAGCNGCGTTGTTACCACCGCCGTCGGCATCGCTAAGCCAATCCCATGCTCCNGATGTAGCACGATCTTCTTGNNAATCNGCGGCATGTGCTATCATTTCGTCTCTTACACGNTTAAGNCGGTAAGTACTGANTGAAANCGGGATCTACATTCTGGTTATTTTCAGCTGTCAGCTGACTGTTAGCAGCAAACATTGCTGTTACCTCAGCATTCATCCAAGGTACATCCAGTCTNTGATCTGTGTATGTGGAATCGCCATCTCCTGCAGCGTTAGACACTGTCACAGTAAGAGANCTTGTACGATGGGTTACTACAGTAGCATCATCGTAATAGACATTATTGGAAACGGTGATATTCCTATTAGCTTCGGTATAACCACTGTCATTCCAAGCGGAACTAAGGGTATCGAAACTGATGGTGCCATGATAGTTTCCCCCAGCAACTCGGGCTGAGTCTTCACCGAACCATCCACCTTTGTTTTCATCTACGTTCTGACCATAGATCTGGGTGTTATAAAATATGTTATTTGTGATAGTTGTGTTGGCCATTCCAGGAGTGAAAAATGGATTGGCTAAAATGTTCGCAACAGTGTTGTGATCAATTAGCGCGTATCCACTAGGATTGGGTCCAACCCAAAGATAACTGGCAGAACCAAAGTAACTGCTGTTCTGAACAACCAGGGTATCATAACTCATTCCACCACCTGCGGCACCTCTGAGTACACCACCGTTGAAGATGTTTCCAGAATTAATACCCCTAAAAATGCTGTCATTTATGTGAAATCTCATGCCAGAGGAAGTAGAAGCAAGCATTTCACCGCCACCCCATCCTCTTCCAGCAAATCCCTCAACAACACAGCCATCAACAACTACTCTCTGATCTGTTCCATTTCCTTCAAACATGCTACCAACACGACCAATTTTTCCTGGACCATTGCCATTAAAAGCAAGATCTTTCAAAACGGTTGTACCCGTAGTTTTGAAAAAGACCGAAGGTAAAGTACCATCAGCTGCGGGTGCAGGTTGGATGATTGGAAGATCACCAGTTCCAGCGGCCCCTACAACATGAAGGCCTTCAGCAGATGAATCAATAATGGTTGCATTTACCAGGTATTGACCATCACGTGCAAGACGATACACTGTGCCGGCAGCGCCAGCAGCATGGGCTGCATTAAGAGAAAACGGATCAGTAGTGGTGCTGGCTGCAACATCAGTCGTATCACCAAAAAGTCCGGATGGACTAACTAAAGCAAGAAACAGAAAAACGAATAACGTTTTTTTCATGACTTCTAGCTCCTCCTTGATTATCATTATCTATTACGAGGGAATCATATACCTCTACTAAGTAGAAATTTTTTTCCCACAACTANGTCCTAACCTAATAACATATTTTCACTTTATGCAAGAATTTATTTCAAGTCCTAGTTAAGGGTGATGTTTACTATTTTTAGATGAATTGGGCAAATGTAAATTCTGGAGTTGGCTATTAACTTAATTTTAGTAAAACAGCCTTTAGTAATTCCAAACTAAGTGAATTCCCAATAATTAATGCACCAGCGATCCTTAATATTATCTTTGTGCTTACTATTAGTAGGTTCTCTTTTTTCACCCATATACGGTGCTACAATAACAGGGGCTGTTCGAGATTCTGTTACAAATAGACCTCTCTTGGGAGCAAA
>PBTS01000053.1:0-7300 GCA_002729175.1 Fidelibacterota bacterium
CTCTTTCATCCACGGATCATTCAGAGCTGCTTCCGTTATAGCCTTTTCAAGAGCTTTTCTTGCATCATCTATGGATTCTCCCGGAAAAACACCGAATCGTCCCTCCACCACCACCTCTCCGGGTACTGTAGAATGCCATTCACCGCCGTGGATAGTACCGAGGTTGATAGGTGCTATCTGGTTAGGGTCTTCGTAGAAACCGTGAGTTTGTTCCTCGTGGCGCCGTTTTTCTAGGTCTTTGATTGCTGTCTGAAGCATGGAAAACTTTTCTATAGCATTGATACCGTCCCATTTCATGGCGGCGTGTGTCGCTTTACCCGGTACTGTGAGGCGAAAAGTGAGCGCCCCGGACTGGATAGGGCTGAGGCAGAGGGAAGTAGGTTCAAGAATGACAGCTCCATCAGCGCTGTAGCCCCTTTCCAGTGCTGCTAAAGTTCCTACGCCGCCCGATTCCTCTCCAACAACACTTTCAAACAGTATTTCACCATCCGGCTTAAAGTTGAGTTTTTTTAACGCTTCTATAGCAAAAATTCCGGTGGACACCCCTCCCTTCATATCACATGAACCACGACCATAAATTTTTCCATCGTTCTCCGAACCGCTCCATGGTGAATCGTCCCAGAGCGTTTCATCCCCGGTGGGGACCACATCTACATGGCCGTTGAGAATGAGTGATCGACCATTGCCATTCCCTCCCCACCTGCCAACCACATCAATTCGCTTATCGGGAGAAAAACCGTCATCACAAAAGGCAGGGTGGTCCTTCAACTGTTCAAATTGGCATGGGAAGACATCTACTTCCGTTTCCAGTGTCTTTAATTTGCTGACAACTAGTTCCTGTACAGTATGCTCTTCGTCGGGGAGGCTAGGCGTTCTCACCGTCTGTTGAACAAAATCCACCAGTGGCTTCCTGAGATTCTCAACAGTTTTATCAATATTGTCTTCAGTCAGATTCATTGGATCCTTTCCGGGATGACCAGAAGAAGTAAAAGGGCAGTCCTGTCAATATCAAACCTATGCCGATGGCGGCGTCCCGGGGTGCTTCAAGAATGGTGTTGACGGTGAGCCACGCTGCGAAAAGAATAAAAATTGCAGGGACCCATGGGTAACCCCAAACACGGTAGGGCCGCTCCATATCCGGTTTTTGGTGACGAAGAATTATGACAGCTCCGGCTGACATGCCGTAAAAAATCCACGATGCAAAGACCATATAAGTGATGAGTTGATTGAAAGAACCTGTGAAGGTGAGAATAGTGGCCCATATCCCCTGAATGATGAGTGCGTTAGCCGGTGTTTCTGTCTTGGAATGAACCTTGGCTACAGTGCGGAAAAAGAGCTTTTCTTTAGCCATGGCGTAAGTGATTCGGGCGCTTGTAAGGACATTAGCGTTGTTGGCCCCCAGTGTGCAGATAAGAATGGCCAATGCGATGATACTAGCACCTGCAGACCCCAGATAAACTTCAGCCGCATCCGAAGCCACAAGGGTTGAACCGGCCATTTTTTCTATGGATATAGAGGAGATAAAAACGCCGTTGGCAAGAACGTAAAGGGCAATAATCACCACCATTGAAAGTAGAGATGCTTTAGGAATGTTTCGACCCGGATCTTTGATTTCGCCGGCAACATAACTGATTTCGATCCACGCATCGTAAGTCCACATAATAGCGATGAGGGCCATTCCCATGGCACCGACCGAAGATGCACCACCACTGTTTATAAATAGGTTCGCAGAATCTGTGCCTGGCAAGAACACGCCCAGAAGAATTACACCGCCAAACATGCCAACTTTAACGATGGTGAGGATATTTTGCGTCCAAACACCGGATTTGACTCCAGCCACATTGATAGCTGTTAAGAGTATAATTGATATAATAGCAACCATCTGAACACCGCCTGTTGGGAGGGATACGAAATAGCCAAAATATTCCCCGAACGCCACACCCACTGCAGCAATGGAAGCAGTGTTAATGACACTGAATGAAGACCAGCCGTAGAGAAATCCCCAAAGGGGACCGTAGGCTTCTGTGAGATAGACATACTGTCCGCCGGAGCGGGGCATGGCTGCCCCAAGTTCAGCCACTGACAGGGCACCGAAAAGAGAAATAATACCACCCACAATCCAGAGACCCAGGGTGAGCATTGGCGAGTGGATAGATGCGGCGATAGTGGCGGGAACCAAAAAAATGCCCGAGCCCAGGATTGCGCCCACACTGACCATGGTGGTATCACCAAAGCTGAGAGCGCGCTTCAGCTCTTCTTTTGAATGTACCCCACCCATATAGGGTGAGTTTAGTGATTATAATATTGGTGCGCCAATTGTCTCAACGCACCGGAAGTTCAGGCGTCTGTCGCTTTCTTAGAGATCCAGTTTGCCGATCTTGTGTTTGCGGAGGATGGTTTTGACCATCTCATCCACACTGGCGAAACCGAGATCTTTTGCCACGCCGCGAAGTCGAGCGGTAGTACCACCCATTGTGGCAGGTGCAGTACGCTTGGGACGACCACGTCTTTTTGTTGGTGCTTTGGCCTTGGCGGCTGCTTTCTTAGGTCTTCCGACCTTGCCTTTTGGCCGGCCGACTTTACCCTTGGGTCTTCCGGCTTTACCTTTAGGTCTGCCCACTTTACCTTTGGGTCTCCCAACCTTTTTCTTAGGAGCTGCTTTTTTCGGCCTACCGGCTTTCCCTTTGGGTCTTCCGGCTTTTTTCTTGGGCTTTGCAGCAGCCTTCTTTTTAGTTTTCTTTGGTGCGGTGCTTTTAGTGCCGAGAAATTTTTCTATTTTTGCAAGATTTTTTCCTCTCGGAGTCATTTTACCGCTTTCCCAGTTTACTATAGAGGGAACACTAACGCCAAGTTTGGCGGCTAGCGCTTTCTGGGTCAGACCAAGTTTTTTTCGGTGTTGTTTGATAGGTAGTGCCATAATTGTCCTCTTCTCTTTTTTTTGATCAGGTTTATGGAATGGTGAATAATTAAACATATTCGAGTTTAAATCTATGAATTAATAATAATATAAATTAAATGAAAATTATCAGTTTGAGTTTGTTTTTTTTGGAAGTTTAAGTATTTATGAATTAGTGTGTTTCGTTCTTTCATTCCGACGGCTCTTCCCGCTATTTACTAAATTGAGATCGGGTATTAGCTTGAAAAGTGAGGGAGGACCTTCTAGACTTTTGACGGTTTGCAACACAATGATGAATAAACTTTCAATTACGGTACCAATATAACAGTTTTAGATAAGATTTTTCCGGGAGAAGCGCTGTCAATATTAGAGCTGCCCATTCGTGGTGAATATTTTTGTATGTGGAAAAATAATCAGATATAGATTTATTATTAAATGTGTGGGTTGAAAAAAAGGTGTTATTTCTATTTACAATTTTAGCAATTCGATAAATATGTAAAGGAGAACTGATAATTATAATATTTTCAAAATGGTTCCTATTAATAATTTTTTGAGCTTCATGCCAGTTTGATATTGTATCGTAAGAAAGAGAATCATAATAAATTATCTCGCTATTAATATTGTTTCTTATCAAATAATTTCGCATCTCTCTGGAACCAAGAAACTTCTTTTTTTTTCTTGCACCGCCCACACAAATAATATGATCAATTTTTTCAGATTTATAGAGATGAATGGCATTAGTTAGTCTTTGCTTGGTATCATTATCAAATTCATTTGTTAATAAATTATAGCTACCAAAAAATACCACTCCAGCATCCGCTTTTGAATTAATGGTTTGATTGGATATAAAAATTTGTACTTTATGATAATATAGAATTCCAAAAGCGATATCAATTATTGTTAAAGCAAAAAGGATAATTGCGATTTTTTTCCAAGTCTTTAAATCTGGTGGGATAAAAAAAATCTTCAATTGCTTCATTTAATTTGGAGGGAACTTTCTTTTTTATTTTTTTTCTCTATTAAAATCCTAAACTAATGATTGTAATCTATTCATCTCAACCTTACCCACCTCTCGAAAAGTGATTTCGGCTGACGGATTCTGTTGAAAAGCATTATGTTGAAATTGCGTAGTGATACGGGCAGTGTCTATCATCTGTGAATAACAGTGTTCCGAAGTCCTCAAAAGAACAAACTTAATACAACGATACAGTAATTTAACTCTAGACGAAAAACCCCTCGTTAAAGGAGCTTCCTAAGAGTGGCTGGATACAGTGCGCCAGGGAGGAATCGAACCCCCAGCCAACGGATTAAGAGTCCGCTGCTCTACCTAGTTGAGCTACTGGCGCTATTGGGGCTTCATAAAGCGGCGCAAAGTTAGCCCTTCGACTACTTTTCACAAACAACAGTAGTCGAAAAACAGCAACTTTTTATTATAACATAAAGAAAATCTGGAGGAGTAAACTTTGGTGTTTTTCAATGGGGTACCAAAACTGACAAAATAGTTATATTTGAACAGTTGATTTGAAAGAAGAGGAAACAATATGAGTTGGGGAATTAGAAATCGGTTAGATCGAATCTTGCCCGGCCTTCCAGATGGGAAAGGTTCAGTCATGTTTGCCATTGATCACGGCTATTTTATGGGTCCTACAACGGGACTTGAAAATCCGCAGGAAACCGTTTTGCCGCTGTTACCCTACGCCGACAGTCTCATGCTCACCAGAGGAATCCTGCAGTACTGCATCCCCAAAAGAACGAACATGCCTATTGTTCTTCGTGTCTCCAGCGGGAACAGTATTCTGAACGACGATCTGTCCAACGAGGAATTGTGCGTCTCTATTGAAGACGCTATCCGATTGAATGCGTCAGCTGCCGCCTTTTCTATCTATGTTGGAGCTGAACATGAACATCAGAGCATCGTTGAATTCTCCAAACTGGTGAACNAAGCACATCGGTNCGNNATNCCCGTTCTGGCCGTTACAGCCGTGGGAAAAGAGATGGATCGTGATCTTGCGNTANCTATCNCTGGCATCTCGCATGGCCGTGGAACTGGGCGCTGACATTGTGAAAACATATTACTGTGACGACTTTGACAAGCTGGTNNATNTTTGTCACGTTCCCGTGGTGATTGCCGGCGGTAAGAAGATTCCCGAAGCNGATGCNCTTCAACTGGCGCATAACGCCATNTCNGACGGTGCAGCGGGTGTCGACATGGGCCGCAATATTTTNCAGGCCGAATCACCCGTTGACATGATACAGGCTGTCCGATCCGTAGTGGTTGATGGNGTGNNCCCNGCGGATGCTTACAAGGAATATCAGGCCGCACTGAAATAGTGCTGGTTGCCACTTATTACAGNAACTCAGATATCCGGCTGGAAGAGCGNNCNCNTCCCCAGNTGGGANAAGNTGAAANTCTTCTCAAAATCCACGCCAGCGGCATNTGCGGCAGCGANCTNATGGAGTGGTANCGNCNGGACAAGGTCCCNCTGGTCCTGGGACATGAAGTAGCGGGNGAAATTGTTGAGGTNGGGAATGCCGTAANCAATGTTNNTGTTGGTGACCGGATTGTAGCTTCCCATCACGTCCCCTGCCTTGAATGCAGATATTGCCAGAGAGGNAATGAAACAATGTGCCGNACCCTNAAANCGACNGANTTCGATCCTGGAGGTTTTTCACAATATGTGAGACTTCCGGAGATTAATACGCGGTTGGGANTATANANNATNCCGGANGNNCTNTCTTATGAAGAGGCTTCATTTGCAGAACCGCTGGCGTGTGTTTTGCGCGGTCAGCGTCGTGCCAACTTGCGGAAGGGAGACGTTGTTGCTGTCATCGGAAGTGGAATGTCGGGCGTTTTGCATATTGCACTGGCAAAGGCGACCGATGCCGAAATGATTATCGCTTCTGATATCAATAAAAAAAAGCTACCGTGGGCGAAAAAATTCGGAGCGGATAATGTGACACAGGATTCGAGCGAAATAGCAGAAATCTTGGAAGAAAAGACAGGCCGCAAAGCCGATATTGTTATCCTTACAACGGGACACCCAGAAGCGGTGCTGGCCGGTTTTTCAGCCGCTGATGACGGTGCTACAATACTGTTGTTCGCACCCTCTGATCCTGAAACTACAGTCCCCATTGACATAAGCAGACATTTTTTCAAACGTGATATAACCGTTACCACCACATACGCCGGTTCACCAGAGGACCATAGAGAGGCGCTACAGTTGATTGCTGCAAAGAGGGTCCCTGTCAAAGAGATGATTACCCACAGGATTGGACTGGAGGAGATCCAATCCGGCTTTGATCTGGTGAAAAGCGGTACAGATTCTTTAAAAGTGATGGTTGAGCCTCAAAAAGAGTGAATCATATGAGACAATAATTGTTATTGATATCCTAAAGCTTTATTAAACCTAGTTTCTAGAACACATGAAAGATGAAACATTAATCACTCCAACCCCAACAATTGCGTGGACAGAGAGTAAGGTCAGATTAATTGATCAGACAAAGCTGCCTCTGGAAGAGGAATATATAGAGACAGATGATTATACCATCGTTTGTGACGCCATACTGAGACTGGCCATCCGGGGTGCCCCAGCTATCGGAGTCGCCGGTGCTTATGCTTGCGTCCTCGCCTCAAACAAAATTGAGATAGACAGTCTGGATGAGTTCAAACAGTCTTTTGCACAAAAGGCAGATGAAATTGGTGAAACGCGGCCTACTGCAGTGAATCTTAAGTGGGCGGTCAATAAAATGATAAATTGTGCTCGATCATTTGAAGGAGATGTACACCAATTAAAGAATAACCTTTTGGAATTGGCTCATGATATCAGGGAAGATGATCTGGAAAGGTGTCATTCTCTTTCTTTACATGGGGCCGATGTGGTTCCGGAAGATGCAAATGTGATGACAGTATGCAACACCGGTGGCCTGGCCACAAGCGGTATTGGAACGGCGCTGGGCGTTATTCAGTATGCCCACGCTCAGGGGAAAGATGTGCATGTGAACGTCTGTGAAACACGGCCATTACTTCAGGGGGCGCGACTGAACACGTGGGAACTTAAAAGAACCCAAACGCCTTTTACCCTCATTACAGACAGCATGGCGGCATCAATCATGAAAAAGCATGATCTAGATGGAATTTTCGTCGGTGCAGACAGAATCGCTTCCAACGGAGATACGGCAAACAAGATCGGGACGTACAGCCTGGCGGTGCTGGCCAAACACCACGGCGTCCCCTTTTATGTGGCGGCGCCATTGTCCACGGTCGATTTTGATATAAAAAGTGGTGACGAAATTCCGGTGGAAGAGCGTGCCGCCAGTGAAGTGACGAGAATAAAGGATGTCCAGTTCACCATGGAAGACATCCGTGTAGCGACACCGGCCTTTGATGTAACACCTGCTGAGCTG
>PBTS01000054.1:0-22426 GCA_002729175.1 Fidelibacterota bacterium
CAATGGTGCTTTTGACAAACATCGTTGGATCCAGCCAGAGGAGCGAGCTCAATTTGCTTTTCCCGGTGCAAATCACAAATTGTTCCAGATACTTGAATCTCAAACATGGACAGATCATGAGTGATCTGATACATCATCTGACCCGGCTTGTAAGAAAATTGGGGAAAATAGCGGGGTCATCACTATGAGCTGGTGGATTTGGGTTGTTGTTGCTGTCCTGGTGTTGTTTGCCATCGCTGCCGGCAAGATACTCAGTACGACCGAGTCCCACGATGAGAAAACAGAATTTGAGACAGTTGCTCCTCTCGATTTCCGCCATACAATTTTTTCATTTATTTTTTATCCCATAGGCTTTTTCACATTTGTTTTTACTGTTCTTACACTCACACCTGTGATCTTTCTTTTTCATCCAAAACGTGTACATTGGGTCCTCCGTTTTTACGGGAGATTGATGCTCCTGAGCTTTGGCGTCATTGTCCGTTTGAGGGGAAAAGAACAACTGAAACGGGAAAAAGCTTATCTGCTCGTTATTAATCATGAATCGCTATTTGATGTGTTTCTTATGGCTTGCCTCACTTTTCGTCAAGTGACGGCTTTAGGTGCAGCTTATCAGTTCAAATTGCCTTTATGGGGACTCATGTTGAAACGTTACGGCATTATCCCGTTAAAGAGACGAAACATCAGTGAGGCGATGGAAGCTGTGGAACTGGCCCGGGAGAAGCTTGAAGCAGGCATATGCGTTTTCATGGCACCGGAAGGAACACGTACGGAAACAGGTGAGTTGAAACCGTTTAAAAAAGGGCCGTTTCACCTGGCCTTTGGGGCAAAGGCCGATATTCTACTTGCCGTTTTCAGAGGAGCGTTCGAGATCAAGCGAAAAACTGATTGGCGCATCCGGCCGGGAATTATCACTATTGATGTTGGCGATTTTATTTTGTACGAAAATTATAAGGATAACACCATCGAAGAACTTCAATCCTTAACCCGTAGTGAAATGCTACGGTTGTTGGACAAAAAAGATACGCCAGAAGAAGGGACGACGACATGATGGACTTCTTAGGGCTTTCCATCTCAGTAGAGTGGACCATGCAACTTTTTGTGGCATTCTTGCGCACCGTGTTTTTTCTCAGTCCGGGCTGTATATAGTAACCTGATTGTGCACAACCGGACCAAACAGCTTATACTATTTGATATTGATGGCACGCTCATCCATCCCGGGACAGTAGCACGAAAACTTTTGGACAAGATGGTGGAAGAGGTGGCGAATGCATCTCCAGAACTTCAGGTGGACGATGTTGCCGGTTATACAGATCCCATCATCTTGGAAACAGCCCTGGAACGGCTCAACTTCACAGATGGTTCTCTATCAGACACAATAGAGACAATACTTTCCAATTACCCAGATCGTTTGGAGAAACTTTTTAACGATCATGAAGATGCATATGTTTATGATGATGCTGTGAGACTTTTGGAGGCTTGTAAAAAGGAGGGGTGGCAATCAGGGCTTCTTTCGGGCAATGTCCGCAAAGCAGCGAAAATCAAGCTGAAACGCTTCGGACTTTGGGACAGTTTCGAGTTTCGAGTTTTTGGCGACGATGCACGAAATAGGGAAGAGCTTGTGTTGGTGGCCGAAGAAGCGGCTTTAGGAGCGTTGGGTGAACCATACACTCACAACAGGATGGTTCTGGTGGGAGATACGGCCCAGGACGCCATCGCGGCACGAGCCAACGGTGTCCGTTCTCTCATTGTCTGCAGGCGGCCGGAGAGCCGAATCGCAATTGAAAACGCGAACCCTACATGGCTGGTCGATTCATTGGATGAAATAGAAAGGATAATCTTGTGGCTGAAAGCGGAATAATGTATAACCTCTATCTAATCGCTCATTTTNTTTTGGCGCTGATCTGGCTTGGTGTGGCNATCTATCTCGATTTCACATTTCTGAGCGGTTTCAACAAGGTGACAACCGAAGGTAAGAAAACCATGATCGNCCGAATTCGATCTCTGTCAGACCNCACCGAAATGATCGCNTCGTTCTTTCTCCCGTTAGTTGGTGTACTCATGATCATCGACCGGACCTTCTGGCTGAAGGTGGGGGTCATGCATTGGAAAATAATGCTGGCGCTCATCGCCATCGGTATTTATCACGCCTCAAGAGGAGTGCTGAATAAACTGGAAGCGGCTTTGGATGAAGGGAGCCCAACGGAAGGATTGCAGAAACGTTACGTGGTGTTCAGGATGATTGTTCTTGTGTTCCTTGTTTCCAGCGTAACCATGATAATTTCCTACAAAGGAGTCATATCGACTTTCTTTCTTATCAGTTTCTGGCTCGGCTGATCCTGTAATCGTAAGTCACTATGAAGAAAAACCATCCCCACGAATACGCCNAAATTGAGTCCTCCTCAAATGTACCACTGGCCCAGGAACTGAACTTTTCAGTTTCAACCCATTCGGATGGTCAGAAATCGNTTTTGGGCAGATATGAAACAGAAGGATTCCCAAAGGTGTTACTTATTTCTTTCATGGCCGAATGGTGCTCCAATTGCCATTATGAAGCACTGATACTGAACGGCATTTACGGTGCATGGCACAACAGCGGTTTTGATATGACCATTGTGGTGGAATATTCAGATCTGGATGCGTGGGAGGATAGGTTCATGCGGAAACATGATATTCATATACCCTATTTTTTTGGCGAGCTGAATGAGAAAAATGAAACCCTGAGAGACAACATTGCACACACCCGTATCCGAAAACTAATGAATGATCAGAGAATATGGGGTGTACCACTTCATATCCTCATAGTTTCTGGAAATCTGAAANAGGCCTATTTTGTGANCGGCGAGTTTAAACCCGGAGCGCTGGAACAGTTTTTGAAAGATTACATTAGTTGAGTTATACTATAAGCTAATCAGTCTTTGAGAGGGGNATTCCNCTCATNACTCTAGAAATTTATATTGAAGCGAAAAGTGGTTTCCCAGGTGTCCCTGACACCGAGAGCTCGTGCAATATTTATACGCCAGTCCAGGTCCTCATCGCCAATCCCGATCCCTACCGCTGAAATTGCACTGTTCGTGATCGAGCTGAAATCTGTAAATGAGTAATCGCTNTTGTCCCATGTATGACCGGTATCGAAGAAGAGAGAAAGGTAGTGATCACCTTCCANAAAATCGGGGAGAAGTAACAGTTCAGCATTCAATTGAACCATCCTGNCNCCGGTCTGTACTTTGTATGGANGGGCGCTGACTGAACCCAGTCCTCCNACACCAAAAACCCTAAATTGTGGCAGTTNACCCTTTGAATCTCCCATCATGGTCCGGCTGCGAAAAATGATGTCGGGCGCCATTTCCCAGTCAAGGTAGACAGTTGCTGAGAGCCGATCAAAGTGATCCAGACTATCACTGTTTAGAGTTGTTTCACCGGTGAGTGTCACACCAATGCCAGTGGCGAAGAGATCCCGGTGGAGACTGCCCAGGCTCACAATCCCGCCCAGTGAAGTTACTTTGCTTTCAGGAAGGTGTAATGGAGTCCGGAATTCCCGTTCTCCATGCAACCATTTGGCAAGACGACTNTTAGGATCAAATGGAGAGATGTCTACTACCCGGTAAGCAANCTTGCCTTCGATNACATTGCCATGTAAAGATGCGCCGATTTCGTAACCCTCCTCGTCCCATCGATCGTAGAAGTCCTGTCTTGCAAAAAGAGTGGCNATAGAGTTTTCATTNAGCGGCAGACGGTAGTCATCATCCGTACGGCTCTCTCGAAAAGCAGAAAAGAAAAGTGCCGGGCCGTTACCTTCTCCAAACGATTTTTCCATCGTTAGTCTGCCAGCCGNTTCCTTNTGACCGAACCGGTAGCCCAGGCTCAAGCTTGTTTTGAAGGAGGACCTTCCGCCTCGGTCAAACCGCCAGTTAAAGGGTGTCCAGAAGAAACCTTCATCTTTGTTGTAGATAAACCAATTAATTTGCGGATGGACCAAGCTGGAATAGCGCCATTCATGATGCTCATTGAAATCATCTTCAAATTCGAAGGTATCCGATTCCTTCTCCGACAGAGATCCCTCGTTACGGGAAAGATTAATTCCTTCNCGGATGTTGGCTTGGACAATCTCACCGTTTACNACGGAACCTTCTTTCCTGAAAATTNCNCCCCCAATNGCCACAACTCGGCCATTTATCACAGCTGTGGACTCCAGAGTNGCATCGCCGCCTACAACAATGATNTGACCCTCTACAGTACCAGCCAAAAAAAGATCCCCGCCAAAAACACGAACGTTTTCCTTTGATATCTGATCAGCCCCAAGATAATAGTCTCCGAAAAACTTGATCTCATTCTCTGTCTCCTCGTATTCCTGAAGTGGTTCGAGGGATTCCATGGCCACTGTTGTATCTACCTCCTGAGCGGTCAACAGTTGGAACATTGTCGTCATAGAGAAAATCGTTGTTAAAGTGTCTCTCATCTAATCTTCCCGCCTGATCCTGATTGTTCCCATGGACGCCTCAACATGGACGTTGAACTTACCGTCGTTGATGCCCCCTTCACCCAGAGTGACAGCCTGGGAGGCTGAAATTTCTATGGGAAAGTCTGAAAGAATTACTTCTCCAGGTTTCCGACCCGAAGAAAAGACCCGAAGTCGGAAGCTGGCAGGAAAATCTTCCGGCAAAGTCAGTACAATATCCCCACCTGATGTTTTCACATCAATCTCATGGTCTTCATACTGCCTGTCCCAGATTTTTGACAGAGAAATGTCACCGCCGGAAGTTCTCCCGTCAAAGGCACCGTGTACCACTTCGGCGTTTATCTCACCGCCCGATGTCCAAACTTTTGTTTCTCCTCGCACGTCCATAATATCAATATTCCCGCCGGAGGTAGAAGCTTCAAGATCGCCGGTAATATTCTCAAGATCAAGATCACCACCGCTGGTATGTAGGTCAACAGTTGTTTCAGCGATGAGCTCACGGGCTGTAATCTCACCTCCGTTGGTTCGGGCGAAGATTTCCCTCCCCACCAGATCATAAAGATCAATATTTCCACTTGAAGTCTCAAGTGAGGTACTGCCCTGAATATTTTCTGCCTCTATATCACCCCCGGATGTTGTTGCATTTAATTCACCTTTCACATCACTGAATTGGAGGCTCCCGCCGGAAGTTCTTGCGGAAACTCTCCCACTGAGATTGCCGCCTTCAATATTTCCACCTGAAGTGAGAATGGTTATTTTTCCCGTCAGATCTCTTAGGTTAATGTCTCCGCCGGAAGTTGAGATATCCATCTCGCCCCGAAGAGAGGCAAGTGCAATATTTCCGCCGCGGCAGTCCAGAGCCACGGAAAAAACCTGTGGGACAGTAATGACCAAATTGTCATTAATCCGGCGCCGCCACTCTGTTTTCCCTTCCACAATGATGACTGTTTTTCCCGTTTCATCTTCTGTCTGATTCACAGTTACCTTGGCCTCCTGGTACAAGTTCCAGGCGCGCTTTTCAGAATTCGCTTTAATGTTTGTTTCATTTACAATTGTCACTGCATTGTTNGATTTNCCTGTGACTGTGATATCTCCGCGAAAATTCTTTACAATCAACTNACCTGCTGAGGAAGCCTTAAATGTGTAGCTGGATGTTACTTCATACTTGTTATAAGAAAGCTGTCGGAGATCCTGTGCGTTTAACAGCGAAGTAATCATAAAAAAAGGAAAATATTTACGTAATGGAACCATTTTATTGTTACAGAATCTTAATTCCCAGAGGGTCTGTAAAAGTTAGGCTGAGAAGAGAAAAGTGGAAAGAGGAGAGGNGATTATAATCCAGTCTCGGAAACGGTGACTTTTACCTTCTCAAGCGTGCCTTGAAGCAGCTCTTTTTCCTGGTCAGTAAGATCCACTTCCAGAATCTTTTCAACACCACCGGCACCTATAACCGCCGGCACACCGATGAAATAGCCGTCGATTCCGTATTCACCTTCACAGTAAGCGGCGGAAGGGATGACCCGTTTCTTATCTCTGAGGTACGCTTCAATCATCTCTGTGATGGCAGCAGCGGGGCTGAAGAAAGCACTCCCTTTCCCGTAGAGTTTCACCAGTTCTGTTCCTGCTTCCTGGACCCGCTTCANGATGGCATCGATCTCCTTTTGAGAAAGGATGTCGGTCAGTGGGACACCACCCACAGTTGCAGTCCTTGTTATGGGAACCATGGTAGGTCCGTGACCACCCATGACAATACAGGAAACATCCTGAACCGAAAGACCCGTCTCCATGGCGATAAATGTCCGGAAACGAGCATTATCCAAAGCACCGGCCATGCCGACTACTCGGTTCTTTGGGAAACCGCTCACCTCGTAAAAAGCGTAAACAATGGCGTCCAGCGGGTTGGAAACAACGATGACAAAAGCGTCAGGAGCATATTTCTTAACATTTTTTGCTACGTTGGAAATAATTTTGAGGTTGGTATCTAAAAGGTCTTCCCGGGTCATGCCCGGTTTCCGGGGAACACCGGCTGTAATGGCAACCACATNAGCTCCTTCAATTCCGCTGAAATCACTGGTCCCGGACAGGTCAGAATCATAACCATCATGGGGGCGGGCCTCCATGATGTCTAATGCTTTTCCTTTCACTATCCCCTCAACTTCAGGGATGTCAACAATNACTACATCGCCAAGCTCTTTCTGGGCACAGATCANCGCAAGAACGCCGCCGATCTGGCCGCCNCCTACAAGAGCNATTTTTTTCTTGGNCACTATTCNGGGTTAGTTCAGGACGTTGGCAACCTTACGGTTATATCCTTTGCGGGAGAATTTTACAGTGCCGTCAGCTTTCGCAAACAGGGTGTCGTCGCTACCGATACCAACATTGGCACCGGGGTGAATTTTGGTGCCGCGTTGCCGGACAATGATTGAACCGGCTTTCACAAACTGTCCGTCAGANGCNTTCANACCGAGCCGTTTGGACTCACTGTCCCGGCCGTTCTTAGTGCTTCCCATCCCTTTTTTGTGGGCCATTGCTAGTCTCCTTTTACCTCNTTTTCAGNTTTCTTTTTAGCAGTTTTTTNCTTTGANGTTTTGATTTTGATATCGTCNACCCGAATTAGTGTGAATTCCTGGCGGTGCGTATTTTTTACTTTGTATCCCTTTCGGCGTTTCTTCTTGAAGACGGGAACTTTTTTATCCCGGCCGTGCTCCAGAATAGTCGCTTCCACTTTTGATCCGGAGACGGTCGGTTTTCCCACACTGATCCCCTTGCCGTTGTCAACCAGCAACACATGGTCAAAAGAGACTTTTTTGCCGGCCTCTTTTTTTTGATGAGGCACCTTTAATTCCTGGCCTTTCTCAGCCCGGAACTGTTTACCTGATATATTTACGATAACATACATGGATATTACTCACGTTTTTCAGCCTAGAAAGTTATTCCCCACCCTCCAGACGAGTCAAGTTATACTTCCAGTTTCAATTCCGCTCCATTTTTTCTTGAGAAGAAGCGGAATTCACTGGGGCCTAGCGTCTCATCCGTATCTACATTAATGTGAACAAAATTCTTCCACATGAATTTGCGCATGATATTTTTTTTAGATTCTTCCAGATACTCTGCCATGTCAGGGTGTAGTTTGAGTGTAAGGCGAAGGTCTTTTTTCTTCTGCTTGAAATTCCTTATCCAGCTGTCAATCTCACTGATGACCGAATCCTTTGATAATACCCGGCCGCTTCCATTACAGGTGGGGCAGTTTTCACTGAGTGAATCTCTAAGAGAAAGGCGTATGCGCTGTCTTGTCATCTCAAGCAGACCAAATTCGCTGATAGGAGAGACCGCCACCTTTGCCCGATCTTTTCTCAATTCTTTCCTCAATTCGTTGTAAACCTTCTTCTTGTTAGCCTCTTCCTGCATATCGATGAAATCGATAACGATCAACCCACCGATATCCCGGAGCCTCAACTGCTCCGCTACGGCTTTTGCTGCCTCAATATTGATCTTGAAAGAGTTGGCTTCGTGTTTGCCTTTACCTACAAATCGACCGCTGTTTACATCGATAACAACCATTGCTTCGGTGTGTTCGATAATGATATAGGCACCACTTTTCAACCAGACATGACGTCTCATAGACTTTGCTATCTGATCGTCAATTTTATAATGCGTGAACAGGGGAGTTTTTCCGCGATATAATTCCAGACGCGAAATCATATCTGGTGCCACGTTCTGCATATAGTTGTGTGTTTGGCGGTGCAATTTCCTGGAGTCTATTGTGAACTTGCTTACATCATCTCCAAGAATATTCCGAATAACTGTTGAAACTGTTTTCATATCTTCAAAGATATTGGTTGGAGCATCCGAGTTGTCTGCTTTCTTGGCCAAAGACCGCCACTGTTTGAGAAGGATTTTAAAATCTTTCTTTACAATTGTATCGCTTTTTCCTTCAGCTTCGGTCCGAACGATAATACCGACATCATCGGGCAAGAATTCCCGAATAAATTTTCTAATGCGTCTTTTTTCGTACTTGTCCCAGATTTTTTTCGAGATACCGATAAAATTGGCATTAGGAACAAGAACAACGAGATGCCCTGGTATGGAAAGATTTGTAGTAACACGGGGTCCCTTTCCTGAAAAAGGCTCCTTAATAACCTGAACAAGAATCTCCTGATCTTTCTCAAGTTCCACATCAATTTCTTTCAAGGTTGACGATTTTCCGTTTCTCTTACTATTGTCGTCTTCTTCCTCAGAGGTAGAAGCCTCTTTTAGGTATTCCGGATTTTTTATCTCTGAGAAGGGTAGGAAAGCNTTAATATCATATCCAATGTCTACAAAAGCTGCCTGCATTCCTGGTAGAACGTTTTCCACCTTACCTTTATAGATATTACCGACCATGCCCATTTCACCCGGTTTTTCCACATAGAACTCAACCAGATTACTATTCTCTTGGACGGCAATGCGCCTTTCAGTTGCCGTTTCACTGACAAATATTTCTTTTCGCATCAGGTACTCCCTTTATGCTAATATGCTGACTGGAACCGGGTATGCCCGGTCTTTCCCTGTCAGTCGTTTACCGTGAACGTACCAAGAGTGTATGTGCCGATTCCGCAAGCGGCTGCCTCGTTGTACTTCACTTTTTCTTTACTGCCCACACCAGCGGGCGTTGAGGGAGGAATTAAAGGAAGGGAAAAAAGAACTCTTTTTTCAGGAAATCGATGCCTTACTGGCAAGATCGAAAACACTTATGTCAAAAAATCGTCGGGGACCTTCCTAAGTCTCCCTCGAACGGTAAAACTAAGCCTAAAATGGGCCTATCCAAAGTATTTTATCTGTTAATTAAAATTGTTTCGTTCGATTGATAAGTGGTGTAAACTTCTCCAGTCGTGATTTGCGCCCTATTGCCGCGACATTAAATGAAAGGTGCTAAAAAGGTCGAGAGCCCCGAGAAGCACCGGGGCTTTTTTGTTATGAAAACGATACAGNAAATAGCGAAAGAACGGATACTTCTCATTGATGGTGCCATGGGGACCATGTTCCAGGCTTATCAGCTTGAGGAGNCCGATTTCCGTGGTGACCGGTTCAAAGATCACCCTTCTGATTTGAAAGGAAATAACGATCTGTTAAGCCTTTCACGCCCTGATGTGGTGGAGGCTATACACACTGCCTACTTAGAGGCTGGGGCCGACCTCATTGAGACCAACACCTTCAACGCTAACGCCATCAGTCAATCTGATTACGGAACCGAGGGTCTGGTTTATGAAATAAATCTCGAATCAGCAAAAATCGCCCGTAAGTCGGCTGACAAATTCTTTCATGACCCTCGGTTCGTCTGTGGTGCCTTGGGTCCCACGAACAGGACAGCATCTCTATCCCCCGATGTGAATGATCCGGGATTCAGGAATGTCTCATTCGATGAACTGGCGGCTGCCTACGGCGAGCAGGCGAGAGGACTGCTTGATGGAGGTGTGGACGTTCTGCTTGTGGAGACTGTTTTCGATACACTCAACTGTAAGGCGGCTCTGTTCGCAATTCAAAGTGTGCTGGAAGAGAGGGAAGAGGAAGTCCCAATCATAGTCTCCGGTACCATCACCGATGCCAGCGGNCGGACACTTTCGGGTCAAACTGTAGAGGCATTTTGGCACTCCATACGTCATGTGGATCTATTCTGTGCAGGGCTCAACTGCGNATTGGGCGCTGAACAGATCCGACCCTTTCTCGATGCCCTTTCCACGGTTGCTGACACACTCGTCTCTGTTTATCCNAATGCNGGNTTGCCCAACGAATTTGGTGAATATGACCAGTCCCCGGNAGCCATGGCCAANATCATNAAAGNATTTGCCGANAGTGGTTTGGTGAANTTGGTGGGTGGATGTTGCGGCACCACCCCGGATCATATCAAAGNAATTGCGAATGCTGTAGAAGATATACAGCCACGGATTATCCCGGANATTGCNCCCCTAACGAAATTGAGTGGCTTGGAACCTGTGACNATNCGGCCGGANAGCAATTTCATNAATGTNGGGGAGCGGACCAATGTTGCCGGGTCGGCCCGNTTTCGGCGCCTCATTAAGGAAGAGAATTATGAAGAAGCCCTGTCTGTAGCCCGACAGCAGATTGAAAACGGTGCCCAGGTCATTGATGTGAATATGGATGAAGGGCTTCTTGATTCTGAAGCCGCCATGGGAACCTTTTTACGGTTAATTGCTGCAGAACCGGATATTGCTAAAGTACCGGTCATGGTAGACTCATCCAAGTGGTCGGTGCTGGAGACAGGCCTCAAGAATCTGCAAGGGAAAGGAATTGTGAATTCCATTTCCATGAAGGAAGGGGAAGATGAATTCAAACGCCAGGCCGGGGTGATCAAAAAGTACGGTGCCGCCGTTATTGTCATGGCCTTCGATGAATCAGGGCAGGCCGATTCCTACGAGCGCAAAATCGAAATTTGTAGACGGGCTTATGATATTTTAACTGAGGAAGTTGGGTTTCCGCCGGAAGACATCATTTTTGATCCGAATATTTTTGCCGTGGCCACGGGGATTGAAGAGCATAATGAATACGCCAATGCCTACATTGAAGCAGCCAAAACCCTTAAGGAAGCCTTACCCGGTATCCACATCAGCGGCGGCGTGTCGAATCTTTCCTTTTCCTTCCGTGGTAACGATGGTGTGCGGGAAGCCATGCATTCGACCTTTCTTTACCACGCGATCCAGGCAGGGATGGACATGGGTATCGTCAACGCCGGTCAGCTAACGGTTTATGATGATATCGATCCTGAGCTAAAAACACGGGTGGAAGATGTGCTGTTTAATCGCCGGGAGGACGCCACGGAACGACTGGTTCAGATCGCTGAGGAATTTCGGGGCGTAAAACGGTCAGAAGCAAAAGATCTTTCCTGGCGTGACCAACCGGTTGAACAGCGGATTTGCCATGCCCTAGTGGAGGGTATTGTCGATTTTGTGGTGGAAGACACGGAAAAGGCCCGAAATAAATACGACCGGCCTATTGAGGTGATTGAAGGCCCCCTCATGGATGGAATGAATATGGTAGGGGACCTGTTTGCCGCCGGGAAAATGTTTTTACCTCAAGTGGTGAAATCAGCCCGGGTCATGAAAAAAGCCGTGGCTCATTTGATCCCGTTCATTGAAAAGGAAAAGGATGAACTGGGATTAACGGGAAAATCCAACGGCAAGATTATTTTGGCCACGGTGAAAGGTGATGTTCATGATATCGGGAAAAATATTGTGGGTGTGGTGCTGGGCTGTAACGGCTATGACGTTATTGACTTGGGGGTTATGGTCCCTTCGGACAAGATACTCAGCAGTGCAAGAGATGAAGGGGCCGACATCATTGGTCTTTCAGGACTCATCACCCCGAGTCTGGATGAGATGATTCACGTAGCGAAAGAGATGGAGCGACTGGAGTTTGATGTACCGCTTCTCATCGGCGGCGCCACCACATCCAAAACGCATACTGCTGTGAAGATCGAGAAGTACTATTCTGGTCCCATCGTTCATGTGATAGACGCGTCCCGGGCTGTGGGGGTGGTGAGCAAGCTCATGAGTGACAGCGAGCGGGACGCTTTTGTTACCGAGCGACGCCAGGAATATGACGGTATCAGGGTTCAGCGAGGGGATGGTAAGAAAGCGAGACAGTTGTCACTTGAAAAAGCGAGGAAGCGGAAGTTTGCCGCCGATTGGAAAAGCTATCAAGTTCCAAGTCCCAAGCTCCAGAGGATGAAACTGTTTGAGGACTATCCATTGGATGAACTGGCGGATTATATTGACTGGTCCCCGTTCTTCCACGCTTGGGAGCTGAAAGGGAAGTACCCGGCTATCCTGGAGAGTTCTAAATATGGAGAAGAAGCAAAGAAGCTGTTTCAGGATGGTCAGGACCAGCTGGACAGAATTGTATCGGAAAAACTTATTGGTGCTAAGGCGGTCATAGGGCTATTTCCGGCAACAGCGGAAGATGAGACCGTCACCGTTGACGGCATTGAGTTCCACTTCCCGCGACAGCTGGTGGACAAGGGGTCAAGTGAAAAGAACTACAGTCTGGCTGACTTTATTTCTCCCAACGGTGACTGGCTGGGTTTCTTTGCTGTAACGGCCGGTCACGGAGTGGAGAAATTAGCCAAGAAGTTTGAGTCTGAAAATGATGACTACGGAGCCATTATGGTGAAGGTTCTTGCTGACCGACTGGCGGAAGCACTTGCCGAGCGGATGCACGAAAGAGTCCGGAAAGAATTCTGGGGATATGATGAGAATGAAAAACTGACCAGTGAAGAACTGATCAAAGAGGAATACAGAGGGATTCGTCCCGCGCCGGGATATTCTGCCTGTCCCGACCACACCGAAAAAGACAAAATCTGGAAATTGCTGGATGTAGAGGCTAATGCTGGCATATCCCTCACGGAAACCCGGGCCATGTATCCTGCTGCCTCGGTCTGTGGATGGTACTTTTCACATCCTGAATCAAGGTACTTCTCTGTAAATCATCATTATTGAGTCAGATTTGACTCACCTTTCTTAGGACTGTTTTCTAAGTTTGGGTGATGAAACATGAGCTTGAAGTAGCCCGAAACGCAGCCCTGGAAGTTGGCAAAATCCTTCTCGATATTTATAACACCGATTACAAAATAGACGATAAAGGCACGTCTCCCATGTACTCCGGATTGAATCCTGTCACCGATGCTGATCGGGCGTCAGATGAATATCTCAAAACAACACTGACATCAGAGTTTCCCCAATACGGCTGGTTCTCGGAAGAAACGAAGGATTCTCCCGAGCGATTGTTGAAAGATCGGGTCTGGATCGTTGATCCTCTGGACGGGACCAAAGAGTACATTGAAAAAGTGCCCATGTGGGTTGTGAGCATTGCACTGGTGGAGAACAAGGTACCTGTTTTGGGTATTCTCTACAATCCTGTAAAAGAGGAACTGTTCAGTGCGGTAAAGGGTGAAGGGGCAAATCTGAACGGTGAAAGGGTCTCCTGTTCCACTGAGACGGACCCTTCTCAAATGGTGATCCTCAACAGCAGGACGGAGACCCGGGATGGCCTCTGGCTCCCTTATAAAGATGAGTTCAAAGAGTTGAAAGGTGTGGGGAGTGTTGCTTATAAACTCGGGCTAGCAGGAGCGGCAAAGGCTGATATTTTCGCCACTCTTCGGCCTAAGAATGAATGGGATATTTGTGCCGGACACTGTATTGTAAATGAAGCTGACGGAAAAATGATCGATCTAAACGGCGCGGAGGTGACCTATAACAACGAGGATACACTTATTACACCGGGATTGGTGGCGGGTAATCCGCAAGCTGTGGATAATACATTCAATGTACTAACTCGTTCGGGGAGTATGAGTGCCTGAAAAACAAAAGATGCCTGAAGGTGCTATTCCCTGTCTGGATAAGGGTTTTGTCCGATTGGTTGATTCCATGGGTGGAGATGATGCCATTGTTCAGGCGGCACGGGTGAGCTATGGTAAGGGCACCAGCAAAGTGTCCCAGGACAGGGGGTTGATCCGTTACCTCATGCGTCACCGCCACACCACCCCTTTTGAAATGGTAGAGTTTAAGTTTCATGCCAAGATGCCCATCTTTGTGGCACGGCAGTGGGTACGCCACAGGACTGCCAACATTAATGAATATTCCCTCCGTTATTCGGAAGCGAGGGATGAATTCTACTATCCTGATCCGGAACATATTCAGTTTCAGAGTGCCCTCAACAAGCAGGGACGGGCGGGTAAGGTGCCCAAGAAACTGACCGATAAAGTCCTGAAATATTTTAGGGAAATCTCTGAACGCAGCTTTGAAATGTACCAGGAGTTGAATGATGCGGGACTGGCGAAAGAACTGGTTCGTGCAATACTCCCTGTGAACCTTTATACTGAGTGGTACTGGAAAAATGATCTTCACAACCTGCTCCATTTCATCGGCCTCCGATCTGATCCGCACGCACAGTATGAGATCCATGTCTATTCCGACGCTATGGCGGAATCGGTGAAGAAGGTGGCCCCATTCGCCTGGGAAGCCTATCAGGATTACGTTGTGAATGGCATGCGTTTTTCGCGGATCGAACAGAACCTGCTTGAGAGTCGACTTCCCGAGAGGGTCATTGATGATGTTTTGGAAGATCTGGTCTACCAGATTACGGCAACACTTCACAATAACAAACCGAGAGAAGATGGTGAGCTATACAAGCTCTACCAAAAACAGGGCGGTTCCGATGTTGAATCTGATTTTCATCTCAAGTGGGATTCCGGTGAGATTGAACCGGGGAATGTGCGGGAATTGAGGGAGTTTCGGGAGAAGCTGACTAAGCTGAAAAAATAGCCACTGAGAACAGAGAGGATATGAATAAGCTTTCACACAATTTATCTCTGTGATCTCTATGGCTACCCAAAACGAAGGTCATCGTCAGCGGCTCCGCAATAAATTCTTGAAAAGCGGCCTGGAGGGATTTCATGATTACGAAATTATTGAACTGTTGCTGACTTTGGGTACACCCCGCAAAGATTGCAAACAGCCTGCTAGGAACGCCTTGAAAAAATTCGGTTCCCTGAGAGGGGTGCTGGAAGCAGATTCCCAAGACCTGAAAGTAATAAAGGGTATTGGGGACAATAATGTCTTTGGGCTAAAGATTGCTCAGGCGGTGGCTCGCCGTTATCTGGCCGACAGAGTGATCGATCAGGATTTTATTCGTTCATCTGATGAAGTGCTGGAATATCTTCGTCACAACCTTCGTGACAAGGAACGGGAGGTATTCATGGTCATTTACCTCAACGGCCGGAATCAGATAATGGGTATGGAAGAGTTGTTTGAAGGTACTCTGACTACGTCAGCAGTCTATCCCCGGGAAGTGGTGAAGCGGGCAATCGATCATAAGGCGGCTGCGTTAGTGTTTGTTCACAACCATCCCAGCGGAAATGCCGATCCTAGCCAGGACGACCTCACAATTACAAAAAAGTTGAAGGAGGCCACTGCTGTTATTGACGTTTCAGTCCACGATCACCTCATCATTGCCGGCAATGATATCTACTCCTTCGCCGACCACGGACTGATTTAGCTGAGAAAGTACTGGGGATAGAGGACAGTTGATTACATCATATCGAGGGATGAGCTTATTATGAATTATCAAAAAACTAGTTTAAACACAATAAAGCGAGGAGCTAAGAAAGCATCGTATAACAAAGAAGTGGTGTATGAAATATTGGATTCCACCGAAGTTTGTAATATAGCATTTATGGTAGAGGGTAGGCCAATGGTGCAGCCCATAAATTATGGTCGTAAGGATGAGTTTATATACCTGCATGGATCTTATCAAAATAGAATGACATCTGCTCTAATACAATCTGGAGAAGTTACTCTCAATGTTTTGCTATTGGATTCTATGAAGCTTACCAGGTCTGCTTTCAATCATTCAGTGAATTATAGGTCGGTGGTTGTTTTTGGGTCAGTTAAAGAGTTAACCACGAATGAAGAAAAGTTGGACGGGTTAAAGCATATTATCAATCATTTTGTTCCGGGTCGATGGGATGATTGCAGAAAACCTAATGACAAAGAATTGAAAGCCACTAGGGTTGTGGAAATAAAGATTGAGACTGCATCAGCAAAAGTGGCTAATACTCCGGGTGTAGAAAAAAAAGGGGATTACAAGTTGAGTCATTGGGCAGGAGTTATTCCAGTAAAACAAATTTGTGATTATCCTATTCCAGATGATAGAATGGATACGGGAACAGAAATTCCACAATATTTATTAGAGTTTTACGAGAAACGGAAAAATGGAATATAACTTTATTGTGATTACTCCAATTCTTCAAATATATGGGCCACAGCCGGACAAATAGAAGTATTGGTTTACGTTAAAGCTAAAACACCTAGGTTGATTTCAGCGATTTTTGGCTTCTGGATCAACCGCACCGCTTCTTGCAAAGCTTCGAGAGGAAATAACCCAAGTTCTTGGGTGAGATATCCTGCCGTAAGGGCCGAAATATTTTTGCGAATTTCTTTTTGAGCACTTTTAAGAAACAATAAAGGTAATTGTTTAGCTTTAGAATCAACATTGCCCAGCCCCTCAGCAAAATAAATCAAACCCGTTTTATCCATGGCCCTGGTCAATCTCGTAATTTTGTCTCGACCTTCTGCCGCAATCAAGGCTGCCACATCTGGTTTCATGATTCCTGAATAAAGCACCGGTTCGGGACTTATAACGACTTCCGCCACGGAAAATCCTGTCTGGATTGTAATAGGAAAATCCGCCCGGCGGCTGGTCCAAAGACCGGAGAGGGTTGCAGCTGCGGCCAACAAGTTACCGGCTGACACAACTTTTTGTCCTGCTGCACCGGCCAACACAATGCGTATTGGTTTATCTAGATCGGATCTGAATGTTGTTTCTAATACCAAACCATCTATTGGTTTTTGTTTGCTTGCCTGTTCCTGGATATGTTTATAATTGGTCTGAAAGCTGGAACGACCTGTTTCCTGTAATAGGCCTGATTTCATCTTCATGCTGTTCATGTAATTCATCATTTCTTTGCGGCCAAAATCATTTCGAACAACATAATAGGCGGTGCAAAGCTCCCAAATATCAATAAGCGAAAATCCGTCATGATTCATTGCCTTACTAATCATTTCAGGAAGGTCTTTATCAAACGCGGTAGCACGGGCTACAAAACCACCGCCGTTGACTTTAGCCGTTCCAGCAATATCCATAGGTACATCGGTGTTGCCGAAAGAAGTGGTAGGAGTTATGCTGTCCAGCGGGGAGGTTGCCGAATGCTGACCGCCAGTCATTCCGAAATTGAAGTTGTTGAACACCAGCACGGTAACATCGGTATTNGATCGGGCAGCATTGAGTAAATGGTGTCCTCCGATACCNCAACCACCGTCTCCNATNAGCACCACNACCTTCAAATCTGGNTTGCCCATCTTGATNCCTGAGGCGTAGGTGATGGCTCGGCCATGGAGACCNTGGAAAGCATGAGTAACAAAATATTTNTCTGAAAGACCCACACAACCAATATCAGTTACAATTACTACTTCCGTNGGNTCCAGTTTTTGCTGTTTCAGGCTNTCGCTTACAGCACCCAGTACTTTTCTCATGACTACAGCCAGGACAGAATTCGTAGGGGAGGTTNTCTTNGGCNATNTAAGTNTCNAGTTCCGATTCAGCCACTGTAAGCNTCCACAATTTCTTCCGGNGTAATTAAAAATGTATCNACTCGGTTTACACCGATTAGNTGAATTTCATTATTNGTAAGCCTTTNGATTTCATGGCGGTACTGACCATGGTTCATTTCAGGGANAATGATGCGCTTAATCCCGNTNAGNCATTTCAAGATTTCCTGTTCTGGGATAGGCCAGAGAGAATAGACAGTNAGAGCAGAAATTTTTTCTCCTTCACCACGNAANTGATTNACGGCAGCTTCCATAGAGCGAGCTGATATGCCATAGCTCAANATCAACGTTTCGGCACCATCTTCTAAATCAGATTTAATTAGAGAGAGTTCATCCACNCGGCTTTCAATTTTTTGTCTTAGCCTTTCATTNAGATCAGCGATAATNCCCGGATCTTTNGTGATGTGTCCTTCTTCNGTGTGGCTGGAGCCNGTAAAGTGATGAATCTGACCGTTAATCTGATACGGNTTCAACGGTTNGNCTANNGNTTCATCGGGAATTTCGGGCCAGTCTGGTCCANTGGTCATTTCTGTNACAGCCACNGATTCGGTGGTCATGACCGTTTCTTTGTCAGTTGCNANAAAAACAGGGTTGCGAAAACGNCTGGAGAGTTTGAAGGCNCGTTTAGTTAGGTGATACGATTCGGGAATNTTGGTTGGAGANAGAACAATCACAGGGTATCCNCCCGAAGTGCACCATCGCATAAATTGTATATCTCCTTGGGCTGCTGCGGTGGCTGCACCAGTGGAAGGGCCTAATCTTTGGGAAATGACGATGACCAGAGGNACTTCCATCATAATAGCCAGACCAATATTNTCAGAATAGAGGGAAAGCCCTGGGCCACTTGAGGCAGTAAAAGCAGTGGCTCCTGCNGTGGCCGCACCAATGCAGTGCCCAATGGAGGATATTTCATCTTCCCCTTGGATGCCGACACCACCAATCTTGGGTAGTTCTCGTAGCATATGGCCCAAAATCCCGGAAGCAGGNGTGATAGGATAACCGGCAAAAAAATTGCAACCAGCATCNAGCGCGCCNCTGGANATNGCAGCGGCACCGTCCACCATTTCTCTGCNCTCACTGTTCANNTCATTACCCCTTCAGAANTATGAGAAAAAAGTTACACCAGTATATGGAAGCAATACAGATATAATTGTAATTTCCACCCATAATAAANGGAATCATCCATGAAATATATAGGCCCNGATTNNTACGATATCTCCAGTCAATTTACCGAAGAAGAACTTCTGGTTCAAAAGACAGCCTATGAGTTTGTCAAGAACGAGTTTTTGCCNGTTATCAAAGAACACTANCACGCCGGTACCTTTCCNGTTGAACTGATGACCAAACTGGGGGAACTTGGTTTCCTNGGGTCAAGTCTTCCTGAAGAATCTGGAGGTGCTGGTGTCAGCANTGTGGCTTATGGNCTCATTATGCACGAATTGGAACGGGGCGATTCNGGNCTTCGCTCTTNCGCCTCTGTTCAAGGTGCCCTTGTCATGTATCCCATCNACGCCTACGGTTCTGATGAACAAAAATCCAACTGGCTTCCCAAACTGGGTAGTGGTGAGGCCATCGGTTGTTTCGGTCTGACAGAGTCTAACTTCGGTTCCAATCCAGGCGGCATGGTGACTCGTGCCTCCANGGATGGCGATGACTGGGTTATCAACGGTTCCAAAATGTGGATTACTAACGGNACCATTGCCGATGTGGCACTGGTGTGGGCCAAGGACGATGATGGCNTCATTCGCGGCTTTCTTGTTGAGAAGGAAGCAAAAGGATTTTCTGCTCCGGAACAGCACGGAAAGNTGAGCCTAAGNGCTTCNATTACTTCCGAGCTTGTGTTGGAGAATGTTNGTGTCCCCGATTCAGCACGCCTGCCGAATNTAGANGGGTTGAAAGGACCGCTGTCCTGTCTCACCCAGGCCCGCTATGGCATTNCCTGGGGTGTTATTGGTGCTGCTGTNGACTGTTANGAAACGGCCTTGGATTACAGCCTGCAGCGCAAACAGTTTTCNCGGCCCATTGCNGGTTATCAAATAACNCAGGTGAAACTGGTGGAAATGCTCACCAACATNACAGAAGCACAACTGCTGGTCCTCCGCCTCGGCCGCATGAAGGATGAGGGTACCATGGATTTNAGTCAGGTCTCAATGGCGAAGCGGGCCAATGTAGCCATGGCTCGAGATATCGCTCGGACTTCCCGTGAGATACTAGGCGCAAACGGTATCATTGATGATTACTCGCCTATCCGCCACATGGCAAATCTCGAGACGGTCTATACATATGAAGGGACCCACGAGATGCACACCCTCATCTTGGGTGAGAAGATTACCGGCCATTCGGCTTTTGATTAAGATTTAAACGTTTATAGAGATTTCTTCGCCTGTAAGTGATATCTCATCGTCAGAAGTTTTGATCAAAGCGGCTCCGTCTTCACCAATACCCGAGAATGTGCCGCTCCTGTTTTCACCATTATTAGTGAATGCGACGGTCTTATTGAGATGGTCACACTTTTCCAGCCATGCTGACCTGAGCGAAACGGATTTTCCACTTTTCACTGCATCAATCCACCGCTCGAGAGCGTTTAGGATCCACGCCACTACCAGTTCTCGCTGAAGGGGCGACCCTTTTTCGGCGGAAAGTGTTGTGGCACTGTTACGTAGTTCTTCAGGAAGTTCATTCAAACTTTCATTGACGTTCAATCCTATTCCAACCACTGCATATTCCACAGAGTCTCTTTGAACCTTAGTCTCCACCAGAGCCCCCCCACACTTTTTTCCAGAAATTCGGATGTCATTGGGCCATTTCAAGGCGGGTGTCAGCCCAAATTTTTCAACTGCTTCGGCAACGGCCACACCTGCGGCAAGGGAAAGAAGCCTATTCTGTTGTGTTGAGATTTCCGGCCGGAGAATAACAGAAAAGGTGACTGCTTTTCCCGGTGAAGCAAACCACGATCGCTTCTGTCGACCTTTTCCCTCAAACTGATGATCTGTAATAACCATTGTCCCGTCAGCAATTCCACCTTTGTCGATGAGTTCAAACGCTTCCACATTGGTTGATCCGAGCCGTTGATAGTATTCAATCTCACGGCCAAGAAATTTTGTCTGGAGGTTTGCTTTAACGAGTTGAGAAAACAGCATTGCTTGAATATGAACTTAAACAAAAAAGCCGCTGGTTGACCAGCGGCTTTCCAACAATCAAATCGTCTGTTGCAGTTCAGGCCTTGGGATCGATCCTGTCTCTGATCTGTAGTCTCACTCCGGGGTCGAGGAAATTGCTGTTTCCGTTTAGCCGGTCGGCGTTGTCCAGATAGAGAATAATCCAAGCCACGGGGTCGCCGTAGAGTTTACCAGCGATGTCCCAAAGTGTTTCACCTGAGCTCACTTCGTATTCGGAAAAACCGGGTTTGAACTCTTCAACCATATTATCCCGCTTCAAAGTAAGATAGTGGTAAGGATAGATAAGATTTGGGTTGTCACCGATATCTTCTCTGTTCCAAGAGTAAATCTCACGCCATCTACGAAAGCTTCCGTACTGTTGATTGGCAATCTTAATAAGAAAATCACCTGGGACAATCATATATGTATCCCAATCAGTGAGCGCAATGTCACTACTCATTGCAGGTGCTTCCATAACAACTTCAGATTCAGGTATTGTAAGATCCACAGACGGGCCGCTTTCTGTTTCGGCTGCGTCGGGAATGTTAATTCCAACATCATTTTGCTCCAGTCCCATGCGGTCTACAGACTCTTTACCTGAGGCGAGCGCTTTAGTGTCTTCCGGAGAAACCGGAGGCGCGGACTGTTTTCCGCAAGAGACGACAAGCATCAAAATTGCAATAGTGCTGATAATAAATTTACTAGACTTCATTTTCTTGCTCTCCAATTTGCAAATAGTCAACTATTTCTACGTAATTCCCTACTTTCAGTTCCCACGAGCATTGTTTGTGCCATTTCACTGGCAACGGGCACGAAGATATAACTCCGAATGAATACTGGTCAACTAATTTCTGGTCAGGCCTACCAGCTAGGCAGGTTTATACTCCCCAAACACCTCTTTAAGTGTGTGGGAAATTTCTCCCAGAGTACAGTTGTTCTTTGCACAATCAATAATAAACGGCATCAGGTTGTTATTGCTTTCTGCCGCCTTTTGCATTTCAGATAATGACTTCTCCGCATCACTGTCATCCCTGTTTTCCTTAAACTGGGTCAGCCGCTCCAATTGCTGAGTGACGGCTACCTGGTCGATTTCCTGAAGATCAATTTGCTCCGGTTCACCGCGTTTATACCTGTTTAAACCGACAACTACTTGCTCTCCAGAGTCTACCTTTTTCTGCTGTTCATAGGCACTTCGAGAAATCTTGTCTTGGATGTAACCACTCTTGATAGCTGAGACAGAGCCACCCAGATCATCAACTCTCTTTATCATTTCAAAGGCTTCTTCTTCGAGAAGGTCTGTCATTTTTTCCACGTACCATGATCCCCCCACCGGATCCACGGCATTTGTGATACCTGTTTCATGAGCGATAACCTGCTGTGTCCTCAGTGCCAGCTGTGCGGATGCTTCCGTGGGGAGCGACAGCGCTTCGTCCCGGGCGTTGGTATGAAGTGATTGGGTACCGCCAAGTACCGCCGCAAGGGCTTCAAAGGCTGTCCGTACAACGTTGTTGTCAATTTGTTGTGCGGCAAGTGAAGATCCAGCTGTCTGAACATGAAACCGACACATCAAAGATTTTTCATCCCTGGCCTTGAATCTCTTTTTCATGATTTTTGCCCAGATGCGTCGTGCTGCTCTGAACTTTGCTATCTCC
>PBTS01000081.1:0-8193 GCA_002729175.1 Fidelibacterota bacterium
CTTGAACGCCACCCTAGCCGTTTTTGAGGCATCGGAAAAAGGGACGGAGATTCATTTATGAAAGCCAAATCGGATGGAGGGTTGTCCTTTATGCCAAAGATGGATATGGGGCTCCTGAATCTTACTACTCTGATCATCCGATTGGTTCCACGTGGATTTGCGGGTGACTAACCACAAATCTCTCTAGCCCCACATCTGACCACATGCCAATGATTCATGTCGCGATGTCTGTCCTGTTGCTGCTGTATAGCAACCTGGCGAGTGGTGATGGTTTGAACAACCAAACCAAGCAATTTACACCCAACTCTGAGATGAGTGCCGTTGATTGGTCTAGTCCCGATGAGTTACACCGTACCTGGCAAGCAGCTCTTGTACGAATACCTAAACATCACCAGGTATATGCAGGGCAGATTAGCAACCTACCTATCGAGGCGCTACCGGTTAAGGAGAAATTACCCATTGTTATTTACCTCCATGGGTGTTCTGGTGTCTGGTGGGGAACCTACATCCGCTTGGATTTTTTTGCTGAAAATGGATTCGCTGTCATTGCACCAACCAGCTTTGCTCGAGCTAAATATCCAAAGTCTTGTGACCCAGCAACCAAAAGGGCAGGGCTGTACCGGGAAACGCTAAAGATGAGGCAATACGATGCGCTCAATGCTATCAAGAATGCAAAGCAATTAGATTGGGTCGATTCGAGAAACATATTCCTGGTTGGTTTTAGTCAGGGTGGAATTACCAGCGCCACCCTCTCGACCAATATCGACACTACTGTAAATGCAAGAGTGATTGAAGGGTGGACATGCCATGCGGGGTGGAGCGAGTACCGTGGAATCAATGCGCCAGTTTCTGAACCGGTACTGGCACTGGTGGCTGATCAGGATCCGTGGTTCCAAGATTCGTGGACGCGGGGTAGTTGCGGTAGGTACATGAATTCAGAAAATGGTAGCCGTTCAATGGTTTATAGAACCGGATCGTTAATGAGTAAACATAGCCTGCTTGACGACTCTGATGTGCAAAACAGGGTTCTTGAGTTCCTACACACACACATGATCGAATGACAATAGCGTGGTGGAATCCTAGAGTGGGCTAACCCAATTTAAGCTATCAGACTGCGCCTGATAGCTCGCAGTAAGGCGACGTATTAACATCCACCATTTTTGTTCGTCTCATTAATCAGACCAGAAATCTTGGGCTAGTTCACGCCTATGATTCCACAGTTCGTTCTTGTCGGCGAAGGCTTCAAGTCCTTTACCTGGCTCCGCGTCAGGAATCTTGGGTGTATCTTCTCGCCAGTTAACGGACGAGGTAATGACTTCATTCATGGCCTCAAAGGCGAGCGCGGTCTGGACGTCAGCATCGGCATTCTTGTTGATTACAAACTTGATCTGACGCAGTGTTTGTTGGTTTTTCGACAACAACACCTCGACAAGTTTTTCGAGCTCGTCATCGATCTGATCGTCGGGCACAGCACGGTTCCATAGGCCCCAATCGACGGCCGTTTGGGCGGAGCGTAATGCGCCGATCATGTTGACCTCCTTAGTTCGGCGACGGCCTATGATACGGATCAGTCGCGTAGTGCCGCCCCATCCCGGGGTCATGGCATTGTCGATTTCGGGCATCCCCCAAACGGCGCCCTTTGTAGCAAGAACAAAGTCGCAGACCATCGTCATCTCAAGCCCGCCACCACAAGCGACCCCCTCGACCACAGCAATAGTGGTTTTGTCGAGATCCTCGATACGTTGGGCAAACTCCTGATAGTAGCGAATTCGACGCATCACCTGGTTGGGATTGCCCCAATGGCCTTCGTGCATTTCAACCAGGTCATCACCACAGCAAAATGCCCCGTCCGCGCCGCGAAGGATGACGACGTGAAGGTCTTCTTTCGATCGCATTTCGTCGATGGCTGCGACCATCTCGTTAGTAATATCGCAGGTCAGTGGGTTGAGCCGTTTACCGGTGGTATTCATAGTGACTCGGGCAACCCGGCTGTTATTGGTGTATTCGACACTGACTTCCTTAAAAACTTCCTGATCCTTGGGCACAAATGCAGGAATTAGTTTTGCTTGGGGCATGGTGTTTCCTCCTGGTTACACCAGGTTATTAGTCGTTACAATTATAGGGGAAACCCCGTTTCCCGAATTAATGATCACATATCGCTAATTCGGACATAAGTAGAGAACCGGGAGGTTGTCGGCAAGGTGGTTCTATCGCTGGGTTGACCCACTTGGTTTTATGTCAATAGGAAGGAGAAAATGTCAAATACGAATGCACCCACAGTCTATACAGCAGCCGATGCCACGGGCGATTATCGCGACATGTTGTTGCGTCTAATGACTCGACAACTGTATGCCGAGACAGCAACTGCAGAAGTATTTGGCCGGTCAATTGGCGTAGCGCCTACCTGGCGGGAAAAGCATCTCGCGGCTGAGTTCGCACTTGAAGAGGCACAACACAGCCAGATACTGTGTAATCTTCTGACTGATCTGGGTGAAGATCCTGAGAATCTAATCGCGAATCGGCCACCGGCAGCCAGCTTCTGGAGTGTGGACCTAGATAATTGACTCCCCATGCAAGACTCGAATTTGCGATATATGGATTAACAGTCCACCGTCTCAACCACAGCTAATTCAAATAAACACCTACAAAATAGTATAGACCGAGATTCGAAATGGTTATGGCTGAACAAAGTGCAATGTATGAGATTGTAAATGCCAGCATTGAAGACAGTCAGTTAACTATTACCTGGGGCGACGGCCACCACAGCAGCTACCATCCACTCTGGTTACGCCATCAATGCGAATGTAAAGTATGTGGTACCCCCATAGATGCTGTCAGGGGTATCCGGCTACTCGACATCCCACCGAATATCGAGCCAGAGTTACGCAACAATTCCAATACCGACGTCCATATTCAATGGATGCCTGACAAACATCGCTCGGTTTATTCGGCGCGGTGGTTGAGAAATCACTGCTACTCCGATCAGGAGCGTGCGCGAAGAAAACACCTTCCGACCTTATGGGATGGCTCAATTGTAGATTCGCTGCCCACATTTGATTTTAATCAAGTCGAAATAGACCAAGCAGAGCATTTAGCGATGCTGGAATCAGTTCGCGATTATGGATTTTGCCAGGTAATTAACCTACCGACCGAACCGGGGCAGTCTCATCGGCTTATTGAATTGATTGGTACCCAGCGACAAACCCATTTCAGTACCTACAATTTGTCGAGGAAATCGAGTGTAGATAATGTCGGCGACATCACATCTAAATTGCTGCCTCATGTTGATGAAACCTATCGATTGTCGTGCATTGGCGTTACTGTTTTCCAGGTGTTGCAACCCAGTTCTAACGGTGGTGACTCGACGTTGGTAGATGGATTTCAGGCGGCGCACCGAATGCGAAAACAATGGCCTGAAGACTTCGATTTGCTGACACGGGTTCCCATTGCTGCAGAACGGCTTGATCTAGGTGCTAATACCGACGGTCAATCGCGGTGGTACAAGGCGCGTATGCCAATCATAAAATTAGACAGCGATAACGACATCTCCGGCGTGCGCATAAACGANCGTCAAATTGCACCACTTGACATACCAGCTGANCTGATTGAGCCGTGNTATCGTGCACTANGNCGGATNTTCGAAATTCTCTACGACCCCAAATTGATTATTACTTTGAAACTGAAGGCAGGAGATGGACTGTTGTTCAATAACCAACGCNTATTGCATGGCAGGACTGNGTTTGATGCCGAAGAGCCCGCACGTTCTGTTCTGACAAGCTCGGTTGACTTGGATGATTTTCACTCGACAATGCGTATNCTGCGTCGAATGCTTGATGCAGAAGATTCGTCGATNGCATTCAATCAAGGTATGGCTGTGTAGAACGNAAAAGAATGTACCGGTGANAAAATNTCCAGCNGTAGCGATAATTCCANCTCAGCTACATCGACCAGTCATTTAGTCGGTGATATACATCTTTTGAGAGAAAATTTGAATCTACATTTCACCCAGGAAGAGTTTGNCNCGCGTCTTTTAGAGGCNCGGCGGCGNATCAGCGAACATAANCTCGATGGTCTGCTNCTNTTNAAGCAGGAGAGCATGTATTACCTGACGGGTTACGACACAGACGGCTTTGTTCTGTTTCAAACGCTTTTTCTCGGGCTCGATGGTGTATTGACCTTAGTTACTCGCTCGGCTGACAGAGTTCAGGCCGGCTATACCTCGATTATCGAGGATGTTCGTATCTGGTTAGATTCAGGATCTGAGAACCCGGCCAACGATGTGCGCAAGATGCTTGATGGTCATGGCATGCGTGGTAAGCGCATTGGGGTTGAATACGATGCCTACGGGCTGTCTGCCAAGCGAGGCCAAATGTTGGAAGTTGCGCTTGAAAATTTCTGCGAGCTCGTGGATGCCTCAGACCTCATGCGCCAGCAGCGGCTGGTTAAAAGTCCGGCAGAGCTGAACTACATGCGAAAGGCAGGGGAGATCTGCCAAGCTGTCCAGGAGGAGGCGGTGCGTTTGTCGGTGCCGGGGGCCTTCGAAGGTGATATCCGCGCGGCTATGCACCGTATCATCTGGTCGAGTGATGGCGACACGCCGGCTCATGTCTGGCCTATGGGCAGCGGTCCCTCGGCTCTGCTAGTGCGCTACAAGTCGGGCGGGCGCTGTATCGGGGAGAATGACCAGGTCTTTCACGAGTTCGCGGCTTCCTACCGACATTATCACGCGGCGCTGACCTTTGGGTTAGTCACGGATCAGGCCAGCCCGGCACATCGGGCCATGTTCTCCGTGTGCCGCGAGGCACTCCAGGCCTGCGAAGAGGTTCTACGATCAGGAAAGACAGTCAGCGATGTCTTTGAGGCACATCGCCGAGCGTTCATTGCTGGAGGTTTCGAACACAGTTATCTCAATGTTTGTGGTTATACGATGGGTGCTATGTTTCCACCGACCTGGATGGAAAATCCACTGATCCGTGAAGGCGAGCAGCAAATCCTGAAGCCTGGAATGGTCTTCTTCATGCACATGCTAATGGTCGATAGAACAAATGGCCATATGATGGCACTGGGTGAGCAGGCTGTCGTCACAGATGGAGCCTGTGAGCTAATCACCCAGGCACTCGATGAACTGGTGATTAACTGACAGCAGCTGTAGATAAGTTAGGCACACTTTAGTCACACCAAGAAACTGGTATACCAAAACAGGAGCGTAACTAACTGAAAATTCTGTGGAAGGGTAGGGACCAGTTTGTTAGGAATAATGGATTTACAGTTCACTGTTCCACCCATAACTAGTTCAAGAAAACACCTGCAAACAAGCATAAACCTAAACTCTGATCCTGTGCTTGTAGGTTGTTTGAGGCCGTTTCGCGATAGAACTGACATTGAGATAGTGACAATAGTCAAAACGGATTAATGTCGCCTTATCCGGTGCTTACTATAATGAATAGATGGAATTAGACCTTGTTATCAGAAACGGCGTGATCGTAGACGGTTCCGGTTCGCCGCGATTTACAGCTGATATTGGTATTCAAAAAGGGTGGATCGTTGAACTTGGTTGTATTCGCAGTAAGGCCAGACAAACAGTTGACGCCGAAGGCCAGGTAGTTGCACCTGGATTTATTGACGGACACACCCACATGGATGCCCAGATCTCCTGGGACCCACTAGGTAGCTGTTCATGTTGGCACGGTGTGACTAGCGTGGTTATGGGCAACTGCGGCTTTGCTCTTGCACCATGTCAGCCAGATCAACGCGAATGGATTGCTCGTTGTCTTGAGGCAGTCGAAGATATACCCACTGAATCTATGATTGCTGGAATTAATTGGACATGGGAGACTTTTCCTGAATACTTAGATGCTGTTGGGAAACTACCAAAAGCTATTAACTATGGCGCTTTCCTCGGACATTCCGCAATTCGTATGTACATCATGGGTGACCGCGCCCTACACGAAATTGGCAGCGAAGAAGACTTACAACATATGGGTGGGTTGGTAGCAGATGCATTAAATGCTGGTGCATTTGGTTTTAGCACATCGCGATCGTCGACGCACGTTACACCAGACGGAACTCCAGTCGCCAGCCGTATCGCAGATTGGAGTGAAATTGAGTACTTGGTTGATGTGATGGCTCGACACAATCGGGGCATATTTCAGATTGCGCCAGACGTAGAAAGTGGAGAGGCGCATGAGGCTTTCTTTGCTCGACTTAAGGAAATCTCTGTAAATAGTGCTCGACCAACCATGGTTGGCGTATTCTCGACCCGCCAAGGGAAAGATCCATATCCTTGGCAGTCCCAGGTGAAGTCCCTGGACGACATAGCTGTGACCGGCGGTCGTGTCTATGGACAAACAACAACGAAGTCAATAATTGCTGTCTTTTCTCTAAAGTCCTACCTACCTTTTGATAATTTACCAGTTTGGCGTGAACTGCGAGAACTCTCTATCGTGGAACAGCAAAAACGTTTCTGTGACCCAGACATCAGACGCGCTCTGATTGCGCACGAAGCCGAGATGAAGCCACGCGACGATACTGTCCAAGGTGGAGGTGCGGCAACCACTGATCCCAGAAAACCAAACTACGGTAACTTGCTCGCCCTGAAAGGGGTCGACTGGGATGACCCATCATTAGAAGAGCTAGCTCAGCAAAAAAATCAACACCCGGTCGAGGTTATGCTTGATTTAATGGCCCAGAACGAGAATCAACTGTTCGTGCAACCAATTAATAATGAAACGCCAGAAGATGTATTGGGGATGCTTCGCCACTCCCGAACATTGGCGACATTTTCTGATTCCGGTGCTCATGTATGTCAGGAAATGGCCTCGTCTTTGCAGACTCATCTAATAAGTTACTGGGTAAGAGGGCGTGGAGTGTTCTCATTAGAGGAAGCTGTAAGAATGCTGACTTCTGACATTGCGTCAGCGTTTCAACTCTCTGATCGTGGGTTATTACGACCGGGTTATCGTGCAGATATCGTCATCTTCGATGAGACTGCGATTAGGCCAAGACTCCCTAGCGTCGAATCAGATTTACCTGGAGGAGCCCGACGCCTAGTCCAAAAAGCCGATGGTATAGCTGCTGTTTTTGTGAACGGTGTAATGACCTTTCGTGATGGTGAATCGACTGGCTCCTATCCCGGTGAGATTCTTCGGGCCAATGGTTCATAGGTCAGGGCTTGTAGAGGTCGCTAAACTGCCAAAGTTAGCGACGTTTTAGTGACAGCAAGGAATAGAACGTGGAAGGACTGTTGTAAAACATCGAGAAAACTGGCTCCCCGGGCAAGACTCGAACTTGCGACATATGGATTAACAGTCCACTGTGCCACTAGATGTCACTCCTCAAAACCCCCTGTATTCAAGCATAACTCTGCATACTGACCCAGCGCATAGTTTCGATTACAGGACATGAGAGGACACTAGAGGCCATGAGTTAGGCACATTTTAGGCACATCAGAAATAACATCAGGAAACCGGGAATCCGTCGGATATAGCGGTAGGGGAGTGGGAGTGGTGTCCCACTGCATTGGGTTGCTCCGTAAAGTGCTAACCCCGTTCCGGTTTTCATCTCGTAAGTAGTATCCGCTTATACTGCTGAGTTGTAACCGCTTATAGGATCAACTGTGGCAGATTCCCAGAAATATATCGACAAACTGGCTCATGTCGTCAGGGTATTCCCCAGAGATGGAGGCCCAAGACCACTTGGAATGCTGGTATTGCAACGTGGGAATCGTCGCCTACCCCTCAACAAAGACATCCCAGATTTCTCAGATGATTCAACAGTGCCACAAGAAGTAGCTGAAATGCTGCTGGGTATGCAATTCGACAACAGGAAAGCTGTGGCATCTGCATTTAATGCGGCTGAGGTGGTCAACAGACGATATGGATGGTCATTAACATGGGAAGAAGAGTTTGAATTAGGTGCTTATTGCGTCTCCTGTCTAGTCAAATCAAAGCTGTATCGACTCCACAAGTTTTTCAGATTCAGTGAGTATTGGTTAACAGCTCTGAATGATGCTGTGTTGGATTTAGCTGAAACAGACTATTACACCAGCCATGAACCATTCCCCAAGTGGGTATCACATACAGATGATGGCGGTAGAAAACTTGTAAAGCCGTCTCATCCACAATTACGTAGAACTGAGTGGAAACCTGACAAACGTGAGTTCTTTGGGTTTGACCCACCAGTAACATCCGGCCC
>PBTS01000055.1:0-17911 GCA_002729175.1 Fidelibacterota bacterium
TCCGGCGATATCAATGATAATCGTATCTTGCTCATGTTCCTTGCTATTGCACTTTCCTCGATACATCTCGACCGAAGATTCTATGAGCCCGTCACTGCTTGAAAAAAGACTGAGCCTCAAGGCTGATTTTCTTGTTACTGGATTGAACGGGATTGGTACCGTTGTTGGCATATTTATCGTCAGCGGGTATCTTGCCCGTACGTTAGGTCTGGATGTACTGGGTGAATATCTTCTTGTAAGGAGGATCGTCACCGCTGTGCTGGGTGTCCTTCTTCTTGGTATGAATGTAGCTCTTCCTGCCCTTCTAGCGAGAAATGAAGGTAGGGGTTATGGTGACGCAGCGTTTTCTGTTTTTCTTTTGGGAACCCTACCACTCATTGTGTTATTAACTATTGTGGTTACCGAAGGTTTCGTTGAAAGTGACCGGGCGGTTCCTTACATGGTCTATGGTGTAGGTTTCTGTGCTCTCACTCTCGCCTATGCTCTTTACAGAGGCCACTTGAACATGATTGGCGCGAACCTGCTCCAGTTAACGGCAGGGACGGTGGTTTCGCTGGTAGCGGTTGTGGCAGCAAAATCAATTGATCAACTTTTTATCATGATCGGTCTTCCTATGATCATCCTTTCATTTAGTGCTTTTTTAATCAGGAATGGGGGAGTAAATCCAAAAAAGATCACGAAAGATAACACTGGTGAAATGCTCACTTTTGGAATGGTTCGTATTCCTGGATTCATTTTCCAATTCTTTCTTTTGGCAGGTGTTCCCCTTTTGTCACTTTCTTATCTTAGTTTCACCGATCAGGCATTCCTCAACGCCGGTATAAGTCTGGTGCGTGTTTTTCTCGTTTTAGTAGGCCCCTTGGGTATCATTCTTCTGCCTAGAATTTCTCATGCTGTTAGTGGGGGAATTGATGATCGCCTCAGGTCTAATCTTTCCCTCCTTGTTCGAGCCACATTCTATTACGGGATGCTTACAGGCTTTGTATTAAGTCAATTAAGTAGTGAAATTCTGATTATCTGGCTTGGAGAGGTGACGGATCGAGCCGCCAGTGCCGCAACTGTTTTACTAATTTCTGTTCCGTTTTTCGTTCTTTCTGCCGTTCTCAGGAGCCCTATTGATGCAGGCGCTCAGCGGGGCTACAATTCACTCATCTATGGTGCCGGCGCGATTGCCATGGCAGGATCATTTTATCTCTCAATAGTTATGAACACCGATCCATTCATATCGGCGGCAATAGCGTTTCTGACAGGACAGACTGTCAGTGGCATGGGGAGCTTCATTATAGCTCGGAGACTATTTCACTTGGAGGTGTTCGAGTTGCAATTTGTTGCTTCTGCGACCGTTGCCCTGTTTGTCACTGCCGGTGTACTTATGGTTCTAGCGAGAATAACATACGGCACTAGTACGGTGGCGATATCGCTTTTTACCCTCGGCGCTGTCACCTTTTTCCACTTCTTTTTTTCCAGGGAAGCGTGGGTCAAAACGCTCCGGAACACTGTGGGTATTAAGTGAACCTACTTCATAACAATGATGTGAATTCTGGTGAGCCAGCGGATAAATTGAAGGTTCTCCTTGCTTCGTCACTCCACCGGTGGAATGATGTTCGAATTTTTCATAAAGAGGCCAGCTCTCTTGCAGTCAAGTATGATGTGACTGTCATGGGTGTGGCCTCAGAGAGCATCTCTAATTCCGGTGAAATCCGTATCTTGACTCTTCCACGTCCAACGTCATTGCTGCGACGTTTATTAAATGGGTGTAAGATCCTCGAAGAGGGCGTAAGTGGTGGGTACGCCATCTTCCATTTTCACGATCCAGAACTGCTGTGGGTCGGCTTCATGGTGAAACTATTTAGAATCAAAGTGATCTATGATGTTCATGAAGATACCCGGGCGGCGGCACAAATTCGGGAGTGGATACCGCAGTATTTAAGGGGAATCCTGGGCGGTCTGGTTCACGTATTTGAACTTTTTGGACAGTGGATATTTAACGGCGTAATCTTGGCGGAGGATTCTTACTTCAGCAATTTCCCGGCAAATGATAAAATCGTTGCTATCCGGAACTATGTACGGGTTGATGACTCAGCTTTGCATTTCCGGAATCAGAGTAAGAGGATTCTATATGCCGGTTCAGTAACGGTGGCTCGCGGCATCGGCGATCTGCTAGATGCTGTGGCCATACTTCAGAGGGAGGATCTTGAAATAAGGGCAACTATCATCGGTAGTGGTCCGGCCGATGATAAAAAAGAACTAGAAGAGTTGAGGCGTCGATTGCCGGATCCCGCATCAATAGAGTTTATTGATTATATTGATTTTGGAAAGCTGAAAGAACTTGCTCAAAACTACTACCTTGCTGTGGTTCCACTTCGTCGAACGAAAAATTATGAACGTTCCATACCAACGAAAATTTTGGATTACATGAACTGGGGTCTCCCCTTTGTCTACAGCCGGTTGCCGCTTACAGAAGAACTTTTTGGACAGCATTCCGGCGGTGTGGGATTTGAACCGGGAGATGTGGAAGATTTGGCCCGAAACCTGAGGCGATTATTGACGGAAAAGAATCTTTATGATCAACTTAGAAATGAGGGAAAGTCCAAAGTGGGTCGGTTCGATTGGTCAAGCGAAGAGAAGACGCTACTTAAACTATATGACCGTGTTTTAGGAAAAAGTGAAGGTGCAATTCGTTCTGTTGCGCCTGAAGTTTGAAAAGGTAAATTAGGGCCGGTCTCTATATTCAGTCCAAAAGATGAACATCATTTCGCCGAAATAGCCTTTTTCCTATTCACTGTATTATGAGTGAAACAACCGTATCTGTTGTCATCCCCATGCGTAATGAGGAGAAATATATAGGCAAATGTCTCGACTCTCTCTTGGCGCAGGAGTGGGACGGCAGCCCCCTTGAGGTGGTTGTGGTGAACGGTGAATCTAAGGACCGTTCAAAACAGATTGTTGAGAGCATGATGCCCACATTTTCCCGGCTTAAATTGCTGGATAATCCCCGCCGCATTACGCCGGTCTCTCTAAACATGGGTGTAAAAGCTGCCACCGGCGATGTAATCATTATTTTGGGAGCCCACAGCTATGTGGCCAAAGATTTTGTTTCGAAAAATCTTCATTTTCTTGACACTATGGCTGTTGACTGTGTGGGTGGATCTATCGCCCCTGTGGGAGACAGCTACCAGGGTGAAGCCATTGCCCTCGCCATGAGTTCGCCCATAGGCGTGGGAAACGCCTTTTATCGCTACTCGAAAGTCCAGCGCCTGGTGGATACAGTTCAGTTTGGTGCTTACAGAAGAGAAATATTTTACAGAATAGGCTACTTTGATGAAGAACTGGTGAGAAACCAGGATTTTGAACTTAACCATCGGATAGTGAGTACGGGCGGAAGAATTTTATTGGCTCCTCAGGTGCATGGCTATTACGTGGTTAGAAGTTCAATACCCAAATTGTTCAAACAGTACTTCGATTACGGATTCTGGAAAACAAAGGTCATTTCTAAAGAGGTAGGCGCATTCCGGTTGCGATACCAGATCCCGCCCATCTTCATTGTCACGCTTGTTGTTACAGGACTATTGGGTCTCTTCATGCCCATGATGTGGTCGTTCTTTCAGGGAATAGTGATCCTTTACGCTGGTTTGGTCCTTTTTACCAGCCTGAGGATCAGTCTAAATAGTGGCCTAAAATACCTGCCTGTTTTGCCTTTTGCTTTTATCACATTGCATTTTGGTTTTGGTCTGGGACTTATCACATCTTGGATTCAGAGGTTGATAGAAAAGAGTAACGGTTATAACTAATGCAGCAGAAATTCGTGCTGTAAATTTTTTACTCAAATCAGCAAAAAAGGGTAATGTAACTTTTAGCATCTGACCAGAGGTTCTTTTGACACATATGACCACATATCTCGGTGTCCAGTTGGGTGAAAATGTCACAGTTGAAGATTATGTCATTATTGGTAAACCACCTGAAGGAAAGAAGTCGGGTGATCAGAAAACTGTTATTGGTGATGGGACACTGATTCGATCTCATACAGTCATTTATATGGGCAATGTCGTGGGAATCAACTGCCAGACGGGCCATCACGTTCTCATCCGGGAAGATAACGCCATAGGTGATTCAGTCAGTATTGGTAGTCACTCTGTTGTTGAGCATCACGTTACCATTGAAGATGGTGTTCGCATCCACTCCCAAGCTTTCATTCCGGAATATTCACTACTAAAAAAGGGGTGCTGGGTCGGTCCCAATGCTGTGCTCACCAATGCGCGGTATCCACTGTCACCTCGAGCTAAAGAGGAATTGGAAGGGCCAATTATCGGTGAAGGCGCCAAAATTGGTGCCAATGCCACCATCCTTCCAGCGGTAAGAATTGGTGAAAATGCCCTGGTAGGAGCTGGTGCAGTGGTAACAAAAGATGTGGCTCCAGGTAAAGTTGTTGCTGGTAATCCGGCTGTTGTAATTAATGAAATTTCGGAGTTGAGCACCTGATGGATATCCCTCTCGCAGATTTAAAGGTCCAATACACCACCATTAAACGGGAAGTTGATGCTGCAATTCAGAGTGTTATTGATGAGACAGCTTTTGTCAAGGGCTGCTATGTCAAAGCATTTGAGGAATCTTTTGCAAAAAAAAACGGGGTAAACCACTGTGTTGGTGTTGCTAATGGAACTGATGCTATTTATATCTCCCTGAGGGCGTTAGGGATTGGTAAGGGTGATGAAGTGATCACCACAGCATTCAGTTGGATATCTACTGCCGAAACCATTCAGCAAACAGGAGCAACTCCGGTGTTTGTGGACATCCATCCTGACACCTACAACATCGATGTTTCGAAAATCGAAGAAAGAATTACTTCAAAAACAAAGGCTATTCTGCCTGTGCATCTCTACGGTCAACCGGCCGATATGGCCCCCATTGTTGACATCTGTGAACGCCACGACCTAAAGCTTATTGAAGATTCTGCTCAGGCACATTTTGCCGAGTATAACGGTCAGGTGGTTGGCAACTTCGGCGATGCCGCCACATTCAGTTTCTATCCCGGGAAAAATCTAGGTGCTTACGGAGATGGTGGTGCGGTGGTTACCAATGACGATAAGCTTGCTGAAACCGTACGCCGCATTGCCAATCATGGTGCCCTGGGAAAACACGATCACGAAATTGGTGGTGTCAACAGCAGACTGGATGGTATTCAGGCGGCTGTGCTTTCTGTAAAACTCAAATATATTGACCAGTGGAATGATGATCGATTAAAAAATGCAAAGATCTATAATGAAGCTCTTTCAGGTATTGGTGATATTGAAACACCGGGGATTCATCCGGCAGTGAAACATATTTTCCATGTTTACACCATCCGGACGTCCCGGCGTGACCCGTTGTGTGATTTCCTTTCAGAAAATAGGATAAGTACAGGGATTCATTATCCTGTGGCCATGCCTTTTTTACCACCTTTTAAAGAACTGGGTTACACCTCCGAAAAATTGCCTGTTGCATCTGATTATCAAAACAGAATACTTTCACTTCCCATGTATCCCGAACTGACCGAAGATCAGATCCAGCATGTATGCGACCTGATCAAAACCTTTTTCCGGGAAAAATGAGATATCGACTGAACCTTACATTTCTTGTTGGGTTCGGTTTGATATGCTTTATTACTTCTTCTTGTGAAGACCCCACCCGGTCGCTCAACTCAAACCCTAGTCTCGTTATCGAGCCCGGTTTCCAGTACAGGGTGGTGTTTGACAATCCTGTGGACTCGTTGGCTTCAGGTCAATTATTTGAAGGTATAACGAGTCTTGCTGCGTCACCTATGGCGCCTATGTATCAAAAGCCACTTATTATTAAGGCGGATGATCTGCGGGCGAGGATTTCTCCGAACTGGCGTTCCTTCATTCGCTGGGCCGATAGTCACTCCTACACTCTGAGCCTGGGACTAATTTGTAATTCACTTGCCAGTGCCCCAGCCACAGATCTGAAGTATCTGAGGAATCTTAACCGTTGGCAAAACGAACTTTGGCTCCACGGCTGGGATCATGAAGTCGGAATCAATATAGCTGAATTTTCCGGTCACTCCCTGGCGTATCAGACAACTCATTTAAAAGAATCCATCAAGTGGGCGGAAGCGAAACTTGGGTTTAAACTCCGAACTTTCGGACCACCGGGCAATCGGTTTGATTCATTTACATCGGCCGCTTTCTTAGCCAATCCTCAGTTGAAGGTGTGGTTTCACACCGATGACTCTCTGAACCTCCCCTACGTGATCAAGATTAAATGGATTGTTGAATCTTCAACGGGTGATCTACGTCCTTTTGACCAGTTTCGTGAAGAACTCCATCGAAACTCGGATGATGATGTCATTATTTTCCAAGTTCACCCCGCAGAGTGGGAAGAGAGCGATTTGGGACAATTCCGGGAGATGGTTGACTACGCACTTGAGACTTTCGATCTGTGGTTGACTACACCTTACGCTTATTTTACATGGCGTTACGATATGGCCAATCCCGTTATGGAGAAAGTGTCCGAGAATGAATACATCATTGACTGCACTTCTCTTGTGTATCCTCACCAGCTGGAATTGGTGGCTGAGCCGGCATTTTTTACCCGTTTGAATCCATCTGGGAAAATTCTTGACGAGTAACTTGTGTCCCACTAAATTAGAGAAAATAAAAGGAGAAAATCATCGGATTAGATTGCTAAAGGTTTAGAACTTACAAATAGATTAATTCAATTTGATTCAGTCAACCTTTAGTCGATGATAACTCTTCGAGAAATTTATCCGAATGTGATCCAGCGCATTCGGTTTTTTATATCCAGTCAATATATTCCCATCAATAAGCTGAAACAGTAATGGCGTCCATCAATTTCAAAAGGAATATTAAATACTGGGCAGTGGTGGCTGTTCTTCTGACCACGGATTTTGTGGCGGGGCTTTTTGCTTTTTCCCGCACGGTGATCATCGCTTTGGAGGAGCAATATTTCGCCTCTGACGAAATTTGGGCTGTTTTTCTGGTGATTCAGCTTGTATGGGTGGGGTTATTCTATTCAAACGGTAGGTATCGTGTGGACCCCACCATTTCACGTTTCCGTGAGATCCAGTCTCTGCTCAGAATTACACTCACGTCTATCATCGTCGTTATACTGTTTAATGAAATGCTTCCGGGGATACTGGCAGTTGAAAGTGCAGTATTTCTTACCTATTGGTTCTATTTGGTGGCCGGTCTGAGTGTCGGCAGAATGATTGTAAGAGTAATTCAGAAGGCATTAATGATGAGAGGGTACGGAAAGAAGAATACAGTAATTATAGGTACGGACACTAGAGCAAACGATATTGCGGGGCATCTCGCTGCTGAATCGACTGGTCACAATCTCATCGGTTTCGTAGAGTCTGGCGGAAACGATGCTAGTAAGCCCAATGGACCAACTGATCTTCCTGTACTTGGATCCCTAAATGAAATTCGTCGGATCATTGATGATCATCATGTGAATGAGGTAGTCATTGCCTTGGAGAAACCAGATCACAGCAGGTTGTTGGACATTTTGACTAGGTCTAACGGTGCTCCTGTGTCCCTCAGGATAATACCCGACATGTACGAAGTGATCAGCGGATTGGCAAAAACTGAAGAACTATACGGGTTACCCTTGGTGGATATCAATCCGGAAATACTCACAATTCAACAGCAATTTGCTAAGAGACTCATTGATATTGCTGTTTCTCTCTTTGTGATTGTGCCACTTTTTCCAATATGGTTTCTTGTTTCCCTGGCGATCAAGATAGAATCCAGAGGACCTGTCCTTTACAGGCAGGAGAGGGTAGGGCATAACGGAAGAGTATTTATGATCAACAAGTTCCGGTCTATGATGCAGGAGGCGGAGACTATGACCGGGCCTGTCTGGGCAAAAGAGGAAGACCCACGTATAACCAATGTTGGAAGACTTCTCAGACGATTCCGATTGGATGAAGTTCCGCAGTTTATCAACGTACTTGTTGGGGATATGAGCGTGGTGGGTCCTAGGCCTGAGCGGCCTTATTTTGTGCAGAAACTGATGGAGGAATTCCCTTTTTATTACCGTCGCCACCGGATCCGCACTGGCATCACAGGGTGGGCTCAGATCAAGCACTCTTACGATTCTTCTCTTTCTGATGTACGGCAGAAGCTGAAGTACGATTTCTTCTATATCGAGAATATGAGTCTCTCTCTCGATTTTCTCATCATGTTGCGCACGGTTCTTGTCATGATCTCGGGCAAGGGCCATTAAGAGCCCATCCGGGCAGTCCAAATCACTGTTTGAAATACGCGGAAAGCAGTTATAGCTTTTGTTCAATGAGTGGAGTTCCAGTAGACAGATATGTCTCCGTCGAGGCTGTGATCCGTTTCGTCCGTGTGGTGATTGCTTCATCAGTTATGGTGTCGTCAATTCTGCATAGTCAGGTGCTGATGATTTCTTCCCAGACACACGTTTATGATGTTGAAAGAAAAAGTATTATCCGTGGAAGTACCGACAGTTTTCTATCTCTCCGGTATCGACATGAATGGCGCAATGCNAGCCGCAGTGGCAACGATCTTATGACCACTTCCCTCGGGGATAAACGTTTACGGAATGACCGTTTCAAGATTTACCCCGAACTGTCAGCGAGAGCGTACNTAGATGGTGGGCATCTTCAGCCGNAAGGNCTCTATATTGATGTGGCNCCCACTGTCACCGCANTGGGNCGTTACAACCTTTCTTCTGACAAGANTTTCAGTATTACGGGGTGGTCAAGGTTAGAAAAACATTCCATGGTGGCCCCGGACGAATTTGATGTTCCTAAAGTGGCAGGACGGCCTCTTTTACACTCAGATTTCAGTTGGAATCAGGCTGTGGGATATAGCGATTTTCCAGGCTCAGATAATTCGTGGATAGAGTATCGTCTGGGCGACGGTGGTGTTATGGTCAATTATCCTGGTGGCGACGTCACTTTTGCCAAGAGTGCGCCTGTCTGGTCATCGGGTTATTCGGGGCAGCTGTGGCTTTCGGACAAAACTTCTAGCTTTACATTTTTGAGCCTCCGTCATCAGCTATCCGAGCGGTGGTCTTTTGCTTTTTTACACGGCTCACTGAATTCCACTATTCGCGATTCCACATATTCTGGTTACTATCCACAGGGAGGCGGACTCCCCCTCATTANGAAACANATTGCCGTTCATCGTCTTGACTTTACCCCNTTCGAAAATATGAGGGTCGGTTTTGGTGAATCTGTGATTTANGGGGGTCGCGGTTTGGAGATGGNCTACGCACTCCCCTTCGTTCCATACTGGACGGCTCAGGCCGATCTCAGCAATTCAGACAACTTGCAAATTGTGCTGGACTGGGAAGTGATTAAGCGGGGTTTAGGGAGATTGTACGGGACTCTCTACCTCGATGAGTGGGACCTTATTGATACGTTTAATAGAGATTCCAGCAGAAATTGGGCGGCTCTCCAGACAGGTCTAACAGTGAATCTCGACCAGTTCCTACCGTGGAAGCCCTTATTTCGAATGGAATGGACTCACCTGACTCCATACATCTACGTTCACCGCAGTGAAGTGAATACATTTGAGCACTACGGTGCCCCTCTGGGCCACTGGATCGGACCCAATGGTGAAGGTCTTTTCTTTTCTTTGGAAGGGCGACCCAAAGATCAGATATGGATTCAAGCTTATACCACACTATCCAAGCGGGGTGAAGTGGACGAAGAAAGCTTGAACCGTCAATACCGGCATGAGCAAGTTTCTTTCCTATATCGAACCTATGAAGGTGAGGCCGAACAGCGGACGTTGTTTGGTATTAGGGGAGAATGGTCCTTCAACAGTTGGGCGAGGGTCAGGTTTGATTTTTTCAGTAGCGACTGGAGTCAGTATCTGGCCACCGATTCGGCTATCCGGTCGGACATACAAAAAGTGGACGCCACTCTGCAGATCATTATTGGTCTGTGATCTTTCTCCTCACCACANCCGCTGCCCTCTATTTTTTCTTTTTGATCTGGCTTCGGGCCGGATTATCTAACGAACAACCGGAAAGTAGTAACCTTCCCACGGTCTCAGTAGTAGTGGCGGCTCGGAATGAAGAGNCGGTTATTGGNAAACTGCTGGAAAATCTTCAGGCACAAGAGTATTCCNGGGAGAGGTTGGAATACATCATCGTTGATGATCACTCCAATGACAGCACGGTAGCAGTTGTGAGAGATTTTGTGGCGAGAGATGAACGGTTCCGTTTAGTGACATCGGTGGAGGTGCCGCCGGGTGTGGCGCCGAAAAAGTGGGCGCTACATCTGGGCGTAAACGAGGCGAAAGGTGAAATACTCCTCATGACAGATGCAGACTGTACTGTGGGCTCAAACTGGGTCCAGAAAATGACAGCACCTTTTTCCCGAGAGAGTGTCGGTATGGTGCTGGGATCGAGCCCATTGGGGCGAGGGAATTCTTTGTGGGAGAGGATCATAAGAGTTGATTCAGTGGGACTGGACGCNTTGATGGCGGCGGGAGCCTGCCGAAACTTNCCTCTTACTGCTAGCGGCCGTAATCTGGCTGTCCGGCGACAAACGTTTGATGAGGNNGGCGGTTACAAAAAATTTGGGGCGTTTNTTTCCGGAGATGATGATCTNATGATGCATCTCATTGCCAAGAATGGTTGGACTGTTTTTCCGTGCCTGTCAGCAGGTTCAGAGGTGGAGAGTTCGTCACCGAAAGGATTCATGACGTTCATCCAACAGCGATTGCGGTTTGCCTCCAAAGGAAAAGCTTATTACAGGCTCGACTTTGTGGATCGGCGATTCAGATTTGTCTTGGCTCTCATCTATATTGCTAATGTTTCAGTCATAACGGGACAGATTATTTTTCTCACGGGATTTTCTTCATATTGGCTTCTGCCGTGGTTTATTAAAATGATTGCGGATGGNCTTCTTATCACCGGTTATCTTTCCAAAATNGAAANGTCTTTTGATGTGCCCNTNTTTTTNTTGAATGAAGTTTGGCACGGTCTTTATGTGGCTGTTGTTGGTACTCTGGGATCGTTCGTGAAGATCCATTGGAAAGGGCGGCAGAGTCAATCACAGATCACCGCCGCAGGCAAGTGACACGGCCGGGAAGCGATGGAAATTTCGATGAGCGGGTCGTAATTTCCCGTCGAGAAGAGAGCCAGTAACATTTAAGTAATATGATTTCGCTAAAAGAGATTAGAGAAGATCCAGACCGCATCAGCCAAGCTGCAGCTTCGAAGGGGGAATCCATCCAGATAGAGAAACTTCTGGAGCTTGACAACAAATCGCGGGAGTTAATTCAGGATGTGGAAGAGAAAAAGGCAGAACGGAACCGGATCAGTGAAAAGATCGCNCAGCTAAAGCNGAAGGGAGACGATGCCGACGGTCTCATNAGTGAGATGCGTGAGCTGTCTTTGCAGATCAAAGAGGGAGATGGAGCGCTGGCGNAATTGAAAGAGCAGCTTGACAACCTCCTGAGGTGGGTGCCTAACGTTCCTCATGAATCCGTACCTGTAGGTGATGATGAATCCGCTAATGAGCTGGTTCGAACCTGGGGTGAGGAACCGTCCTTCGACTTTACGCCTCTGAATCACACGGATCTGGCCGAGNCTCTGGAATTGCTTGATTTCACAAGAGCTGCAAAAATTTCCGGTTCNGGATTTCCCTTATACACNAAATCTGGAGCACGTNTGGAGCNGGCCCTTATCAACTTTATGCTAGAGCATCACAGTGGACGTGGCTATAGTGAGGTTATGANACCCTTCATGGCGCTGGAGTCAGCTACGGAGGCCACGGGGCAGCTGCCGAAACTGGAAGAAGATATGTATCGGGTGGAGAATGATGGCCTGTACCTTATACCAACTGCAGAAGTGCCTATTACCAATATTCACCGGGAAGAGATTCTGAAGGGTTCTGACCTACCCATTCGTTATGTGGCCTATTCACCCTGTTTCCGGCGGGAGGCAGGGTCGTACGGTAAGGAAACCCGAGGGTTNCTTCGCATTCACCAGTTCAACAAAGTTGAGNTGGTGAAATTTGTTCACCCCNACAGTTCTTATGACGAATTGGAATCGCTAACNACTGATGCGGAATCTGTACTTCAGACACTAGGTCTTCATTATCGTGTCGTNNCGCTCTGTACCGGCGACCTCAGTTTTGCAGCGGCGAAATGTTACGATCTCGAAGTGTGGGCGCCCGGTGAAAAGCGGTGGCTGGAAGTCTCCAGTTGCAGCAATTTTTTATCTTTCCAAGCGCGGCGAGCGGAGATCCGTTTTCGGGACAAGGGTGAAAAAGTACGCCATGTTCATACTCTTAATGGCTCCGGTTTGGCCACACCGAGATTGATGATTGCACTGCTGGAATCCTATCAGACTGATGAAGGAACAGTTACAATCCCCGAACCTCTGCAACCTTATTTTGGGGATTCAATCCTCAAATAAGAATATGTTATTCCGGCGAGTCTTTTTCCTGACANACGCTATTTTCTGGACAGTTTTCCTTGGTATAATTATCATTGTTTCGGGTCCCGCTGACTTTAGGGGACATTTTGTTGGATGGATTACAAGGGTCTATTCTAAAATTCTGTTGGCGTCCAGTGGAGTTAAACACAGGGTAGTTGGTCTCGACCGACTGGATCGAAACAGTCACTATATTTTTGCATCAAACCACGAAAGTGCTTTTGATATCCCACTGATTTTTGGTGGTCTGCCGTTTCATATTGTTTCCATCGCTAAAAAGGAGTTGAAGAAAATACCTATTTTCGGTTGGGCGATGGTGGCGGCCCGACACATTTTTATTAACCGTTATAATAGGACGAAAGCGAGGGAATCGCTTGAACAAGCAAAAGCATCGTTGGATCATAACCCTCGTTCTGTAATCATTTTTCCGGAAGGGACCAGAAGTGAAGATGGTGAAATACATCAGTTTAAAAAAGGTGGGCTTGCCATTGCCATTGATCTCGGAATGGACGTGGTACCTCTGGCGGTCTGTGGTACTAGAGATGTTCTGGCAAAGCGGTCTTTTGCCTTGCGGTCCGGCGAGGTGGAACTCCGGGTGGGTTCCCCGATTTCGGTTGTACAATGGAAAGAACGTCCGAAAAATGAGTTTGCCGAGACTGTAAGGGAGTGTGTGGTAGCCATGAAGCGTGACTGGGCAAATGAGAGGGTGGCGCCATCGCTGGAGGCTGTGGCGGCGTGATGTATCAATCTGTAAGGCGAATGCCACTTTTTTCCGTCAGTGAGGAGCGGTCGCTGTTTTGCCGTGATGAAGAACATTTGGTGAGATGGTGGTTCAGTCTGGTGCCGGGCTGTAGAGTGCTGTGTGGTGACGGGGATGCGTTCATCTTTGTGGATGCAGGGGAGCGAAATCGCCATGACGGACCTGATATTGAGGATGCTGTGATCATTCACGGCGGAGAGATGGTGAAGGGAGATGTGGAGTGTCACCTTTTATCGGGAGACTGGTTTCATCACGGCCACAGCAGGGATAACCGGTACAATGATGTCATGCTTCATCTGGCCGCGGATTGTGATAAGGATGCAATCACCGCACTTGGACGAAAGATTCCTACAGTGATGGCGCTGCCTCAGTTTGCTACGTTTCCTGATCATGCAGGAAAGGGTCTGCTGGATGACTCTGAAGTACTGAAAAGATTGACCCCTTTCATTGAGTGGCGTTGGTCAGAGAAAGTTTTGCGGTTCAGCCGACGCCTGGCGGACAGTGAGAATCCAGAAGTCATTTTTCTCATCACTTCATTTCGGGCTCTCGGTTATCCGGGCAATGAGAAACCTTTTGAGAAACTGGCGAAAGCGTTGCAGATGGAGAGGCTTCGGGGTTTAGGACTCCAAGAGGTGACTAACATTCTTTTCGACCTTTCGGGATTGGTGGGCGCCGGTGGAATGAAAACTCAACGTGAAATTGTGAAAGTATCTGATCTAGTTTGTGCTGTTCCGGCGTCCCTCTGGCGCCGGGGCGGCGTCCGACCTCACGCCTGGCCTCGGCGGCGAATGGCCTTCGCCGGCCGTCTGGTACAAAAACTGACTGAGGGCTGGGCACCGTGGTCCACCGATGAGGAAATGAGCTGTAAGTCGATGGAGGATATTTTTGGTAAGCATCTTCCCGGCAAAGGATGGACTACGGAATGGCTCGGGAATGTGGTGCTCCCCATGAGGAAAGCGGTTCTGAAATCCCCTAACAGTTTACAGGTGTGGTTTGATCTTTTTCTACCGGAGCCTTATGGCAGGCACAGGCGGCATTTTGGCGGCCGAGTATCACCTAGGTTTCTGCGGAACTTTGCCGTCGGTCAGGGGTTGATCCAGCTGAACAATATGTGGAAGCAATGTAACTCATTAAATCTCTGTCCGCTTTGTCGCTGAGATGACACTGCTTAACCGTGAAGAGACCGCAAGGCGAGCAACTGAAGCACGTGACGCCGGTAAAATTGTTGTTTTTACGAATGGCTGTTTTGATCTTTTGCATAGCGGGCACGTTACCCTTCTGGAAGTATCAGCGGGCGAAGGAGATCTACTTCTTGTTGGATTAAACAGCGACAGTTCTGTACGTCGCCTTAAAGGAGTGGGACGGCCTGTTCAACCTGAAGCGGAAAGAGCAGAAGCCCTTCTGGACGTTGAGGCAGTTAATGTTGTGACAATTTTTAGTGAAGATACACCACTGGAGCTCATCGAAAGTATAAAGCCGGATGTGTTGGTAAAAGGTGGAGATTACAGTAAAGATGAAATTGTAGGTTCAGACATTGTCCTTTCGAGAGGTGGTGAAGTTGTGAGAGTACCTCTTTTACAAGGTATTAGTACAACCCGAATTATTAAAGAGCGGGTGGGTAAGGAAAAAACCAAAAGAACTTGACTGTTCCTCAGTTCAACGTCTAAGTTCCCCGCTGGTTTATCCAGGAAATGATGTATCTTAAACAATACCTTAAGTTAGAGGGGCATATTATACTTCTTTCCATTCTGCTTCTCACTACTGTGCTTTTTGCTCAACAGGGAAGTGCCAAGTCGGAGAACGGTTCCCATATTGATAATGAAGATTTTGTTAATGTAAACGGAAACGAGAACCGATTTCCTCTCATACTATCGGATGCCAAAAGTCTTTTTTCGGAAGCGATCATTGCAGATCATCATGGTGACTCTTTGGAAGTTCTCTACGTTCTCGATAAGATCGTGGAGTTGTTAACTGAAGCGGAACAGCTTGGTGATATGTCTGAAGATGATCAAGAGGAGTTCAGCCGTTTCGAAGAAACACTCATACACACTTACCAGAATAACTTCATCACTATTGACGAGACTAGTGCTTCCATTGCCACCGCCAGCCTGAAAGAGGAACTATCCCGCTATCTTGACCCGATAGAGATTGAAATAAACGGTGCATCTTTTAAGGTGATTGATGACCGAGAAGGCCATATGCCCCTGGTGATGAACAGTCGTGTTGAGCGTGCTATTAGCTTTTTCCAGACTGACGGACGACAGAGTTTCGAAAGATGGTTAGCGCGTTACCCGGTTTATGAATCAGTCATCAAAGAAATCCTTGATAAAAACGAACTTCCTGAAGAGTTGATATACCATGCAATGGTGGAGAGTGGATTAAATCCCAGGGCTTATTCCCGTGCTCATGCTGCGGGAATGTGGCAGTTTATCGGTTCTACAGCCAAGATTTATGGCCTTGACCGGACGTGGTGGGTGGATGAGCGCCGGGATCCCATCCGCGCCACCGATGCAGCAGCCAAATATTTAAAAGACCTCTACATTGAATTTGATGACTGGTATCTAGCACTGGCGGCCTACAATGCAGGTGCTGGTAGAATCAATCGTGCCATTCGTCTTCATCAGACGAGAGATTTTTGGAGTCTAAACTCTCTTCCCAAGGAGACAAAAAATCATGTTCCTACAGTACTGGCAACTGCCATTATTGCTACAGATCCATTAGAGTATGGATTCGAAGAACCTACTGGCTCACCTTTCAATTATGATCAGGTAACAGTTGAAAAAAGTGCTGATCTTGCCGTTCTTGCCAAATGTGCTGGAATTAAGCTCAAAGAGCTCCGGGAATACAATCCGGAACTGCGCCAACATGCAACGCCACCGGACGAATCTTATGATCTGAAAATTCCCGCCGGGACACGGAAAACATTTCTTGCCGCTTTTACCTCTTTAAACGATGAACAGCGGTTTGCTCCTCAATACATGGTTCATGTCGTTCAACGTGGAAACAACCTCAGCTGGATCGCAAAGAAATATGGTGTTTCCATAAACCAAATTGCATCATTTAATAAGATAAAGAATTATCACCGCCTCCGCATCGGGCAGAAACTGACGATCCCCGTTTCCGGAGCTTCCTCTGGACCGGTACTGGTAGCTGGTACACCGCCTAATACTGTAGCCTATGTAGTACGTAAAGGCGATACTCTTGGTCATATTGCCATGAGATACGGTTCATCGGCAAGGCGGATCCGTCAACTGAATGGCCTGAGGTACGGCACCTATATATTGCCGGGCCAGAAACTGAAAGTACCAGTGAGAGAGGGGAATCAGGTGACCAGTGCTAGCAAATATGTTAAAGAGATATATACAGTGAGAACAGGTGATACCCTTAGTCACATAGCTGATCGGTACCGTGTGGGGATGTCCAAGCTTCGCCAGTGGAACAGTATCAAAGACAATGACTTTATTATACCTGGACAGAAGCTTGTGATTTATGTGAAGCAGGGATGAACTAGAGGAGATGCAATGAGCAAAATTGGGAGTAAAACAGTTACCAAAGCAGATATTGTAGATAGGGTCTCCAATGCCACAGGATTGACCAAAGTGGAGACAGAAATAGTTATAAATGGAATCATGAATACCATTACCTCAGCATTGGAAAATAACAGGCGCGTTGAATTGCGCGGATTTGGTACTTTTGGAGTAAAAAAGCGGGATCCCCGCAAAGCGCGCAATCCGGGGACGGGAGAAACGGTCTATCTCCCCGAGCGATATGTCCCGACATTTAAACCGTCCGGTTTGCTGCGGAAAAATGTAAACAAAGCTTTAACGGAGAAATAGACTATGCCCTGTGGTAAAAAACGGAAAAAGCGAAAGATCTCTACGCACAAGCGTAAGAAGCGTCTTCGCAAGAACAGACACAAGAAAAAGGTCCGTTAGACTAGGGTGCTGACCTGAGCCTGCGGTCAACATTGAAACTGAGGCTTTTTCTTTCCCTTATATATATAGTGACCCACCAGTGGGCCTACGGGTGGGGCTATACAGCACACAGGCTCATTAATAGGGAAGCTGTTAAACTTCTCAATTCTCCCTTAGGTGAATTCTTCAGCGGCTACATTAATTATATTTCAGAACATGCGGTGGATCCCGATCTGTGGAAGAAGGATAAAGAGAATCATCCCAATGAATATCCTGGCCACTTCATCGATGCTGACCTGTTTGATGACTATCCGTTTAAAAAGATTCCTCGGAAGTGGGAGGATGTTGTTAATAAATACGGGAAAAAAAAGCTGGACAGTTGGGGCACAGCGCCGTGGAGAATTGAAGAATATTATTACCAATTGGTGACACAGTTTCGTGAAGGAGAATGGATTAAAGCGCGCCTCACAGCCACAGCTTTGGGACACTACGTGTCGGATATCCATGTGCCATTTCACACCTGTGAAAACTATAACGGACAACTCACGGGGAATAAGGGTGTTCACAAAAGATGGGAAGCGAATATGGTAGAAGAGTTTTTGCTGGACGCAATGAACACCTCCGGTAGATTAATCGGTTTTGACGACCCTGTTTCCCAGGCGTTTCTAATTGTTGAAGAATCTTTTCCCTATGTTAATACCATCCTTACAGCCGAAACCAAGGCTCGAGAAACAGTTCCTGTCCATTCGAGGTCTACTATCTCAGATTGGGAAGTGTCCATGATTGGAAGTGAGTA
>PBTS01000074.1:0-8277 GCA_002729175.1 Fidelibacterota bacterium
TGTGGATAGCCTGGCCGTGTGGGAGGGGAAACGACCTGAAAAAAGAAAAGAAGAATCTACAGGAAAGTTTGATTCAAAGACCGCCAAGAAGGCGGACAAACTGGCCAGACAACTGTCACCGCAAGGGGTCATTATGCGTATTGATCTGGATGAAGAACACTGGCTTTCGTTCGGTTTGGGGTCCGATGTCCCCATTATGGTGGATAACTCATACAGTTATGTTTCGAAAGACAATAGTGATGTAGCTGGTCGATTCGCTAATTATGATAATGTTAAAATCTCCGGGATTCTTTGGCCAGAAGCGCGAGAACGGTGGGCAAATTCTGTCTACTGTGCACGTGAATCCGTGGGCAAAGGGCAGGTGATCATTTTTGCCACGGACCCCAACTTCAGGGCATATTTCTATGGTGGTGAGCGAATGCTGCTTAATGCTATTCTCCTGGGGCCGGGATTTGGTACACGTCAGACAGTTGAATTCTAACTAAATAGAGAGGGGGCAGTTTGGAACAGCGAGAATCTGAACAACGTTTTTCGTCAAGGTTAGCATTTCTTATGAGTGCACTGGGGATCGCCGTGGGAACAGGCAATATCTGGCGGTTCCCCCGGATTGCCGCCACAAACGGCGGTGATGAAGGAGCTGGTGCATTTCTTGTGGCGTGGGTCATCTTCCTTTTCCTTTGGAGTATTCCACTCATCATAGCTGAGTATATCATGGGGAGAAAATCCCGAAAAGGGACCGTGGGTGCTTTTGTTTCCCTTGTGGGAGGGAAGTTTGCCTGGATGGGAGGATTTGTTGGTTTGGTCACCACTGCCATCACATTCTACTATTCTGTAGTGGTGGGATGGTGTATCTACTACTTCATTCAGATGTTGTCCCAGCCTCTTCCTGAAACGACCGAAGCGTCCTGGTCACTGTGGAACAATTTCCAAGCAAGCGCTTTACCCTTGTTTTTTCATGGCATGGCTATGGCAGTAGGAGCGCTGGCCATCTGGCGGGGTGTTTCATCTATTGAAAAAGTCAACAAGGTGCTTATTCCAACACTGTTAGCGATTGTTGTTCTTTCCGTAATTCGTGCTTTAACCTTGCCAGGTGCTTGGAATGGAGTGGCTTACCTTTTTACGCCCCAATGGAGCCAGCTTAGCAATCCCAAGCTATGGCTGGAAGCTTTGACCCAAAACGCTTGGGACACCGGTGCCGGCTGGGGACTATTCCTCACCTATGCCATCTATATAAGGCGCCGATACGGCATCGTAAAAAATGCATTTGTCACAGCTATCGGTAACAATATAGTGTCACTCCTTGCAGCCCTTATGGTGTTCGGCACTGTCTTTTCCATTCTCGGAATGGAAGGAAAGACCAGCGGTGAAATACTTGGTGTCATGAAAGAAAGCGGCCCCGCCGCTACCGGTCTCACTTTCATCTGGATGCCACAGCTTTTTGCCAAAATGCCCATGGGGAAACTGCTGGCTATTCTCTTTTTTCTGGGGCTCTCATTTGCCGGTTTTTCTTCACTCATCTCAATGATGGAACTCACCAGCCGCAATCTTATTGACCTTGGTTTGAAAAGGAAAATGGCCATCGCTTGTGTGGCGGGTGTCAGTTATATCATGGGTATCCCCTCTGCAAGAAATCTTGATTTGTTCGGGAATCAGGATTTTGTATGGGGAGTGGCACTCATGATATCCGGAATTTTTGTTGCTGTGGCAGTTATGCGGTACGGAGTTACAGTCCTCCGGGAAAAAGAGGTGTTGCAGAATAAAAATGACTGGGATTTGGGTGCGTGGTGGGACAAAAACATAAAATTTGTTGTCCCAATGCTCGGCATAGCACTTCTTATTTGGTGGCTATTTCTCTCAGCTACAGTCTATGCACCGGATGATTGGTATAATCCCTTGTCGCCATATAGTGTTATGACATGCCTTGTTCAATGGGGTACTGTTCTGGCCGTTCTTTTGTGGCTGAACAGGTGGATGGCTGATCGGATACAGAGTTAAACCGATTAAACCAAGGAGAAGAAAATGAATTATAGTCTCCATTTCTTTCGATTACTGATTGCTGTTGTCATAATGATTTGTGTAATTCCGACGATGGCGCAGGAAAAGACGCCTCTAAATCTTAACGATATTAAATCTCAACTTGAGAAAGAGAATGAATATCTTCACCACAAACTCGATCAAATCTCCCGCCAGGTAGATGATCTCATGTTTTTCCATCGGCTGGGAGATATTTCTGAGATTGATATGGCCAGTATTACTGGCCCACCTTTGAAGCATCAGCCTAACCCTACAGCACAGGGGGCTAACAATCCATGGAGGTTTCGCGCTTATGTTTTTATTCCAAAAAACCTGAACAAAAGAAAAAAACAGCCTCTCGTTGTTCTGCCTCATGGCGGTGTTCACAGCAATTTCTCATCAGGGTTCACCAATATCTTGCGTGAACTGCTGACACAAGGTTATACCATCGTGGCACCGGAGTACCGGGGGAGCACAGGTTACGGCCGTGGAACATACGAAGCTATTGATTACGGCGGACTGGAGATAGAAGACACCTACGCTGCAAGGAATTATATGCTTGAGCGCTACAATTTTCTCGATCCGAAACGGGTCGGCATTGTCGGTTGGAGTCATGGTGGCCTCCACGCTTTGATGAATATTTTCGAACATGGCAATGATTATACCGTTGCTTATGCAGGTGTACCTGTGAGCGACCTCATTGCCCGCATGGGATATAAGACACAACGGTATCGCGATCTCTACTCTGTGGATTACCATATCGGGAAATCAGCCTATGAGGATGTGGAGGAGTATAAAAAGCGGTCACCTTCCTGGAACACGGAGAAATATGATGGTACACCGCTACTTATCCACGCCAACACCAACGACGCCGACGTAAATGTTTTGGAGGTCGAACGTCTTATTCAGGCTCTTGAGGCAAACGGGAAAAAAGGGTTTGAGTACGAAATTTTTAAAGACATTCCTGGGGGACACTCCTTCGATAGAATGGATTTTGGCCAAGCAAGGGATATAAGACTGAAGATCTGGAAATTTCTCGCTAAATATCTGAAGCCGGATAGTCCCATGTAATCGGATTTGATGTTCTTGAAAAAGTGGTTTCTCAGTTGTACACTCCAAGGAAATTAAATTTATAGGAGATTCTAATGAAAACGATGGATCGAAGATCATTTATGGGAACGATTGGAAAACCGATGGCTGCAGCAGCTGCGGTTGCTGCCATAGAGCCGGCCCTCATGAACCGGGCTCTGGCGTCTGTAAGGGGGATTAAAGGAGACCCATCTGACATTGCAAAGGATGAATCATTCTGGTTTGATATTCAGCAGGCGTATACCGCTGATCGCGGTATGATCAATCTCAACAATGGTGGCGTCAGCCCATCTCCGGCTGTTGTTCAGGAAGCGATGAAGCGCCACCTCGATTTTTCCAACACATCACCGGCTTATTCCATGTGGCGCATTCTGGAACCTCAGCGTGAACCTGTTCGACGACGTCTGGCTCGTTTTCACGGCTGCGACACGGAAGAGATTGCTCTCACCCGGAACTCCTCAGAAGGCCTTCAGATCTGTCAGAACGGCTTTGACTTTGAGCCCGGTGATGAAGTGCTCACCACGACCCAGGATTATGGGCGAATGATCAATACTTTCAAACAGAGGGAATGTAGAGATGGCATTGTTATGAAACAGTTCCAGATTCCTATTCCGGCGGAAGATGACGATGAAGTTGTTCGACTTTTTAAAAAGGGAATCACTTCCAAAACCAAAATGATTCTCATGTGCCATATGATCAACATTACGGGGCAAATTCTTCCTGTTAAGAAGATTACGAGAATGGCCAGAAAGAAAGGAATCCCGGTAATTGTAGATGGTGCCCACACTTTTGCCCATTTCGACTTTAATGCCGCGGACTTGGACTGTGATTATTATGCTACCAGTCTTCATAAGTGGCTTTGTGCTCCTCACGGTACCGGCTTACTCTATGTTAAGAGGGACAAGATCGCCGATCTTTGGCCAATGCAGGCGCCTGGGCAGTGTGAACACGATGATATCCGCAAGTTTGAAGAGATAGGAACCCACCCGGCGGCAAACTATCTGGCCATAGGTGACGCCCTCACTTTTCACCAGGGAATCGGTAGTAAGAACAAAGAAGCCAGGATGGTTTATCTTAGAAACAGATGGGCAATACCGTTGCTGGAAAATGATAGGGTTAAACTACATACCAGCCTTAAACCTGGGAAAGCGTGCGGCATTGCCACAGTGCAGATTGAAGGGATTGATACTTCAGATGTGGCATCCCATCTTTGGGACAAGTACCGGATTTTTGTTGTTCCCATCAAACACGCTGAATTTGAGGGGTGCAGAGTAACACCTCACGTCTATACCACAATTGAAGAGATTGACCGCTTTACAGATGCCATGACAGATATTGTGAAGAACGGCGTCAGTAAGTCTTAGTGCGACAGACAGCTGTACTGATTACCGCACTGGTCTTTTCGGCCTGTACTGGTGGAGGTGGAAACAGGGAGGTTATTTCCACACCTGACGCCCCGGCAGCCATTGGTCCTTATTCCCAGGGTATACGTGTAGGGAACACACTCTATCTTGCGGGCCAGATTGCTCTTGATCCCGCTACGGGAAAATTGGTGGAAGGGGATATCGAAGCCCAGACCCACCGGGTGCTGAAGAACCTCGGTGCGGTGCTTAAGGCAGCTAGTTTTGACTATTCAGATGTGGTGCAGGTCCAGGCGTATCTGGCGGATCTGAATGATTATAAAGCCATGAATAATATCTATGCCACCTACTTCAGTGCAAGCAAGCCTGCCCGTGCCGTAGTAGAGGCGGCCCGGATTCCACGGGATGCTCTCGTTGAAATTATGATGGTGGCGGTGAAGTCCTAGATTTAGGTCTTCATATATCGACCCAAACACCGCCCCCTTTTTCCTGTGCCTGACTGTAGATATATTGTGCCGCCGCCACATCTTCAACGGCCATTCCCAGCGATTTGAACAGGGTGATCTCGTCCGCTGACTGCCGTCCGTCAGCACCCCCTTCTAGTACCTCTCCTATTTCTCCCAGAATATGATCATGAGAAACTGCACCCTCAGAAAGAGGGATGAGAAAGTCGCCAGCCTCATTGGTGGCCGATTCACGACTGTCCACATAGAGCTTTGAATTAACCACCGCCTCACTATCAAGCTCTCGTCTCTTTGCCATGCTGGAGCCCACAGCGTTGATGTGGGCGCCCGGAGATAGCCACGCCCCTTCCAGGATCGGCTCAGCGGCCGCGGTGACGGTGCAAACGATATGAGCATTGTCCACAGCGGTTTGAACATCATTTGACACAGTTATATCTGTTGAAGACAGGTCTGAAAGTTCTTCTGCAAGTTTCTGGGCATTTTTGCGTGTCTGGCTCCAAATACGGACAGACTGAATATTTCTCGCTTCTGTCATGGCAGTAAAATGAGACCGGGCCTGAACGCCGGAGCCGAGGATGGCCAGTGTGGCTGCTTCTTTCCTGGCCAACGCTTCCGTTGCAACGCCACTGGCAGCAGCTGTCCGGATGGCTGTTATCTCTATGGCGTCCATGATAGCCAGTGGGTTGCCGTGTTGGGCAGAAAAGAGAACCACCAACCCTTGATGAGAATCAAACTTTGTTTCACTTTCATTGTGGAAAACGGTGATAAGTTTAACAGCCAGTGCTTTTGAGGCACCATCATAGCCCGGCATAGGGGCCAAAATTCCGCCGCTTCCAGGCACCTTCATCATGGTTCTAAGGGGCTGGACGGCCTCTCCGCGGGAATAGGCCCGAAATGTGTTTGCCAGCACCTCCATACAGGCCCGCATGGGCAGCAGTTCTTTTACTTGTTGACGGTTGAGAATAAGAACTTTCATATCCGGTGACTCCTTAATAACAGATTGCCAGGATATCTGAACATGATAAGCATAAATTAGATATACGACCTTTCCGCTCCAATCTGTCTCCCTGTCTTGACTTTCGGCTGACGGGAAGGTAGTTTCGACACTTACTTTTCCTATGAGTGATTCAACCCTCCGTCGTGATCTCGGTCCTCTCTCCGGCTACGCCACCATCGTTGGTATTCTGGTGGGCGCCGGCATCTTTCGTGTGACAGGAGAAGCTGGCGCCGTGGCGGGGAGTTCAGTTCCCTTTGCCTATCTCTTGTTTGCTCCCATTGTTCTCGCCACAGCTCTTGCATACAGTGTTTTTTCATCAACACCTCTCGGGAACCGCCCCGGTGGTGCGTATCTACATATTTCTAGAACGTTCGGGAATTATTATATCGGATTTGTGGCCATGTGGATGAAGCTGGTGGCGTTTGTTGGAGCTATTTCTTTCATGTCTACCAGTTTCGGTGAATATATGAATTTCTTCATTCCCGGTCAGGATCCCCGTTTCTGGGGAGTCATTGTACTGGTAGTGTTCTACGGGGTGAATATCTTTGGTATCAAGCATTATGGCAGGGTTCAGATAGGAATGTTAATTGTACTCATAATCAGCATTGTACTGCTTGTTATACCGGGACTGGCAGCTGTTGACCTCAGCTATTACGACCCGATTCTGCCAAAAGGGTGGAGTGGCCTACTGTCAGCCATGCCCGTTCTCTTTTTCAGCTATGCCGGCTTTGAGACGCTGGCCCAGACGGCGGGAGAAACCAAGGACGCCACACGGACGTTGCCTGTCATATTTGTGAGAGGTGTTCTTGCGTCAGTGGTCATCTTTTTTCTCATGTCTTTTGTGGCGTTTGGGGTTCTTCCCGCTGAAGTATTGGCTCAATCCAAATCTGCCATGGCCGATGCAGCAGCGGTGTATCTTCCGCCCTGGGGCGCTGGCATAGTGGCTCTCGGAGCCATGAGTGCTTTTTTGACCAGTATTAACGGTTCGATTCTTGTCCCATCACGGATGTTCTTTGTCTTCAGTGAAGACCGTCTCATGCCAGGTTTTCTCTCGGCGGTCCACCCCAAATGGCGAACACCCCACGTTAGCCTCATCATCAGTGCTGCCATTTGCATTGTTCTTATGTGGACGCAATCATCACAATTTCTTTTGAACACAGGACTCATTGGAATTTTCATCGTCTATTTTCTCCAGGGGGTGTCGCTCATGATGTTGCCGAAAGTCAACCGGCCGCTCTATGAGTCGGCCCAATTCAAGCCAGCACCTTTGATTGTTAGCTGCATTGGACTTTTCACAGCGGTCGTCATGCTCATATTCATGATGTCTATTTTGAAAGCAGTCTTTATCTGGACAATCTTATGGCTGGGTGTGGGGAGCATCCTCTTTTTCGTGGGCCGCCGGCAGGGGAAAGCCGAAGGATTTGATTATAATGCCCGGCTGGTCAGAGACTTCACCATAGAAAACTGATCTTTTGAACATCGATCTGTATCAAACTGCTACTGGGCTGCTTGAAAAAATCCGGAGGAAGGATATATCCGCTCTGGAACTGCTTGAAGATCATCTACAACAAATTGAGGAGAGAAATCCGGAAATCAATGCTGTTGTAATAACTGATGCTGAACGGGCCACGGAGCGAGCCAAGGGAGCTGATGAAGCACTCACCCGTGGTGAATCGTGGGGTCCTCTACACGGTCTACCCATGACCGTTAAGGATGCCTTTGAGGTAGAAGGGTTAGCCTCTACCGGTGGGTCACCTAAATGGAAGGGTCATGTCCCAAAGAGAAATGCAGACGTCGTTCAGCGCCTCGTGGATGCTGGTGCTATTGTATTTGGGAAGACAAATGTGCCGATGCTGTCGGGCGATTTTCAAACTTTTAACGATATTTACGGGATTACAAACAATCCGTGGGACGTCACCAAAACACCGGGTGGTTCTTCGGGAGGCGCAGCGGCAGCGCTGGCTGCAGGAATGACACCGTTGGAAATTGGCAGTGACATTGGTGGTTCTATCCGGACGCCGGCCCATTTTTGCGGCGTATACGGCCACAAACCGAGCTACGGAATCGTCTCCATGCGGGGACACATACCGCCACCACCGGGGTGTGTGAACGATGGTGACACCCTTTCCGTAGCGGGCCCACTGGCCCGTTCATCAGAGGATCTTGAACTTGCTCTTTCATTACTGGCAGCGCCAAAAATGATGGACGGCGTGGCGTGGGAACTGGAACTACCCCCACCGAGACATGAAACGCTGAATGATTATCGTGTGGCCGTCTGGCTGGACGATCCATACTGTCCTGTGGAGAGGGCCATTGCTGACGCCATTCAAGGGGTGGTAGAAAAGCTGGCAAA
>PBTS01000075.1:0-12976 GCA_002729175.1 Fidelibacterota bacterium
AAATGAGCGACAGATAGCGGTGATACAAAGCGAACTGGCCCGGAGAGAAAACTATCCTGATCTGGTAGTCGGGGTGAATTACACATCTATCGGCAGCGGAGGCATGGCGTCTTCCGCAGATGTCGGAAGTGATGCTTTGGGCGTGAAGGTGGGGTTCGACATTCCCCTATGGTTCGGGCGGAACAGGTCGCGGGTAAAATCGGCAAAGATTGCTGTCAAAGTTACGGAGGAGGAGATGGCGCAAACCTGGAATGAGGTAGAAGGAAATCTAACTGCAATCATTAGGGAGTCGGAGGAAATCCAAAAGACTTATCGTCTTTTTGAAGAAACACTTCTGAAAGAGTCTGAACAAATGCTGTCGTCGGCTATGTCAGCGTATGAAACAGGAAAGATAGGCTTTCTCGATCTGCTTGACAGTCAGCGTATGGTAGTAAACATTCGTCTCGATTTTGAAGAGACCAGAGCCAAAAGAGAGACAGCAAAGGCAAAGCTGTTGAAGGTTGTTGGTCTGATACGTTTTGAGGAGGAATAAATGATGAAGTATTCGTCAAGATATTCAATACTGATGATTGTACTGGCGACCGTCGCCGCGCTGTCTGTTGGCGGCTGTGGTGGTAGAAAAGATTCGTCCCGCGGGAATCAGGAGGCGGAGGTACAGTTCTATTCCTGCGGCATGCACCCCAACGTGATTCAGGAAGGACCGGGAAACTGTCCCATCTGTGGCATGAATCTGACACCCATGGGCATTCCTACGGGCGGAACAGAAGAAACTTTCGGCTCCACGGTGAAAATTGACCCCACTGTGGAACAGAACATGGGCATCCGGACGGCGGAAGTTGAGAAACGGGATCTGACTCAGACGATCCGAACCATTGGCCGAATTGACTACAATGAGTCCAAAGTAGCTCACGTTCACACCAAGTTCAACGGCTGGATTGAGAAGACCCATGCCGACATAACAGGACAACGGGTCAATAAGGGTCAGCCATTGCTTGATATTTACAGTCCCGAGCTAGTCTCTGCTCAAGAGGAGTATTTTGACGCGTTAAAAAATGTGAGAAGTTCAGGAAATGATGTCTCCGTCGGAGCTGCTAATCGATCGCAGACGATCCTTGGTTCTACCCGCCGCAGACTGGAATACTTTGATGTTTCCGGTGACCAGATTGATGATCTTGAAAGAACGGGAAACGTCCGAAAAACATTGACGGTACGCTCACCGTTTGAGGGCATTGTCATCGAGAAACACGCTTTGGATGGAATGGAAGTAAAACCTGGCATGATGATCTACACAATCGCCGATCTCTCAGAAATCTGGGTCTATGCCGATATCTATGAATTTGAGTCTCCGTGGGTGAAAGAAGGATTGACAGCCAACATGACCCTTTCCTACGATCCAGGAAAGAGATACAGGGGAAAAGTGCAGTATATCTACCCGTATCTGGAGGAAGAGACAAGAACCATCAAAGTGAGATTGTCGTTTCCCAATCCAAATCTGAAACTCAAACCGGGTATGTATGCCAATGTAGAGATTGAGACATCACCTCTCCGGAACGTGGTAGCGGTACCCATGGAAGCGGTCCTCTTTTCCGGTGAAAGGAATCTCGTCTTTATTGTGTTGGGAGATGGCCGATTTGCACCCAGGGATATCACCGTGGGAATTGAGAGCGGCGACGGATTCTATGAAGTGAAGGAGGGTCTGTCTGAGGGGGTTAAGGTTGTTGCTTCAGGACAATTTTTGCTGGATTCAGAAAGCAAACTTCAGGAGAGTATTGCGAAGCTCCTGTCAAAACGAAAGGAATGACCGGTAAGCACCGGAAAAATTGATATGATCGAAAGAATAATCGAATGGTCAGTTCATAATCGTTTTATCGTCATTTTCGCCGTACTGATCTTGTCACTCGGAGGTTTTGTGGCCATGTCAACCATACCCTTGGATGCCATCCCGGACTTGAGTGATGTTCAGGTGATAATTCTCACAGAATATCCGGGTCAAGCTCCCCAGGTAGTGGAAGACCAGGTGACCTATCCGCTCACCACCGCTATGTTGTCTGTACCGTTTGCCAAGGTTGTCCGTGGTTATTCTTTTTTCGGGCTCTCTTTTGTGTACATCATTTTCGAGGACGACACCGATATGTACTGGGCTCGAAGTCGTGTCCTGGAATACCTGAATTTCGTTTCGGGACGTTTGCCGCAAGGGGTGACGCCGCAACTCGGGCCTGATGCCACCGGTGTCGGTTGGGTCTATGAGTATATGGTGGAAAGCGACCGTCATGATTTGCAGCAGTTGCGCTCCATACAGGATTGGTACCTGAGGTACGAACTCATGAGCGTCCCCGGCGTGACTGAGGTAGCCAGCATCGGCGGTTATGTGAAGCAGTACCAGGTGGAGGTGGATCCCAACAAGCTGCTGGCTTTTAACATTCCTCTCAATAAGGTCAGGATGGCAATTCAGAGAAGCAACAATGATGTAGGCGGTAAACTGATTGAGATGTCGGAGACTGAATTTATAGTGAGGGGTCTCGGCTATATCCGTTCATTGGATGATCTGAAGAAGATTGCCCTTGGTGTAGATACAAACGGGACACCGATCTTGCTACGCAATGTGGCCAACATTCATCTGGGTCCTGATCTCCGTCGCGGATTAGCCGACAGAGATGGACTTGGCGAGACAGTGGGGGGGATCATCGTCATGCGATACGGGGAGAATGCCCTGAAAGTCATCGAGGACGTGCGCAAGAAGATCGACGATCTGAAATCAGGACTACCGGAAGGGGTAGAGATCATGCCGGCCTACGACCGGTCTCTCCTCATTGAGCGGGCGATTGATAACCTGAAAGAAAAACTTCTTGAGGAAAGCGTCGTTGTAGCGCTGGTCTGCATCGTTTTTCTTCTCCATTTTCGCAGCGCCTTTGTGGCTATCTTTACCCTCCCTGTGGGGATTCTCATCTCTTTCCTCATCATGCGCTATCAGGGGATCAACGCCAATATCATGTCTTTAGGGGGGATCGCCATCGCCATCGGCGCCATGGTGGACGCTGCCATCGTCATGATCGAGAATGCGCACAAACATATCGAACGCAACGGCGGCAAGGGCGACCACTGGCAAACAATGATTGATGCCTCTAAGGAGGTCGGCCCCGCTCTGTTCTATTCGCTGCTCATCATCACTTTTTCGTTCCTTCCCGTTTTTTCGCTTCAGGCGCAGGAGGGGCGTTTGTTTACACCGCTCGCTTTCACGAAAACATACGCCATGGCCGCATCGGCGCTGCTTGCAATCACTATCGTACCGGTCCTGATGGGATACTTCATCAAGGGGAAGATTCTTCCTGAGGAGAAGAATCCCATCAACCGTTTCCTGATTCGCGTCTACCGGCCGTGTATCCGGTTTGTGCTGAAATTCAGAAAGACGACACTAGCCATCGGGGCGGTCGTTCTAGCTGTAACGGTCATACCGGTGAGGAATATTGGCTCCGAGTTCATGCCGCCGCTGAACGAAGGAGACTTGCTCTACATGCCGACAACGGATCCCGGAATCTCCATTACTAAGGCAAGGGAACTCCTGCAGCAGACGGACAAGATCATTCGCACGTTTCCGGAGGTGGAGCGGGTGTTCGGGAAGATTGGCCGCGCGGAGACCGCTACTGATCCGGCACCGCTGAGCATGATTGAGACAACCATCACTTTGAAACAGCAAGACGACTGGCCCAGGCGGAAAATTGTGTCACGATGGTATTCAGGCTGGATGCCCCATTGGTTGACAACACCTTTCAGGTGGATCTGGCCAGAGCACCGCGCCGTTACCATGGACGAATTGGTGGCAGAGCTGAACGCCGCCATTCAGTTCCCCGGCCTCACCAACGCCTGGACCATGCCCATAAAGACGAGGATTGATATGCTCAGTACGGGCATCAAGACGCCGGTGGGTATCAAGCTCATGGGGGCAGACCTCGATACCCTCAACACACTTGGAGCAAGGGTGCAGGTGATCGTTCAGAAGCTACCCGGCACCTTAAGTGCTTTTGCCGATAAAGTAACCGGTGGGAACTTTCTCGATTTTGAGATCAACCGGGATGAGGTGGCCCGGTACGGTTTGACAGTGGGTGACGTGCAGGACATCATCCAGTCAGCTGTAGGCGGCATGAATGTCAGCTTCACAGTAGAAGGACTAGAGAGATATCCCATTAATGTCCGCTACAGCAGGGAACTGCGCGACAGTATCAGCAAGCTAAAACGGGTAATCATCCCGACACCCACCGGCGCCCAGATCCCCATTAGTCAGGTGGCTGATATTCGCATCCGGAAAGGGGCACCTGTTATCAAAAGTGAGAACGCCAGGCATACCGCCTGGGTATACGTTGATATTTCCGGGATCGATATAGGAACATACGTGAAGCGGGCTCAGCAGGCCGTGAAGGAGGAGCTCGATCTCCCCGAGGGATATTCTGTTGTCTGGAGTGGACAGTACGAATATATGGAACGGGCGGCGAAGCGACTGAGGATTGTTGTGCCGGTGACTCTCCTCATTATCTTTCTATTGCTCTATCTCAATTTCAAGAATGTCACGGAGAGTCTTATCGTCATGCTGTCACTGCCGTTTTCACTCGTAGGCGGATTCTGGTTCATATACTTTCTGGGGTATAATATGAGTGTGGCGGTGGGTGTCGGTTTCATCGCTCTGGCCGGTGTAGCGGCGGAAACGGGAGTGGTGATGCTCATCTATTTGGATCATGCCTACGAAGATAGAGAAAAACAGGGAGAGATGAGATCCTTGAAAGATCTCTACGAAGCGGTCATGGAGGGAGCAGTGGAAAGGGTCCGGCCAAAGATGATGACTGTAACGGCTATTATTGCAGGACTGCTGCCCATCCTCTGGGGACACGGCACCGGATCGCAAGTGATGAAGCGTATTGCGTCACCCATGGTAGGCGGAATGATCACATCTACAATTCTTACATTGCTTGTCATCCCTACCATCTATTATCTGTGGAGATCGGTTGGATTGAGTAGGAACAAGGAATGAGCCTTGAGGAGATTACCAAAAAACGTAAACTATGTTTTACCTCTTCTGACTGTTTGTGGTAGAATAGAAGGATGCAAGAGTCTCTGAAAGATCCCGTTTGCGGTATGGCCGTCACCGAAGAGACGGCAGTAGGAATACGGGAATACGCCGGCGTCAAGTACGGTTTCTGTGCTCAGTACTGCCTCGATCTTTTTGACAGCGATCCTGACCGGTTCGCACAACCCGCTGGAGACCAGACAAGTCGAACAAGTCCAGTCACGTCGGAGGAGCAGTCCTTCACAGACCCCGTCTGCGGCATGATCGTGACAGCCGAATCCGCCGCCGGTACCCACACCTATGATGGTGCAGCTTACTATTTCTGCGCCGAACAGTGTCTCCACAAGTTCAAAACAGACCCAGGACCTTATCTCGGTAAAGATAATCGTGTCGGGATGGTTCCTTCTGATCACGATGACAGTTCGACGAAATACATCTGTCCAATGGACCTCGAAGTGATCCAAGATGGGTCCGGGAGCTGTCCTGTCTGCGGCATGGCACTGGAGCCGATGGAGGTGACCTTGGAGGAAGCGGAAAATCCCGAACTTATCTTTATGAGTCGCAGATTCTGGTTGAGTCTTGCTCTGACGATTCCCATCGTAGTCATAGCCATGGGTGAGATGATTTTCGGGCGAGCGTTTGTTACACCGTCGGTAGGGAAGTGGCTTCAGTTGATCCTGTCCACAGTGGTGGTTCTGTGGGGAGGCAAATCTTTCTTCCAGCGGGCGTGGACTTCTGTTGTAAGTCGTAGTCTGAATATGTTCACACTCATCAGCATGGGGACTGGTGTTGCCTATGGGTATAGCCTGGTGGCTACACTCTTTCCCTCTATCTTTCCTGCGACGTTTCGCGGTCCGGGCGGTGAAGTAGCTGTCTACTTTGAAGCCGCCGCTATGATCATAACCCTTGTTCTTCTCGGTCAGGTCCTTGAACTGAAGGCGAGGGAAAAGACCAGCGGAGCCATCAAGGCTCTCCTTGAACTTACGCCAAAGAGAGGGCGGGTTGTCAGGAGCAATGGCACGGAAGAAGATGTCCCCCTTGAGCTGGTTCACCCCGGCGACAGATTAAGGGTTCGACCTGGTGAAAAGATCCCAGTAGATGGTGCGGTAGTAGAAGGTTCCAGTTCTGTGGATGAGTCTATGGTGACGGGGGAGCCGATCCCTGTGGAGAAGCGGAGTGGAGATCAGGTTGTTGGGGCCACGGTAAACGGGACCGGAAGTTTTCTCATGGAAGTTCAGCGGGTCGGCCGTGACACATTGCTTTCCCAGATCGTCCAGATGGTGAGTGAAGCCCAGAGAAGCCGCGCTTCCATTCAGAGAGTTGCGGACAGGGTCGCTTCCTTATTTGTGCCGGTAGTGGTTGGGACCAGTGTTGTTACATTCATCGTCTGGGCCTTCTTTGGTCCTGAACCGAAGATGACCTACGCCATCGTTAACACCGTAGCTGTATTGATCATCGCTTGCCCTTGTGCGCTTGGCCTGGCAACACCCGTGTCCATTATGGTGGGGATGGGCAGGGGTGCCATTGCGGGTGTTCTCATCAAGAATGCTGAAGCGCTGGAAACCATGGAGAAGATCGATACTCTTGTGGTGGATAAAACCGGTACTCTAACAGATGGCAAGCCGAAAATGGTAGCGGTGGAGGTATCCGGTGACATAGATGAAAATGAATTGCTGCAGATGGCAGCAAGTTTAGAGCAGGCTAGCGAACACCCTTTGGGAGAAGCTGTGGTCTCTGCTGCACTTGACAAAGGTCTCAAATTGATGAGAGTCGAAGAGTTTGACTCTGTTCCGGGGAAGGGGATCACCGGCAAAATCGATGGTCACATGATAGTGATGGGGAACAGAACACTTTTTAGTGATCTGGAGATTGAATTAGGTTGGTTTGTTGAGAAAGGTGATGCATATCGCCGAGAAGGCGAAACAGTAATGTTCGTGTCAATAGATGGCGAGGTGGTGGGAATCCTGACGGTGGGTGATTCTGTGAAGGAGACGGCACCGGGCACTATTGCGAGGCTCCGGCGGGACGGTATTCATCTGGTGATGCTAACAGGGGACAACCGGATTGCGGCTGAAGCGGTAGCACGACACCTCGGTATCGAGGAGGTGCATGCTGAAGTTTTGCCTGATGAGAAAAATCAGGTTATCGAAAAACTCCAGAATAAAGGTAGAGTAGTGGCTATGGCAGGGGATGGGATCAACGATGCACCAGCATTGGCGAAAGCGGACGTGGGAATTGCCATGGGCACCGGAAGCGACGTGGCCATAGAGAGCGCCGGGATCACACTTATGAAAGGTGATCTAGTTGGAATTGTCCGGGCGTTGGAACTGAGCCAGCGCACCATGCGCAACATTCGTCAGAACCTGTTCTGGGCATTTTTCTATAATTCCCTGGGAGTCCCCGTGGCGGCAGGAGTTCTCTATCCGTTCCTCGGCATCTTGTTGAGTCCAATTGTCGCTGCCGCGGCTATGAGTTTCAGCTCTGTTTCCGTCATCGGAAATGCACTCCGTCTTCGAAATCTAAAATTTGACAATAAAGATTCGTAATCATTATTGAGTTAAACTAGGTTGCTCTCACCTAAAGTGTAAAAAACTTTTTTTCTTGACATTTACCTGAAAATATAGGTAGGCTTCAAGCGATTTGTGGGGAAAATGACCTCGGAACAAAATCCACATTTTTCACTCTGTAAAACTTTCATTAGAATAGTGTTCCCATCTTTGTCTTCGTCAAATGAGTGGACGAGCGAGATTGGTGCACGCAGTGATTACCAAATAACCTAATAGGAGGATCACAATGGCTAGTTTGAAAGATACTTTCTCCACGGTTAGTGGATGGTTTGGCGATTTCGTCAGCCTGGGGCTGTCTTTAGCGATGGTCTTTCTCGTAGTTGACGCGCTTTTTGGCGTTGGCACAACGGGAATCGTGGATAATGTGGCTGATCTTGTAGGGGCTTTTACAGACAATGGCATTACAGGGTTAGTTGCCTTCGTGGTCTTTATGTCTATTTGGGGCAGTAACTAGGTTACTTGTAACCTGAAGCAGGTTCGTCCCTTCCATGAAGGGGGGGGACGAACAATGCTGACTCAGAACTGACATTAAATATCACTCAATTCAGTTAACCTCGCTAGATAATAGGGAGAATTAACCTATGATTAGGAATGCACTACAGGCCATCAGTGGCTGGGGTAAAGAAGTCGTCGATTTCGGCGTCGCAGTCATCATGGTGGGCGTCGTAGTTGATATCCTCTTTCCCGGAACAACGGGTGTCATTGATAATATCGCCGATTTAGTCGGCGATTTTTCGTCGCAAGGCGTAGCAGGTATAATAGCACTGCTTCTCTTTGTGACAATATATAATAATAGATAGGCACTTAACCGGGACGGTATAAGTAAGACCGCTCTTCCGAGAGCGGTGGAGTCTATCCCAGCCTGATTCTGGGCGGTTTATCCGTTTTGAATTAGATTGGGATTTTCTTTTCCCAAAAACAGTCTCCCGGCAAACTTTGAAATCGACGACGGGGGGTGTAATTTCGCCGGCCAACAGAGAGGATTAATAACGTGAATTATCTGTACGCACAAACATCTTCCGGAGGAGGAATCCTCGGTTTCTTACCTTTCGTCCTCATTCTTCTTGTCATCTATTTTCTCATGCTCCGGCCACAAATGAAACAGCAGAAAGATCGTAAGGTTATGCTGGGAAACCTTAAAAAGGGAGATAAAGTTGTTACATCTGGCGGGATACACGGCACGATCACCGGTTTCAAGGAAAAGAATTCCACTGTTATCCTAACGGTGGATAAGCATGTGAAGCTTACGGTGAGCAAATCAGCCATATCCGGGCCCAGCTCATCTATAGAGAAGGAAGCTTGATGGCAGCGCTTCCGGTTGTGACATATGGTGAGTCAATCCTTAGAAAAGTCCTTGAACCCGTGGAAGATTTCGAGACTATCGAAGACTTGGTTCCGAACATGTTCGATACTATGTATGAAGAGGAGGGTATCGGCTTGGCTGCTAACCAGATCGGTGTCGATCTTAATGTGATGGTGATCGATATTTCTCACGCTGATGAAAATTGTCCCCCTTCCACTTTTGTTAACGGACAGATTATTGAGCGGTCAGGTTCCGAATCTTTGGATGAAGGGTGCCTGAGTGTCCCGGGTGTTCGTGTAGATGTAACCCGTTCCGAAAAAGTGACATTTGCCTATCAGGATTTGAAAGGGAATCATCATGAAGCAAAGTTTGACGGTCTCATGGCAACAGTTATTCAGCATGAAATGGATCACCTCAACGGTCTTCTTATCATCGATCACGCCTCTCAGCTGGATAAACATCGAATCCGGAAGCAGTTGAAAGAGCTGGCATCGTAACACTCCTGAGGTCTCAATTTCATAGACCGTAACCTGTTGAATCCACTCCGCATTGTCTTTATGGGGAATCCGGATTTCGCTGTCCCGTCCCTGAATGAGATCATGGTATCAAATCATGAAGTAGTGGCGGTGGTCACATCCCCTGACAAGCCCCGGGGCAGGGGAAAATCGGTATCGCCCACTATGGTGGCTCAAAGGGCATCTGATTATGCTTTGCCATTAATTCAGCCATCATTACTGAAAGATGATTTCTTTATTTCACAACTCCAGGAGCTGAAAGCTGATCTTTTTTCTGTTGTGGCCTTTCGTCTGCTACCCTCAGTGGTATTACAGATTCCGAAAATAGGGTCAGTGAATCTCCATCCTTCTATGCTGCCGCAATACCGGGGCGCCGCACCTCTCCAGTGGACGTTAATGAATGGTGATGTGAAGACAGGCATCACAACATTTCTCCTCTCTCCTGCGATGGATAGTGGAGATATTTTGATGACTAGACCTCTGGGCATTTTCCCCGAAGACGATTCCGGATCTCTCTCTCTCCGTGCATCACAGCTAGGGGCCCATTTGCTTGCAGAGACAATTGACAGTCTGGCACGCGGTACGGCCTCACCGAAGCCTCAGGATGACAGCAATGCCAGCCGTGCACCCAAGATCACCTCTGAAGATTGCGAGATAGACTGGACCAAATCTGCTGCTAGTGTGAGAAATCAGGTTCGTGCTCTATCGCCTACTCCAGGCGCATACACATCTCTGGCCGGTCGCCGTCTGAAAATCTATAGGTGTGAACTCTCCTTGGCGGCGGAGGAGACATCCGGGGAAGTGATTTCTCTGAAGAAAACATCGTTTACGGTAAGGTGCGGTTCCGGCAGTGTGGTTATTCAGGAGCTTCAACCGGAAGGGAAAAGGCGGATGACCAGTGGGGAATTTCTTGCCGGCACCCAGTTGAGGGTGGGAGATCGTCTTGGCAAATAAGCTATCGGCGAGAGAACACACTGTTAGAATCCTCGATAAATTCGATCGTAGCTTCAATAGACTTTCGACAATTTTTGAAAATTATTTTGCTTCCAATGAAACGTCCTCTAAGTCGCGGCCAGAAATCACTCATCTTGTACAGGATATTATCCGTCACCGTGGCTACATTGATCATATTATCATTTCTCTGTTTAGAGGCAACTATAAAACAGCTGACAACACTCTCAGGAATATACTGAGGCTGGGAACATATGAAATCCTCTACAGGGATCAAGTCCCGGACTTTGCGGCGGTGGATGAAGCGGTGGAGCTTGCGAAGCGGAGGCGAGGAAAGGGTGCGGCGGGCCTCGCAAACGCGCTTCTCCGAAAGATCCGTAAAGCAGATACGTCCGTGGAGAAGGCACTCTCTCCAGAAACACCCATTCATCAGATGGCAGCTCTACTATCTCACCCGGGATGGATGATTAGCCGGTGGATAGAATCTTTCGGCTGGGAACGGACGATCCAATTTTGCGAGTGGAACAATACAGTTCCAATCCTCACTGTTCGCATGAATTCACTCCAAACCGAGAAGGAGGCGTTTGAAAAATTTCTGGAAGAAAGTATGGTCCAATGGGAGCCGAACCAGATTATTCCAGAGTTTTACACCGTTCACCGAGTGTCAAAAATCAGGTCAAGCAGCCAGTTCAATGAGGGTCATTTTTCATTTCAGGATATCTCTTCCGGGTTGGTTACAAATCTTTTGAAACCAACTGAAGGTGACTCCGTTCTTGATGTTTGTGCAGCTCCCGGGGGAAAGTGCGGCTATATGGCGGAGCTCATGAGGAACAGTGGTTCGGTTTATGCGTTTGATGTGGATGCTGACAGACATGCGCTATTGAAAGAATCAATGAAAAGATTGAAACTCAATTCTGTCAACGTAGAACAAAAGGATGCCACAGCTGACTCTTTTCAGGTTTCCGATAAAATTCTCATCGACGCACCTTGTACCGGTACCGGCGTCATGGCCAAACGGGCTGATCTAAAATGGCGCAGGCGTCCATCTGACCTGGACGAAATGGTTGCTGTGCAAAAAAGAATTATCAGTCATATAGCTCAGTTCCTTGAGTCGGAAGGAGAACTGGTCTACGCCACCTGTTCAGTTGAGCCTGAAGAGAACTGGGGTGTGGTGGACAGTTTTTTAGCCGACAATCCATCGTTTTCAGTACAGTCGGCTGAAGGACGAGTTCCGTCAGGGTTTCTTGATAATATGGGGGCGCTTAGCACTTTTCCGCCAGAACATGGGACGGACGGCGTTTTTGCAGTAATTTTGAGGCGAAACTGATGAAAACGGTTTACCGCTATGGTGTGATAGCGTTCATTGTGGGCGCCATCGGCTTACTGTTCTTGGATAAAATTGTCATGCCTCTTTATATCCGTTCGGACGCCGGCCGTTTTCTTCCTGATGTGACAGGCATGTCTTTTGAAAAGGCAAAGTCGACACTTGAGCTGGAAGGTTTTGTCGCCAAGCGGGGTGATGTGAAATATACCAGCGCCTACTCGGCAGGTACAGTTATAGATCAGTATCCGGACGCAATGCGAAAGGTGAAGCCGGGGCGGACTGTCCATCTGACTATCGCTGAACGTGAAAGAATGATAATGGTACCCGATCTTGTGGGGAAGTCTATCCGAAGCGGGAAGCTGGAGTTAAGTGAGGTTGGATTAATGGTTGATTCACTTATCAGCGAATACGATGCAGATGTCCCCGTTGATGTCATCCGCTGGCAATATCCGCGGGCCGGAGATTATCTTCGACGGGGTAGTGGCCTCACAGTCATCATTAGCAAAGGTAAACCACCTGACTTCTACCAGATGCCTCAGCTGTTTGGTCTCAGCTTGGAAAAAGCGGAGCAACAGCTTGCTAAATCGCAGCTCCCTCTGGGACGCATCACCTATCGCCAGAATGAGGATCTTGTTCCCTATACCATACTTGAACAATCTATTGTTGCGGGAACCATTCTGGACAAACCGATCCCCATTGATGTAACGGTAAGCATACTGGATTTGAATGATGTTTACAACCAACTATCAGACCCTAAACGAAAACGATGAACTACCGAAATGAAGTTTACAGAAAAATGATTCATTTTGGCTCGGCCGTATTTCCTATCTCCTACTATTATTCTTTGAGCAGAGAGCAGATGCTTTGGTTGTTGGGTGGATTGAGTGCTCTGTTTCTCGTTGGAGAATTGTTGAGAATGAACGTGGGGCCTTTTAAGCGATTCTTTAAGTTAATTTTCAGTGCTGTTGTGCGTGAGTCGGAGGATCATACAATCACCGGTGCCACAACGGTCTTTATTGCTGGATTTCTTACTGTTCTGATTTTTGAGAGACCGGTGGCTATTTTTGCTATGCTCATTCTTTCTCTAGCGGATGCAACAGCTGCACTCATTGGTCGAAAATGGGGAAACCACTCGCTATTCGAAAAATCGGTTGAAGGAACGATTACTTTTTTGATAGTGGCACTGGCATTGGCTTTTTTACTTCCCGATCTACCTCGAGCCGGCGCCGTGGCCGCAGCGGGAATTGCTACTATCGCAGA
>PBTS01000087.1:0-8920 GCA_002729175.1 Fidelibacterota bacterium
ATCATTTTTTTGACACGTCACGCCTGGTCAAAATCGACCTGAAGGTCGATCCCGGGGACTGGAATAAGTTGAGAGTGCAGCATCGGTCGCTGGTCAAGACCCTGCGCACCGACATCCCTCCATCGGAGCAGGAGAAACCGTTCGACTATGTGCCCGCGAACCTGACAATCGACGGCACCGGCGTCGGCAAGGTGGCCATTCGAAAGAAAGGGTTCGTCGGTTCGCTCGACCACAACCGTCCTTCGTTCAAGATTCAAATCGATAAGTACGAAAAGAAAAAAATGTTCGCCGGCGTGGACACACTCACGCTGAACAACAACAAGCAGGACGGCTCGAGAGTTCATCAACTCGTCGGCTACCAGTTTTTTCGCGCAGCGGGACTGCCGGCGTCTCACTGCAACCTTGCGCTCGTGAGTGTGAACGGTAAATCACTCGGCATTTATTCCAACGTCGAGTCGCTCGACAAGCACCACTTCCGTCGCGCGTTCAAAAGCGCCAAGGGTACTCTCTATGAAGGCACAGTTTGCGACTTTCATGTGCACTCATTGATTCGTTTCGAGCGCAAGTTTGGATCGAAAAAAGCCATTGCATCCATCAAAAATGCCAGCATCGCGTTGGACTCTGATGACCGCTCGATCTTGGACAAACTCGGCAGGCATCTGGATCTCGACCAGTTTTACCGTTACTGGGCGGCCGAGGTGCTCATCGGTCACTGGGACGGCTACGTCAGCAACAAGAACAACTACTTTGTTTATTTCGACTCGAAATCGGAGCGACTGCATTTTCTCCCGTGGGGCCTCGATCAGTTGGCGACCGACCGCAACATGTTTTGGCGTCAAGGCTTTGACCCGCCCAAGTCCGTCAAGGCAGACGCGGCCATCCCGCGGCGGCTCTACAAAAACCTGGAAGCCAAGAAGCAGTATTTTGTCGCGATGCAATCGCTACTGACGGAGGTCTGGGATGAAGACAAACTGATCAAACAAATCGATGATCTACAGGCCATGATCAATCCCCACCGTATTGAGAAAAGTTTCTGGAGTCGGCGCCATGCCACCTCATTCCAAAAGTTTATCAGTCGGCGTCGCGCGGAAATTCTCGACGAGATCGGCGGCGTCCTTGATGTGCTGTGGCGTGCCAAAGTCGGGCTCACCGGCCCCGAAGCCGATAACGTCCTCGCCCTGGCCGACGGGAAATTTCCCGAGTGGACACTGGAGCCGCGTGAGATGATGGGTGAAATCGTGAAAGTGGCCGACAGCAACAGCACGTTCTCCCTCGAATTGGTCGATACTGAAAAAGGCCGGGGCGGTTTTGTGACGGCCAAGGGAACCGGACAGATGAACATGAAATACGGCAATAAAGCCGTGGCCTTTGGTTCGCCCACATATGGAGTGCGACAAAACGGGCGGCGCTCCGTTACGCTGCGAATCCATCGGGAGAATGCCGCCGACGGGGAACCCGAGGCGGTTGAGGTCACTTTCCCTCGACCAAGGCTGACGGACGAGCGGCCGGAGGCGTCCTATCGGATCGATGTTTTCGCGAGTCCCGCCCAGGGGGATCTGTTTGTATCCAACTCACGTGAGCCACTCGGGCGCTTGGCCGGCAATGTGGTGTTCACCCGGTTCGGAACCGACCTTGGTGATATAATTGAAGGTCGCTTGGAGAGCGAAGTGTTCCGTTTCCTCCAAAAGGAAGGCGAGGAATAAGATTGTTTTATTGGCCGCTTGGCCAAGCGCTGAAAACTCTATTCATCCGACTTCTGCAAAAGTCGATAAAAGCGGTTGTTTGCGCCCTGGCTGGAATCCTCAGTAACTTTAATCTCACCGGGAGTGCCGGTTCCCTGGATTATCTTCAATGAAATCCACTCTCCGCTGCCTATCTCATCCGAGTATTGAAGGATGCAATCTTTTCCTTCCGAAAGTTCAAAATTGAGCACGACACGATTGCCAACCGTCTTTATCTCCGTAAAATACATATTGCCCCTGTAATTCCGCACTCCGGGTGTTGGCACTGCAGACAGCCAATTGGCCGGCTCACTACCAAACTGTCCCAAGTTGACCCGTTGAATGGATTCACCGGAACCCACGACCGATTCCGGCCAAGGCGTTCCCACGCCATAGAAAACGGCATCAACGGTCACGTAGGGAACTTTCCCTATATTTTGGTCGGGATCAGTTTGCGGAGCATCTGGTTTTTTCAGCACGATTTCATCTCCACTATTGTTCAACTTGCCGGAATACGGGCCATAAATCGAGGTGAAATTTTCAATTTGATAATGTTCCCTGAACCGACTTAACACCTGCGGTTGGTTTACTGGATCAAACCGGACAAGCAAGATTCTGGCTCCGGCATCCAATAGGGTGTTTGGAGGAAAATCGTATTGGATGCCGTTCCGCAGTCGCCATGTGTTTTCCGGATGCGAAACATCAAACAGCGGTACCCGCTTGTCGGAATTGTTTTGGAGCTCGATGAACTCCATGTCAGTCGCGTCGGCTCCCAAGTTGTCCGGCGGGGTGTGCATGATTTCGCTGATCACAATCGGGCCGACTCGTGGCCCGGTGTTCGCCTCCGAAAACGTCAATGCGAGTTGCGCCGTGAAGTGTTCCTCGCCGTCAGAGGTAACCCATCGGCCAAAGGAAATGCCATTCTCGACCGCGCCAAATTCAAATCCGTGCATGTACCCGGTCAGCGATCCGGCGGCATTGGCAGAGAACAGATAAATCTCCTCGCCAAATGAACTAAGCGAGAACGCCCGTGAAGAATCGGGGTGACTCATGAAGTCATCCTCATCAAATAAAACAAATTCGTGTGGCTTGATCAGGGTGCCAGTCGGAATACGAAACTTTCCTGGAATATTCCTGTTATCGGTCAAAAACCAACCAGATAGATCAACAGGTTCGTCTCCCTCGTTGAACAGTTCCACCGTATCCTTTGCCGGTAGATCCGTGTGCGTGAGCGCCTCGTTGATGACGACAGTGTAATTGGTCTCCAAGTGGTTGTCTGGAACCCCGGGCGACCCATGTATGTTCAAGCTGGCACCCCAGTACTCCGCCCCGTCCATCTCTCCCTGCGGCATTAATTTCTTGGCAACCAATGAAAAGCCACGACCGTCGGTAACCGGAATCCAATCGTCCTGATAATTCAACTCGAGAATTAACTTGCCGCTTTGATCGACGATTTTCAACCGGCCGCCACTGTTACTCAGCTTGCCGGAGTACACACCACCAATGGAAATATTCGGGCCATAACGGGCTGCAAAGGCTTTGGCATTTCTAGCCAACAGAACCCGCTCACCTGGATTTAGACTTTTGTTGTCACTTTCCAAAAAGGAGAACCGAACTTCACCGGCAACCGTCAAGCCGGAGAGGTTCAGCGTTTTCTGGCTGAAGTTAAGCACTTCAATGAATTCGAAGTCAGACGATTTAAAAGTGGGGTCAGTCGACAACTCGCCGGGAGAAGGATCGGACGGATGATAATGAAGTTCTGAGATCAAAAGATCCTCGGTGGCTGGAGGCGGAGTAACGGAATAAAAATGCATCAGAGGTCCGGACCATTTACTGGTCAGGGGTGGGTTATTGGATCCAGTCAGACTTCTGTGGGTTGTTTTGTAAACACGCGCCGACACAAGGACGCCCTCGTTAATTTTTATTGGCTTTGCATAAAGGATCGCCTTGGTGGCAACTTGACCCCCCGATCGGCGTGGATCAGTTCCATCGAGGGTATAATAGATTTTGCCGCCCTCACGGGATTTGAGAGTAACAAGTGTTCCAGATTCCAAATAACCGGCCGGCTGATTTGCGTCGGGGGGATCTACAAACTGTTGTTCCATGAACGAAATCCTTTGAGACAGCCAGGTTTTCATGTGGTTCACCTCGCCCTGATAAGTGCCGCCATATGCGCTTCGGGGTCGCCGATTCCATTTCGCCAGATCCCGCTTTTGGGCCTCTTTCAATTCATCGGCCATCCCGTCGATGATGGCGTTGATGTTGGCCTTGCTAAATTCCGCACGGCGAAGCGACTGGAACCGATCGATGTATTTTTGAAAAAAATCGATATCTGAGAACATTCGCTTCCACCAGGGGTAGTTGAAAAAATCCGTGCCCCGATCACTGGAGGTCGATCGCCATGTTCTGGGATTGTTATCCCTTCCATCCGTCGAGCCCAATGCCCTGTCAAAATCCCAGATCGGCCCAAAGGTTAACTTGCCGCCGCGGGGTTTGTACATGTAGCCACTGAGCCTCAAGGCATCCACATTGAAGGCCACAACATTGAGCAGGTGATGATCAATTGCCGCGTCGACATCGATATATTTTGCGTAGCCTCTTTTGGGATCCTTGAAATAGGAAGCGTTGAGTGCCGTGCCCATCTCGTTAAAAAAACGACGGACATATTGTTGTTGGGCGTCACGCTCGGGTTGCTCGATCTCCACTTCTTTCGGATAGACATACTTAATGCTTTGACTGGCCCCACTGAAACCGGAATCACCAGGATCGGCACGATCGATCTTAAAGATATAACCGCCGGAAACTTCGGGTTCCTGCTTGTGCTCATCGAATAAACGCTCGACATCCACCCGGTCGGCATCCCTGCTGATTTTCTCCATCAGGGCATAGACCCCGTAGTAATCCGAACTTGAGAGAGTACCGCCTCCTGTATTAAGGTATAGCTCAACAAATCGGGTCCGAGAGGCGTATCTACCGATCTGACGGCTCAACTCGAAAATAAATGGATTATGCATCAATGAGAGATCAAAATTATAAGGCCCCCACAAGACCCAGTCCGACTCACCCGGCATTCCCAACAGCGAAATATTCTTGTCACGACCAAATTCATCCTGCGCTTCGAGAGAAAGAGATGCCTTGGAGCGCCTCGACGTGCTCGAGCCGCGAACCTTGATTCCCACCTGACTCGCCTTTGAAAAAGCATCCTTCAGTCTGGTCCGGCCATTGGTTGGTTCGATTACTGCCATGGACGCCGTTTGATAGTCGTTTTGCGATGGACGACCCGAACCGTAGTTCTCGAGAACAATAAGCGGGAGGTTGGACGAAAAACTGTTCAGGTTTTGGTTCAGTTGAAAATAAATTTCACTGGCAACCCGTCCCATGCCTCCCTCGGGATGAAGCAACCGTGCTTTTACTGGCGTGGTTTTATTCAGTCTTAATGGACTGGAGTAAACCGATGACGATTCGGTTGGGATAGTACCGTCCAAGGTGTAGTGAATCCTGGAAGCCTCATCTGCGAGTGCAGGCTTTTTGAGTTCTACGTTGATGGAAGTTTGAAACGACCGACTCGATTGCGAAAAGATCACATCCTCTTCCACGCTGGGTACGGTTTTTTCGTTACTTGCCCTAGGTGTTGGGAAATGCATGTACCCGAACGACTCGTTTTGCTCCGTTTTCTTGTAGGCAATAACTTCCGGATGAATCAATAGATCGGAACTCGTAACCAGATTGTTCAACCCATGGATGGCAAGCAGGTTTTTACCTTCGACCAAAAGGTCCCTCGCATTGGGCACGGAAAATTCAACGGGAGAGGTTGCTATTGAGTCAGGCCTGTTTTGAGTGGCACCTGAATTCCATCTCGGAGTTGCCGGAGCGTTATCGCTGGCAACCTTTTCCCCATTAATGTAGGCGATGAAACCGTCCTCATATTGCAGGCGAAGCTCCAGTGATTCGATGACCGACAAATCCGTCACTTGGAATGGGATGCGGATATAAACCGTCTCGTTGTTATTCCGCATGTTGGAGACATTCAACCCGATACGATTCCCGTAATCATAACCCACACCGGTCTCGCCGGATTTCCAACCACTGTCATCAAAGTCAACCTTCCTCCATCCCGCGCCCTCCGAGCTGTTTTTTGGGATGAGGGCTCGAGCAGCGGCCTTCTGTTTGAGCAACGTCACCTGATCCTGCTTCGAATCTCCCTTGCCAAATGAAATATCTTCGTGCTGCGGCGGGTAGGTCGGGGAAAATTGGGAAACAACATTTGAACTCTTGTTCAACAAGGCCAAATAGCCGCCCTCTTTATTCAGCCGAAAATCTGTGTGCAGCGGAGCGTTAGGATTTGTCCGGTTTTTTCCGGATGCAAAAACGACGATGTAACCACGAGCCGGAATTGTGACCGCAGGGAATCTCCATTTTAGATTGTGACCCGGATCATCCGTCAAAAACCAACCGTTCAGATTGGTTGAATTTCCGTCGGGGTTGAAAATCTCAATCCAATCGGATCGATCATCGTCGTCATCGATGGTGCTCCTGCGGTTGTCCGCCATGAATTCGGAGATCATTGGTGCCGCGAATGCTGGAATGCCCGCCAACAGCAAAGCCCCGATCATGAGTTGTCTTAAATTATTCATTCATCCTTTTCAGTCATTCCTGACACCGGCTATCGCAAAAAAGGAGCCCATTGAAGATGATACGCGCGAAGGAGTCGAACCTTCATTCCCGAGCGAACCGGATCCTAAATCCGGTGCAGTCATCTTAAATGCTTTCTCTCCTGATAAATGTGTGGCCTGTTTTCAGTTAGTGTCGATTAATTTGCCAACTTTCAGTGAATTACCGGCACAAAAGTCAGTTCGAACTGGGCAAACTCAAACAAGCCTCATCCGATGCAGCAAGCTAATTCCAAATAGGCGGGGAGCTTGCAACTCCACGCCCCCATTCAATCGATGATAGATTCGGGCACATGGATTATTTAATTTCACTGTGAATTAGGTGTTGTAGAGTTTGATCAGCAAACCTATTTCCGAGTGGTCAAATAAAGGCAAGAAACTGGCGACCTTAATATTTGGCATCGCGCTTGGAGTTGTTATGGCGATTTTTTTGCGCCTTTTAGGGAATGGAATTTTATCTGCTGAATTGGAAATCACTTTAACAGCAGTTTAAACTTTGTCCTTAAAGTTTGAAACAAGAACACCTACACCTCCAATTTCTACCCTCAATTCCGTATCCTGGTCTATACAGGTCAGACCAACGGGGGATCCTGGAATAACCAGGCTCCCCTTCTTTAGGCATGAGCCTCTATTGGTCAAAGAATCAACCAGCCACCGCAATGAATTAATGGGGCCACCCATTATTTCAGACGCAGGCGCCTCTGCGGTGAGTTCGCCATTTTTGCGGACGGAGAAAAGCTCGTGTTGGAATGATAATTGTCTTGGAGAAACCTTATTTTTGCCGACGATCAGGCCTGCGTGTATGCCTCCTGAGCATATTAACTCTTGGGTGGTTGGCGGGGTAAACCAGAATCGAAAATTGTGCAGTTCGATTCCTGCGCTGACGCACTCTATCGCATCGATTAACTGATCATGAGGCAGGTTTGTGCCGTGAAGATCGACACCAATTGTGAACACCATCTCAGGCTCGATTGCACAATTGACGTAATTCTTACAGTTTACCTCTGTCCCTTCTTCGTGAACATGAGGACTAAACAATCGTCCCGAAATCGGTTCGTTAAGCCCAAATTGTGAACGTATCGCTTCGCTGGTACATCCAACCTTGTATCCGACGACTCTCTCTCCTTTTTGGACTCTTATTTGTGCAACTAGGTCTTGAACCTTGTAAGCTTCCGCTATTGATATGCGGGATACTGCCGGTTCTAATCCTTCGCTCCATTCCTTCTCATAGAATGCTTGTGCGAATTTATTTGCGAGTAGATCGAGTCTTTTAGACACTGCGGCCGAATGAGAAACCACTGCCAGTTCAACGTCAAGCGGTTGAAAAAGTGTGCTTTTAACTGTCGCCGATGAACCAGAACCCGTCAGCATTCAAGTTATGCAACGGGTCGTTTTATGGGTTTATGCTTACTCAACTAGATTTGATCCGCCACATGAATTAATTGTTTGGTTCAAAGGGCCTAATAATTGTCCACTCGCAAATTTAAATGATGTATAGTTATTTCCCGATAGCGCTGACTGTTTTTTTGATGTCATCAGATCCGTTGAAAGCGGACGACACAAGGACCGAATCTCGGGACATCAAGAAAGAAAAACTCCTCAGTAGAATAAAACGATCCCCGTCCTATGTGCGTAATACAAACTACGACAAAAAGTGGTTTAATGTTCTCCGTACAGGGATAGACACGACTCGTGAATATCTCGGGAATTATGGTCCTCTTCACGTGTACATCATAGGACAAGAATCGAAAGAGCTTGAAGACGAGGCAGTGAAGGATGCCATCATCAAAGCATTTTGTCACTGCCGTCATGCACAGACGAAAGACAGAATCCTCGGTTGCTTGAAAGGCGCAGGAGCCTCATTGATCAAACGAGCAAGGAACAACTCAACGGAAGCCTATCTGTCTTATGTGGACTACACCGAGCCTCCATTGGCTGAATTGATATTCATTAACCCACATGGGTTTGATATGCCTTATTTGTATACTCGTGGCATCCACGAATATACGCATGTCTTTCAGCGTGGTTTTCCCGGCACACCTACATGGATGACTGAAGGCAGCGCGGAGTTCCTGGCTTTTTATCTTGGATCGAAGAATGAATGGATAAACTTTGAGCGATCAATGGAAGAATCGATGCGAATGGTGCAGTCGGTTGAAGATGATGTTTCACTGGTCGATTTCGAAGATATCGAAAAAATTGAAAAAGAACGTCCTGAATTAAAGAAATACTATCGTCATATAGCCTATGATGCGGGCGTGTGGGCGGTGGCTTTCCTGATCCACCATTCTGAAAACCACAGTGTAAAAAGTTTCACCAAGGATTTTTATCCAATGATCGCTCATGCGGGTTGGCGGGAGGCGATAAAGCGATATGGTAAGTTTGATAATATCGCAGAGTTCTATGAATCGTTTGAGAAGTTTTTTGAAGAATCAAATGAAAAGAAAATGCAGATGCTCAACAAGTTGAAGCCTTAAGAAAACTGCTTCACTTTTTCAATCCCCTGTGTGACCGAGTTCTTGCGTCCAT
>PBTS01000076.1:0-17730 GCA_002729175.1 Fidelibacterota bacterium
GCACGGAGATAGGTGAGATAATCCATCTGCTGCTCACGCTGTTCATCTGTGATTTCAGGATGACTGCCGGCAAGATACTTTAATCTCTGAAACTGTTTCCATGAATAGTGACGTTTCTTTAACCGCCGACGAGACCTGTCCATAAAGACGATTTTAGCCATGTATCTATTGTCAGATATCTTATAGAACTGGGCACTCTCAAACCCCTTGATATCAGGAAAGAGTCCCATAAGGATATTTTCAGCTGCATCTATGGAAGATCCCACTTTGATGGAAAGAACGACGACTTCAGGCTTCTGAACAGCCAGTAAAAACTGACAGAACAGAAAGACTGTCAAAATTGTTTTAACCGGATTCAATCAGATTCATGACTTCCCCATCATCAGGGAAGCGGTCCAGACTCTTTTTAGAAAAGATAAGATCACTATTCTTAATAACTTCAAATACGCCTCCTCCTGAGGGGATTAAAGTAAGTTCTTTCACATCGGTACCATATTTTTCGAGTATTTCGTTCGCCAAACTGGCGGCTCTGGGAAGATAGTTTCACATACTACAATATTCGATCGATATGTTCATGTTGCCTCCAATCCAAAAAATGTATAAATCCAGAAAGCACCTAACACGGCAATCATCCCTGCCAAAATCAGTAGAATAAAAATCGCCTTGTCAAACCCTTTCCTGCCGGAATCAAACTTTAATACTGTCTTCATGTCCATAAAATTACAATAAGTAACGAATTTAAAAGTCAAAAACGGTTTCGATGGTGGTCTGCTTCACCGGTTCAAGCCCTGTCCCCATGTCTCGGTAAAATTGCCGGAAATTCCAAACCAGGCTGACCCCTTTCGCCACTTCGTACCCAACCCGATAACCCAGTACCGTATTTATCGTCGGATTCTCGAAATCGAATGGATTTTCGTCATTGTTCCTCTGGTAGAATATTTGCGCCTCGCTCAGTTTTGGAATATTCTCAGCATTAACCGTTAATAATGCGCTAAAACTTCTGAATTTTGTGGTATCAGCTATCATGTTGGCATAGGAGGTGCTCAGACTTGCTATATTCAAAAGATCGAACCCCAGGGATCCATAATACCCTTTTGTGTTGATTGCTGTGGTAGAATCGGCAAATACAAGCATATCTTTTGTAAAAACCACCGTCCCCGTGTCTGAGTAAACAGGGAGGATCCTGTTTAGATCGTAAGCCTGATCAAAAAATTGCGGAAGGAAATAATCATTCTTGATCCTGTACTCCACACTCAGATTAATAAAGCCAAACATGCCGGCCCTTAGTCCCGGTATGGTAATACCCGTACCACCTCGTTCAATTCGAGTGAACTGTTCCGTCTCCACAGCCGGAAAACTGAGCCTATTCAATTCAGAATAGACCACAAGGTTAAAAGATTCCCCCTGCACAACTGGATATCCTACATCGAGGGTAAATCCATTAGCAACACTCTTATTTTCTTCAATACTGAACGGCATTGGCTTCAAAGAAAGAGAGTCGTCCAGCGCATCATAAATGTTGTCGCCGTCAGCATCAATGTCCCACCGAGAACTGTCGAGCCCCTCATGGGGATCAGGTATACCGTCGCGGTCCGTGTCATTCCAAAGATTTGTACTATCAGGAAAATCATCAAAGATATCCGGATAAGAGTCGTCATCTTTATCTTTCAGCCCGGAGAACTGGTTCATGTCTGTCACATAGCTTACACCCAGCTTCAAGGGAAGGTTCTCAGAAACGGTGAAAGTACCCCTCAGGCCCATAAGTGTACCGCCGCGTGTAAAGTCCTTCACATTGGAGAAGAACAGCTCGGTGCCGAAATTGCCAAAATTGCCTCCAGTATTCAGGCCCACCCGTCGGATTGAGGGAAACTCCATCATGTTGGAATAGCCGGATAGGAGACCACCGTAACCCAGTGTTACCCCTTCCAGGGAACCCACTTTGAACCAGAACGGATCAGACTTTTCTCCCCAGCGAATGTAGAGGAACTTATCGACAAAATCGCTCGCCTCATCCCACTCGTCCTTTCTTACATTTCCTTCATTGTCAACGTAAAGGACAAGGTCGAGCCCGATGCCCAAGTTACCCAGTTTAAACTCGGGCCTCAGAGCGATCTGATTGTAGATCTCACCATCTAGTGTAGCTGAACCTACGCCGAGTCCCATATTGAACGGCTTCTCCGGAGGAGTAGGAGGCTCTTTTTCTTCTTCAGGACTTTCTTCAGCCTCTGGATCTTCTTCCGGTGTCTCTTCCTCATCAAAAATGTCCTCAGGTTCCTCTTCCTCCTGAAAAAGATTTTCCTGAGGTTCTTCAACTTCTTCTTCAGGCACCTCCTCAGGCTCCTGTTCGGTTTCAGGTTCCTGAGGTTCTTCCTCCGGTTCAGGTTCCTGTTCAATCTCCGCCTCAGGATCTTCAGGCACCTCCTCAGGATCGGCGGGAGATGTAAGGACTTGTCCGGTGGCTGTGGAAAGTGTCATTTCACCGGGACCGAGAGCTACAGACTGTCCACTAACAGTGTTGAAGACATCTACCATCCCCTCCAGGCCATAAAATTTGTCAAAACCCATCCGGTTAATAGCAGACCAAAATTGCGTCCCTTTCACACTCGCAACAGATACCGACGTCTCTACGCGAAAATCCTTCTTTTTGTCCTTTTTTACATCAGAGAGGATCTTTCCAAACTCAATGCCCAGCGTCCGTGTATTTTCCGTGTCAATAAATTGGAACTGTGTATCCTCCCGAATCTTCAGCACACTTTTATCATCGAGAAAAATGACCATACAAAAACTTTCTTTTCCAACGTTGATCACATCACCGGAAATAATGGGTGCACCCGGCTTGGCGGGAGAGAAAGTTGCTTTATTGAGATTTTTGAGACGGACATCACCCCGCATCTTAGTAACACGAGCAATGTTTTCCTGGGCCGACAGTTGACCTGTCAGGCCAAGACATAAAAAGAATATGGTAACCCTTCTCGGCATTGTATTGCTAAAAGATTAGTTAGACTAGTCGCTGTCTGACTGAAGAATCACAGGAGGATTAGCCTCCTGGAGAATGGACTTAAGCTCAGCCAGCACCTCTCTTGCTGGTGGCCAGAGATCTTCTTCCATATCTCCGCCGCCCTGCTCGAAAGCTTTGATCCTTTCAGCAACTTTATTGAGAATTTCTGTGTGATTTTCCATTGATTGTTACCAAACCTATTCCAAATCCTAATTTAATCAAAAATAACTTACTTCTGTTTGATATGGATCACGCGGCGGAAATGAATTGATTTACCCCGTCAGCAACAACTAAATTAGCCCTAAATAAGTCATCATCGCTCTGTATTTTTCCTATCAAAATTGTAACTGATTATAATCTGAATCTCAGACAATGGCAGACTTTTTCGATAAACTTATAGAACAAGAACCTTACACCCAGTACACCCTGGATATGTTTTCCAGGAGCGCTGGGAAGGATCACGCTGAAATCGATCAGTTTGATAAATGGCGTCAAATGGTCACAGGCGCCAACAAGTACACTTTTGAAGTCTCTCATCTAGCGGCTCAGCGGCCGGAGATCTCGGTTCGTCGGGAGAGCGGCGATGAGTATAATCTCATCAGCTTTGCCAGCTACAACTATCTAGGTTATTCATATCATCCCGATGTAGTTGATGCCGCAAAAAAAGCACTGGATCTTTACGGATTGGGTGCCACCGGTTCACCCCTACTGAATGGCACTTTTGAAATCCACAATGAACTTGAGGATAAGATTGTACAATTCTTTGGACAAAAGGATTATGGTGTATCTCTCTTTTCTTCAGGTTATGGAGCAAATCTGGGCGTCATCTCAGCTTTCATTCATAAGGGAGATCATGTGGTTCTTGACCGCTCTTCGCATGCCTCGCTTATCGATGGTGCTATTCTCTCACAGGGAAAAATCTCTCTCTTCCGTCACAACGATGCTGAATTCCTGGAAAAGGTACTGAAGCGCATCGATTACAAAAATTCTCGAATATTGGTCTGTTGTGAAGGGGTCTACAGCACGGATGGAGACTACGGAACACTGAAGGATATCATTGAGGTATCCAAGAAATACGGCGCCGCTGTGCTCGTTGATGAAGCACATTCTCTTCTTGTGGCAGGAGAAAACGGACGGGGTGTCTGCGAAGAACAGAATGTTTTGGCAGATGCTGATATGATCATTGCCACTTTCAGTAAATCTTTCGGCGGAGTAGGTGGTTGCGTCTATGCAAAAAAGAAAATTACCAACTACATGAATTACTATGCCAGATCTCGCATGTTCTCCTGTGCTCTGGATCCAGGTGTGACAGGAGGCCTCATCAAATCCATTGAACTTGCCGGAGGCACCGATGGAAGTGAGAGAAGAAAACGGATTATCGATAATGCAGACTATCTTAGATCCAAGCTGAAGGGACATGTTGACATCGGCACTTCATCCAGCTGGATTATACCGATTATTTACGGAGATGAAAGACTCACCCTCCCCCTGAGTGATTATCTTCAGCGAGAAGGGATCGATATTTCACTCATGATGTTCCCGGCGGTACCGAAAAACCGGTCAAGAATCAGGGCTTTTGTTACATCCGAGCACACAAATGAACAACTGGACAAGGGTGCAGATATTATTCTCCGTGCTGCTGATAAATACAACTTTTTGATAGGATAATAGGTCATGAAACATACTCCCGGTGAAGACCTTTTTGTTTGGGAATTCGATTTTGCACTGACCACTTTCTTCGAAGTGGAGACCGATCTGTTTCAGCAGCACATCCCTTCTCGGCTTAGTCTTATGGAAGTATCTCCGGGTGTAGGACTGGTAAATATTACCGCCTTCAATTTCCCTGAGGGTGCTCTTGGTGAACTTCCCGAGTTCCAGGAGCTTATTTTCAGTGCCATCGTTTCGCCTGATCTTTCTCGGGGAGTACCAAAGTTTGCTATGTATGTCCTTTCACTCGGTAGCACCTGCCAGGAACATTTAGATCACAGTGCTGATTATTACAAGCTTCCCATACATGGACTGCTTACCGACACTAAAATCGATTCAGAAGCAATCGCTATTGATTATTCAGACAGTGACGGTCAGATCCTGGCTATGAACAACTGCTCACCCACTACCAATTTCAGGGATGAGGAAAGATACTTTCAGGCGTTTACTTCAGATGGTGACAATCTCACTATTGCAGACTGTTATATCGAAGCTCAACTCTTTGAGCATCAGTTGACTGAGGATGCAGGAAAATTGAATGTGCACCCTTTCCTGAAGAACATTGATTTCGATCTTGGGGATCCCCTCCCCTATCTACAGATGATTGGCCAGCCTGGGAAGACCGGAAAACAGTTCTACTACCGTCCAACCTCTTTCTAAATAACTCCCAATTGGTCAATTTAGTTTTAATTGCTACAGGCCATAGTATTAGATAAACAATATAATGGATCATAAGAAAAACGCTCTTAATGCAATAGGAAACACCCCTCTTGTCCGTTTAAAAAAGGTTGTTCCCAGTCACTCAGCTGAGGTTTGGGTAAAACTCGAAGGGGGTAATCCTACTGGTTCATACAAAGATCGTATGGCATTATCCGTCCTTACTAGTGCTATTGAAAGAGGAGAATTATCTCCGGGCGATACTGTAATTGAATACACTGGAGGGAGTACCGGGACAGCATTGGCTTTTGTCTCAGCTGTTCTTGGTCTAAAATTTGTTGCAGTATTTTCTGATGCATTTTCAAAAAGTAAACAACAGGAAATGGAAGCTTTTGGTGCCGAGGTCACTGTCATAAAAAGTCAAGGTGGAGTTATCACACCAGACTTGATCCAACAAATGAAATTACGGGCTTATGAAATGGCGGAAAAACCTAACACTTACTATGCAGACCAATTTGGATCTCCTGAAGTTCGATCTGGATACAAGCCTCTGGGTATGGAAATAGCACAGAAACTTGATGGAGAACTTGATCTTTTTTGTTCAGCGGTAGGAACTGGGGCTGCCTTGATGGGATCTTATGACGGTCTGTTAGAATCACATGTACAAGTAGACCTAGTAGCATTTGAGCCTTTGCAATCCCCATTTCTTACAACAGGGAAAGGCGGACCCCATCTTGTTGAGGGAATTGGTGTAGGATTTGAACCTCCATTTCTGGACCGATCTAAGTTAAAAGAAATTAGAGCAATTGATCAAGAACACGCTTTCAAAATGTGCCAACGTCTAGCCAGAAAAGAAGGAATATTTTGTGGAGGATCAACTGGTTTGAATGTTGTAGCAGCAATCGAGCTTGCAAAAGAAATTGGACCCGGCAAACGGATAGTCACTCTTGGTTGCGACAATGGGATGAAATATCTCGGTAGCCATATATATATGTAAAGATGTAATTCGAGTAGTGGTCTGGTTTCCTTTATTTCTGGAAATTATTTCCATCCAATATTTTTTGTTTATTTGAACCTCAGTGGGTACTTCTTTCATCCCGACCGTCCCCCCGTCACATATCAGGTTGAGATTGGGAAAGAGGATGACCGATATGAGTCCGGAATACCAGATAAAAGTTTCTAATAAATATTAAGTTGTTTCTTTTGAGGGTTGTTGTCTTATGAATAGTCCAGCCCGAATCCACTCAATTTCTTTTTGCATCCTTCATACAGGTCCAGGTATTTCTGCATCGGCTGCACCGTTTCCATATCGTAGCATTCATCGAACCGCTTGCCAAGAGGCGCATCGGATATCCGCGATTCGTACAAATCCAAAAGTCGCTTCACGATTTCGTTGGCGTGAGTCCGTGTCATACCCTGCCGGGCTGCAAGATGCCCTGCTTCCGCTCCGATGCGCGCCTCCATTCCTGTTGCCCGTTCCGGATGACGATTGCTTGCCACGGCCACCAGATTCAAATCTCCACCAGACACAGTGGATGCCAAAACATTGGCCACAATCTCGTAGACCACCATCTCGGTACATGGCCCGGCTGCGGCGAAAGGACTGATGGTAACCAGGAGATGGGTATTTCGGCTCAAAGCCTGTGTAGCGATGCTGATCAGCCACAGAAGCTCCCGCGTGGTATTGCAGAAGTGGTGGATATGCAGCGGGAAGCAGCAGTGCCACTGCGCCTCAAACGCGAGCAACCCCAGGAAATGGTGCGCCACAAGCACCACGGCCGTCGATTCCGGTCCGCCGGCATACCCGCCCATCAACGGTCCGTACAGCCCGTACTTGTTGTGTCCGCTGTTCCGAAGAAACGCGACCTTTTTCACACGTTCATAGTCTATCTTCAACTCGGATATAGCAGCGATGGCCAGTCCGTCATTCGGCAGCACGCCGAAGTCAGCCTGAACAGCGGCGAGGATGGCATCGGTCTGTTCAGCATTGGAAACCAGATTATGAATTCCGATCCCGGGCCGTCCGGCTGCCTTGGCCGCCTCCCGCAGTTTAATTACGTTCCAGATAGCGGCCTCTACCTCCTGGGGGGTCCCCGACTTGATGGGGCGACCATGAACGGTCTGGCTAAAAGCGCTGGAAAAGGTGTCGGCCAGGGGTTCCTGGGCGAAACTTTGTACCATAGGAACAAACCGCTCTTCGGCCACCGGTGCACCGACGGGTGTGCATAGACAAAACGGCGGCCGAGTGTCCTCGATACTCCGGCAGGCCATCACCGCCAGATCCTTTCCCTGTCCGTAGGTCACGGTGGTTGGGGCATGTTTCAGCGCCTGTTCCACTTCCTTGCGGGTAAATTTCAAAACACGACCTGTATCCCGGCAGAACATGCCCAGCTCCAAAAACAGATCGAGACCTGCCTGGTACACCCGATCCACCAGATCCTCATCGGAAGGGACTACCTGCTCCGGATCATACCGGATGTCATACCGCTCGACGATCTCGCGGGCGGTCTGCGCCACTTTCCAGTCAAATTCCTCTTCTTTCACAAGCGTCCCGCTTTCGCTGCGACCGATCACATCCCAGAAACTGATCATGATACCTCACCTCCCCGCTTCTCCTGCATCAGACTTCTGGCAACTTCTACAGCTTTTGTCGCGTTTTCACCATAGCCGTCAGCGCCGATCTCTGCCGCCCACTCGGCCGTCACCGGTGCGCCGCCGATCATGACACGGTATTTGTCCCGCAGCCCCAGTTCACCCAGAAGATTGATAAGGTCAGGTTGATAGGTCATGGTGGTGGTCAACAGCGAGGAGGCGCCAATGATATCAGCGCCCAGCTCCTCCGCCTGCTCCACAAACCGGCGGACAGGTACGTCATAACCCAGATCATGGACCGTAAAACCGTCCGCCTGCAGCATGATTTTTACGATATTTTTACCGATTTCATGTACGTCACCCTGGATGGTTCCCAGGATGATGGTGCCCTGGCTTCCGTGCCCCGGGCGCTCCAGAAGAGAGGGTCTGAGTACCTCCATGGCAGCACTCACGGCGTTGGCCGAGAGCATTACCTCGGCCAGAAAACATTCCAGAACAGCGAACCTGTCACCGACGACGTGCATCCCTTTTGTATACCCCTCCTGAATAGCCTGGACAGGATCTACACCCTCGTCCAGGGCGACCCGGGCAAGGGCCGCGCACTGCTCTTTATCCCCTTTAATCGTGGCTTCCGCCATCTGTTCAAAGAGATTCATCTTTGCGTTTACCTCCAGATGAGGTTTCCGGAGAGACTCTTAATACGGAAACGCCACCCCCATGGTGGCTATCTCGTCCTTCACCTTATTGAACATATCCAGGTACCAGGACATAGGGCGCGAAACGCGTACGTCATAACACTCCTGGAACGGCTTGCCCTTGGGTGCGTCGGCGATCCGGTCTTCGTATTTCTCCAACATTTTCAGGGTGATATCGTTTGCCTGCTCCCGGGACATTCCCTGCTGTGCCGCGGCGTGTCCCACCTCACATGCCAGACGCGCTTCTAGCGGCGTAGCATAGTTACGATATTTGTTGTGCGCTACAGCGGCTTCCCACAGGTGTCCACCGGACACGGTACTGGCAAGTCCGTGGGCTGCCGCCTCCCACAACACCATTTCGGTTCCGGAGCCGGCATTCAGGAAGCCGTTAGATGTGGACAGGATGTCACTGTTGCGGCTAACGGCCTGTTGCGTCACACTCACCAGCCACAGCATCTCCCGCCCGCTATTGGAGGTGAAGTGAAGATGGAACGGGAAACTCTGCTGGAAATTCGCCTGATAGATGGTCAGTCCAGCCAGGTGATAGGCTGTTTCCAGAATGGCTGTGCCCTCCGCGCGGCCGGCATAGCCGCCGTAAATAGATCCGCTCAGACAACCGATGAAACACCCGAACTGCATGCAGTGGACCACCTTATTTAGCAATTTATTGTCGATCTTCAACTCGGTCAGTGCGCCTATAAGCCGCCCATCGGTGTATCGTACCCCCCACTCATCATTACTTACCGCAACCTGGCCTGTGTCGGACTGGGCCGTACCCACGGCCACCAGGAACATTCCCGGCTTCCCTGCCAACCTGACCGCCTGCCGCAATCCCATCGCATGTTCCACCACCCCGGCCATCTCAGTCGGCGCGCCGGACTTGATTTTGAGTCCCATACTTTCCTCCAAAATCGGCGCACATACGCCGTCGGCCAGCGGCTCCTGGATGTAGGCAATGGACATCGGTAGAAAAATTTCCTCATCACAGGTGATGTCAGGACTGAAAATACAGAACGGCGGCGCATCGGCCTCCGGCACACGACTCTTCCACAGGCGAGCATCCTTCCCCGCGCCAACGATGTAGCGACCGGGAGTGTGATACAGCGCCTCCTGCAGTTCTGAGGCGTCCACCAAAATCCGGCGGTGGGTATCCACGTTAAGTACGCCTACCTCTAAAAAAAACTCTACCGCCGCCTGCCAGACACGGTCGGCCAGGTCGTCATCCGCCGGAACGGGCATGTCAGAGTCATAGACAATGTCGTACTTCTTAATCACCTCCTGCATTTTGGGCATGAAAATCTCATAGGTGAATTCGTCGTCTTCACAGAATGGACCGGAGTTCGCCCGTTCTACGATTTCCCACATCTTATACGGTAGCATCGTTTGTCCTTTTCTCTGCCATCACACGCTCCAATATTTCAACCGTCACGCCGGCATTCTCTCCCCAGCTATCGGCGCCGCATTCCGTCACCCACGCTTGCGTTACCGGCGCACCGCCGACGATCACGTGGTACTTCTCACGGATCCCCTTCTCCTCAAGGATCTTGACAATGTCCTGCTGCCCAGGCATCGTCGTGGTCATCAGTGAGGACACACCGATGATATCGGCTTTCACTTCCTCGGCTTTGCGCACAAAATCCAGAGCGTTGACATCAAATCCCAAATCATATACCTCGAAACCCTGGGCCTTGAGCAGGCAGACCACCACGTTCTTGCCGATCTCATGCACATCGCCTGCGATCGTTCCAATAACCATCGTGCCCTTCTTCTGGACGGACATGGCCGATTTCTGAAGCTCCGGCTCCAGTATTTCCATCACCGCCTGCATGGCCCGCGCGGACAGCATCAGTTCCGGAAGAAAAATTTCCATACGAGCGAACCGTTCCCCAATCTCGCGCATCCCCACAGTCAACGCTTCGATGATCTCCTCCACATCGGTGCCTGCCTGAACTATCTGCTCTGCTGAAGTTGCAGCCTCGCCTTCTTTTCCGTCCTGTACAACCTCAACCAGTGATTGTATTGATATCATTGTTGCAGTAACCCCTTGTTACATTTGAAAGACCATATATCACTGATCTGGATTTCTAACAGTTCTGTCTTTTCTATAATCATTTTCTATCTATTAATAAAATTAATCTACCATTTGAACCTTATAAGTAAAAATTTATAAGGACAATAGATATACCCCGCATCTATGGATAGTCGGGTACGGGGGCTATAGACATAAACTCTCACGATGTGGGTGTTTCTTTGATCCTGACCACACCTTATTATAATATTGGTTTTGTCAAAATATAGATCTCATCAATCAAAGTTTCAGTCCTTTCATTAATGAGACTGTGTACATCTGAAAGTGCCTCATTATAGAAAAATCCTCCAATCTTTTCCGCAAAGAAATCAAGAAGAAATTCAGCATCTAAATTCCCGATTTCCTGGTCAAGATTCTCTCTAAACCATTCTTGAATTTCTTGAGTGATTTTTACTTTATTTTCTTTGGACAATTTTATCATGAGTCTACCTCCAAAAAATTATATCACAATGTGGGGCTTCTTTCATCCCCGACCGTCCCCCCGTCAGTTTCAAGGATGAGATTTTAGGTTAAGAAGCATCACGTTAAAATTGAATGCATCCCTTACTTTATGACCGGTTTGCCATCTCTGACCCAAATCTGATCCCCCACCGTCACGGTTGCATCGGTAAAAAAGTTCCAGCGGACATAAGGTCGTTCACCACCTACCGCCCCGCCAAGCTCTGAATTATCGCCCAACGAAAGACGAACGACTCCCGCACCGTAACCATAATAGGGGACCCACGGATTTCGTTCCGGCACCGCCAATTTGGGATTAAAACCCAGTGCAAACTCTCTGAATCGACGTCCCACATCGCCCGCCTGTTCCATCTCGGCTTCAACATTTTCCTTTCCTGACTTCGCACTGACTTTCACTACAATTCCATCAACAATCTCAAGCTTGAGACCGATGACCGGACCTCCGTTCCACTGGGATGGTGGAAACGCAATGGTGCCGCGAACAGATTCCTCCAAAGGGGCGACACGGACCGCTCCCGCCGGCAGTTCAATTTCCCGGTCAATCAGGATCACACCACGGTCTGTCCGCGCCTTTGACGCATCGCCATCCTGTCTGTTTACCGGTCGGTCACCAATTCGGAAACGGATATCTGTTCCAAGCGGTGTGGTCACATGCACTTCCCTGTTTCGCATCGCCCGTTCGAAACGGAGCTGAATTTTTGCCAGCGTGTCATAGTCACTGTTCAGCACAGCCCGCTGGTATAACGCGTCTATGTCCCTCGGTTCGGGCATCGGCTGACCCGGGAGGGGATATGCGCTTCGGTTTTCCAACCAGTGAAAATGGACTGTGCGGCTCTTACCAGATCTCAATATATCTTGCATTGCGGCATAGGCAGGATGTTGTGGAGTTGCTCCCGGCAGCATCACCGACGCATCAATATCTTTGAACATTTTCCGGTACGCTTTTCTGGAAGGTTCCGCGCCGCGCTTGATAACATCCGGATCCAACTCGCTTGATGGAAGAACGTCGATCACGCCGAGATCAACCGCTCCCGCTTTCATCACCTCATAACGCAGAGGTGGAATCAGATCGCGGAACATATCCGGATGGGCCACAAACAGAACCTTCTCTCCCTGCCCCACCTCCATGCGCTCGACTATCACACGTGCCAACTCCGGCCAGTCCAGTCTTAGGCGCTCTTGGGCAGAGGAAAAGCTGAAAAGAATAAGCAGTATGGCTAGGGGCTTTTTCATTTATTTCCTCCAAAAAAATACGTCACTATGTAGGTGCTTCTGTCATCCTGATCATCCCCCGTCATTTACCAGCTTGAGATTGGGAAAATGGTTGAGAAAGCTGATGTAAACGCATAATGGGGAAACTACCTCTCTGGAGGCAAACTAAGGAGAGATAGCGGGAAAATCAATCAAGGAAGGAAGGTCTAGAAACAAAAAAGCCCCTTCCTGGGGCTTTTTTGTTTACAAGTAAGTATATTTTTGAACTACGATTTTCTACTATTTACGAAAAATAATATAGAAAAAACAAAATTCATTCCCGTGCTAATGAAGTTTGGTGCGGTAGATGGTGATATTCCCACAGCAATGTCATACACTCCCATAACACCAAATAGTCCCCAAAAAATCGCAGTTACCATCCCAAAATTTGAGAGATTTTCTCCAGCCCACATTGGGAGAGTCCAATGAAGTGTGGCAAGTGCGGCCATTGCCATGCCCATATACCTCATTAAAACTCTTAAGTCAGGCGATGAATTCCAGCCAAATGTTTCTTCAACCATCGAAGGTAAGAACCACATTTGCAAAACCCACAATACCATGAAACCAGCTGCAAGCTTAAAAATTAATGGTAGGTTCATATTGACTCCTCATTGTTAGTTAATCGATAAATGACTCGAGATTTAATCAAATTTCAAAATAATTATGTCACGATTGGATGCTTCTTTCATCCCGACAGTTACAAAAGATTATTGTGGTGGTTTCATCTCATTGAGGGTAAAAAATTCATGATACTCAATATATGGTTCCACCATTTTTTTAAATTCTGGGTCTGATGCTCGTTCCGCCATCGCTGCCATATCAACATTTTTCATGATTATGATTGCAGTATTATCATTAGCCTTCCCATATAGGAAATTACCATTATTTACCTGCTCCTGATTATCTTCATGAGAAAGAAATAAATTTTCCCATGTTTCATAATCACATTTTAAATGGGCAATTGATGCCATATTTACTTGTTCCATGTTTTTATCCTCTACCTTATCATTATTTTGATAAAAAGGAAAATTAGATTATTAAAATTTCCCCTTCATGTGCCATAAGGAGTTTATAATGGCTGAAGTCTATTATAGCTACGGCATTACCACGCAAATTGCGTCAATCAGAGGCAGGAGGGTGATTATTTCAGGAATAAGGGAAGTAGTGGTAGCTAATCAGGAAGTACAGTTACGAAAAAGCCTTAATTATTCCCAATAGTCAAAACATATCCTACCCATATAGTAGGGGTCATGTCACACCAGGCCGCTGGTTTGAGTAGCTATTACACTTCAGATAAATATCTTAATCACTCACTATATCTTCATATTTCGCAATAATTGCATCGCCCTTTTCAATAAGGTCATTTGCAATCGGCTCAACCTGGTGCGTATCTAATATGCCCTTCACTATTTTATTGGCTTCAGCAGGCAGTTCCTGCTCGTCCATTTCCAGCAGGTCAAATTTTCCTCTTTCCCAGGATGAGAGTTCGCCTCTAAGATATTTCAGAGTGTGGGGATGCATCAGGAAGTCACGTCCATGCCCAACTTCTTTAACAGCATCCAAACCTATCTTCTCTTCTGATATTTCTACTTCATTCATATAATTTTTGGAGCAATCCCACATATAGGAATCGACAATAAACTGTTCAAAAGAGATTCCTTTAGCGGAATCAACACACCCATAACCGGTAGCGAGGTCCGAGCCGCCCATTATCCCTGCAAGTTGACTAAAAGGCGTGAACAATCCTGAAACGCTGGCTTCTATCCCGTCACCCCATCCGCCATCAGCAACAAGAGATGGCAGGTTGTATTTTTTTGCCATTTGTGCTGCCCCAATACATAAATAGATCTTTTCAGGCGTATCATAATCTATGCTACCTGTTGCCATATTCATTGGCCCTGACTCGGAACAATAAATGTGGGGTGCACCAGGCGCCGCTATCTGTGAGATTACAATACTTCCCAGGTTTTCAGTGTTGATATTTACCAACATTCCCGCTACTGGAAGAGGACAAGTTGCACCACCATTTGACATGGACATGGAAGCGACGGGGATTCCGGCTTTTGCCAGTTCTACCTGCGCTTCAATGGAGCCTTGCTCATAGGTCAATGGTGCGATAGGGCATATAATTACGGAAAAGAGGGGTCGTCTTTTTAATTCTTCTTTTCCGCCTGCTATAAGAGCTGCCAGCTCAATCTGCACCTTTGCAATTTCAGAACTTTGCGCTGTAACGCCTTGAACATGCTTGGAAGTATTCAGCATGGTCGTCCACAATTCATGGGGACCATGGGCAAGAGGTGAAACATCTGTTGCGGTTAATGCTGTCCAGAGAAAATCAAGTGAATCAACTGCATCTCCAAGTCTTGTAAACGCAGCAATATCCTTTCTGGTGGAATTACGATACTCTCCAGTTTCATAATCTTTAACAAAAACTGCAAGTCCGCTGGTAGTCATCCACGGATATGTTTTAGTAGGAACTTTTAGATCATGCTTCGGATCGCGGGCGCACAGTGTGAACTCTTTTTGAACGCTTTCAAGAGCCTGGTCAACAATCATTTCAGGAATTTTGGCAACCATCGCATTATAATCCACACTCGCTCCATTCTTCTCAAGCAATTCAAGAATAGGCTTGCTGAGAACTTTAATACCAATTTCCTGCAGGCTTTTTATACTTTGAGCATGAATCAGATTCATCTCTTGTTGGTATAAAAAAACTGTTTTTGCCTTGGCCATTTTTATACCTCCATGAAATTTGTCCAGATTGGGTTCTCCATATCAGAACAGCAAAAATATTTTAAAAAGCATCCACAAGCACTATGATATTAGGCGAAAATCCCGGATCTATTATCATGCATTCTTGTGCTTGGGACGATTCTGTCAGCACACAACAATTTGTTTCAAAATCACCAAGTACTAAACGTTCAATTTCCACGATTACTCCTATACTGTTTCAAATCCATTTACCCGGCAAGAATGTCACCGGTACTTGGGTTTTCCACGCCTAAGTAGCCGGTGTTTTCTGCTCCTCACCATGGACCGTTAACGTAATTCTTGACATTTGTTAAACTCACAATAATTCCCTTCTTCTATGAGTGCATACACCTAACAGACTGTTTAAAACTTGAATCGGACACCTAATTCCCCTAATTCCGCTTTGATTTTTTTATACAATTGTTTGTATTCCAGAATTGGCTGTTTTGTTTTCATATTCCAACACTGTTCATAGGTTTTGCCATTTGGCGCATTTGGAATATCATCTTCATATTTTGCCAATAATTTTTTAACAATCTCATTTCCTTGTGAACGAGTCATCCCGATTACACCATGCGCAATTTCCGAAGCCCATTTTGGTTCCATCGGCGTGAAATGATCAACTTCAACGGCCTTTGCAACACCTCCAAATTCTATAGATGCTCCGGAAACAACAGCGTTTATCACAACCGCTGCGATTTCATACAGGCACATTTCCGTCATCGGACCGGCTGCCACATAATTAAGAATAAAGAAGGGGAAATGACTGTTTCTGCTAATAGCCTGTGCACTAGCGCTATTGGCCCATATAACAGCCCTATCACTTGTGCATCCATGATTGACATGAATTGGAAATGTGAGTTGACAAGAACCTTTCATTAAGAGTATAGAATTAAGATGGTAAGCAACATTAGTTACAGCAGTTCCTTCCGGCCCGCCACAATAACCACCTAAAATGGGTGCGGATTCTGCAACTATATGACCTCCTAAATTCATAACAAAAGCAATCTCATTTAATCTTTCAAAATTAATCTTCATCTCCGCTATAGTACCGATTAACCAACCATCAGTTGGTCTAAGGCCAAATTGACTTCCTGCAATTTTAGCCGTATCCGAACCTGCAGAAGCTATTGCATTCATAATAGGCAGACCCGCACGGCCACCTTTTCGCAAAGCTGACCTGGCTAAAGTACTGGATCGCATGCAGGCTAGGATTTCCAAAGGACTTTTGGTACGAACAAGTCTTCCTTCAATATACTTAATCGTCGGAGTGGTGATGGAATCGGCCAATGGAAGAAATGATGCATAGGCCTCTAAAATACTTTCAAATAGCGTTTCATTGGACACGGCTGCTCCACCAGCTCCTATAAAGCACCACGGATCAATATCGCTTTCGGGCTTACGAGCTACCAGAGCCTTGGCATCACTTCCTTCGCCAAATACCGGTCGACTAGTAGCTTCGGCCAAACCTTCCAGAATTTCTTCCTCGGTAAATTTTATTATACGTTCTGTATCGACACAGTAAATTCCTACATTGGCAAATAGATCTATTCCTGCCTTAAAAACTCTGTCTGCTAAATCGTCATCACAGGACAAAGGATTTTCAGGATCATACTTAATTTCATATTTTTTTATTAATTCCCTTAGCTTTGGAACAAAGATATTTAAATCAAAGTCTTTTTCAGAAGTGAAGGGCCCTTCCAATGCCCTATCTATGATTTCTATAAGATTTACCAAATTTTTATATCCTTATGATTTTTGTTTTTTTGATAAAAATTCTAAAGCAAGTGCAACTGCTCTTTCAGCGTTTTCCCCATATATATCAGCTCCAATCTCATCAGCCCATTTTTGGGAAGTTGGGGCTCCGCCTATCATAACTAAATATTTTTCTCTTTGGCCTATTTCTTTTAGAATGTCGATAAGATCTTTCTGGGATGCCATAGTAGTAGTCAAGAGCGATGACAAGGCTATAATATCAGCATCAACCCTACCAGCTTCCTCTATAAAAGTAGAAGTGGATACATCTTCACCGATATTGTGGACATTAAATCCCGCTGTTTCTAACATAATAGCAACAATATCTTTGCCGATTTTGTGTATGTCACCTTTAACTGTGCCAATCAGAACAGTACCTTTATTGAGACTTTTGCTTTTATCTGAACTGTCCGATAAAATATGAGGTTTTAAGATAGCCATTGCTGAAGTGAATGCTCCCGCAGCCATCATAAGTTCTGGTAAAAAAATTTCAAGTTTGTTGAATTTCTCTCCTACAACTTCCATCCCCTTTGACAAACCGTTCTCGATACCCTCCAAAGGACTATAATTTTCCTTAATAAGCAGCGTGGCAGCATCTTTACCTTTTTGCACATCCATCTCTACAACGCAATCGAACAGGTCTTTAAAAATATCCTCTTTATTCATAGCATATACTCCTTTCAAATAGTTTCTTTTCTATGTTAAAGTTCAAGAACATTTCTCTCCCGCTTAAAAGGAACATCTCCCGGATCAGGTTCATCAAACTCACGGGCAAA
>PBTS01000077.1:0-11060 GCA_002729175.1 Fidelibacterota bacterium
ACATATTTTTGATACAGGAAAGGAGGGCGGCTATTTTCGTAGTCCGTACCACGCCACTCATCGAGCCACTCATAGACTCTCTCCTGACCATCCGGGTTGTGAACTGGAACGTGGATCAGGACAACATTATCCAAAATACGTGATACTTCATGATCATTACCAGTCGCCATACGATATGCCATAAGGAGTGCACCTTGCGAAGCGCCTACTTCAGTGGAGTGAATCTGATGGTTAGCAACCACGAATGTCTTCCCTTCCCGTATAATTTTCTGGATTTCGCCATCAGACACACCACGAGGATCGTAGAGTTTGCTATTCATATTAATCAAATTATCAAGGCGGACGTGATTCTCCGGTGAGGTAACAATGGCATAATAGAACGGCCGACCTTCAGTGGTTTCACCTATTTCCACAACTTTCACTCTGTCACTCCGCTCCTCCATGAAACGATAGTACTCAAGTATCTTTGAGTGAGGGATCAAAACACCGGGATCCCCAATCTTACGCCCAAAATATTCAGAGGGATGAAGAATTGATGTACTCTCTGTATCTACAGAACAGGACCAAACTGAGAGCGAAACAACAAAAAACAGAATTGATTTTTTCAACATACTCACACTCCTTAATCTAAGTTGCAGTTTACCGAAAATGCCCGATAGATCAAATTGAACTGGGGTGTAATTAATCTTTGTTACTTTGTTTCAAAAAGAAATCTTTGTAGTATACTCTCTAGAGTGAAATTCTCTCTCATTATAACCTTTCTCATAACCGCATCTTTTGCTCAGCAAAAAGATGAGCGCATTGAGTTTACCAGTTCAAACCCGTTCTCATTCTATCACGTTATCACAGACCTGGAAAACCAGGAGCCTCAAGAGGTTTACGGAATTCTCAGATTTCCTGAAGGGGTAGAACAAAAAAACTTACCAATGGTTTTTGGTGTGGCAGGCAGTTTGGCATGGTCGAACCATCATCTTGAATATTTGAAGATGTACCGTGATATGGGTATGGCAACCTTTGAGTTAAAAAGTTTTGCCAGTCGTAACATCACATCTACAGTGGGAACACAAGTGGAAGTAACATCAGCCATGATGATTCTGGATGCTTATAAGGCATTGGCTGTTCTGGCAAACGATCCCCGTATTGATTTAGATCGTGTAGCCATTACAGGATGGAGCCTTGGCGGCTCCGTGGCACTTTTCAGCGCTTGGCAACCTCTGAAAAATGCAATTACTTCTCATCTCAGTTTTAAGGCACATTTACCAATTTATCCTCCTTGCATTACAGATCTTGAAGTTGTTGAATTCAGTGACGTTCCAATCCATATCCTCATTGGTGAATTGGATAATTGGGTTCCTGCAGCGGCATGTGAGGATCTGGTTACTGATATGAAGGCTGCCGGTGCTGAAGCAAACGTGACCGTATATCCCAACGCCCACCACTCCTTTGACCGCCTAAAGCCGCCTGAAGTGATGGATAATGGTTACATACTGACCGATTGCCAGTTCCGAATGCGAGCCGACGGCGCTATACTGATGAATTTCTTTGATATACCTATGATAACGCCCCTTCGGCAAAAAATCGCTCTCGCATTTTGCGCTAGTCGTGGGCCAACTTTCGGAGGAAATCCTGAAGCGCGAGTTGCTGCCTTTGAATTCTCAAAACAATTTATGGCGGAAAATCTTTTAGGCGGTACAACCGGCAAGTAGCCAGTGTCTACTCAGAAACTATTCCAGGTACGTCGCGGTTAGATAAATCCAAGACTCTTCCGGAGTCGATAACGTAAACCGGATCGCTCATTCAGTAGTTTATTGATTTTCGGAATAGCCGCTTTCGCCCCTTCCTGACCAGCTATGATGAAAGCCTCTGATCGTGAAAACTCTGACCAGTGTGCCTCCCCCACATCGGGCTGGATCAAAACATCAGCCTGAGAAGCAAGCTCATCAGCAAGCTTCACACCTGTCACTTGACCCACTCGTGACATAAGTTCCAGCAAAGAAAATTCCTGAAGAGGTTTCATTTTTCTCCGGGCAATGTCCACAGCTATACAAACATCGTTCTTATATGTCAAAAGTGCTTTCACGGGTACCGGCGCCGCCACAGCACCATCTACAATGAGTCTGTTCTTCTCTTCCAGAGGCTTTATGAATCCAGGAATGGATGAACTTTCCACCACTGCTTCCACCAGATCACCACTGGATGTGACTATCTCCTTTCCGCTGTTAAGATCAGTAGATGTAATGGTCAGCGGAATCTTCAGTTCATTAAATGAACTGACGGGCAACAGATAGCGAATGCCCTGAGTTAGTTTTTCCCTATCCACAATGCCGTGCCGGTGAACCGCCAGCGAGATCACCAGGTGATCCTTTACAAATCTGCCAATCTGTTGAAAAAAAGAATCTTTTTCTGGAGTATCTCTCCGAAGGTGATGGGTTCCCATAGCACGGAAAGTGTCACTATTTAAATAGTCGAGGTAGTGTTGCCTCACCCAGTCACTATTCAGCGTGGCGGCGTACATGGCACCGATCACCGCGCCGGCAGAGGTTCCTGCAATCGTATCGATGCCAATGCCCTGGGATTCCAACGTTTGTAGTACACCAATATGCGCAGCTCCGCGAGCGCCACCACCACCCAGTGCAATCCCAATTCTCAGTTTATGACTCATACTGTGACAGCTATGAATCTGGACCAAACGCCTGGAGTAGACGATTGAGAACAAAGTTGGCGTTTAGAGAAGGCTTGTCATAGATATTCCATCCTGTAAAAACTGCAATCAATTCTTTTTCAGGTATAACTATAAGTCTCTGACCTCCGTAGCCGAGGCCCGTGATGGCATACTTGCCCTCTTTGTAGGGTAATAGCCACCACTTATAACCGTAGCGTGTCTTGCTGGATGCCAACTCAACCCTAGGTGTTATCGATTCTTTGACCCAACCTTCCGGAAGGATGCGGCGCCTTTCCCAAATACCGTCCTTAAGAAACAGGTAGCCAATTTTTGCCAAGTCTTCAGGCTTCAGATAGAGACCCCCTTCTGTGTCAGTAAGACCTCTGGGAGTTCTTTTCCAGAAGTAATCTTTAATACCCAAAGGTTCGAAAAGATATTTCTGACCGTACTCATCTACCTCCAGTCCCGTTGCTTTGCGAATCATCTGAGAAAGCAGCATGGTAGCACCGCTGTTGTAAACAAAGATATCACCAGGCTCGGCAGCCATGGGCTGACTCACAACAAACTGTATCCAATCCTGGCTCTGCTCCATACCGGCACAACTGTTGGCCAAATCTGTATAAGGGATTGTCGATTCATCCCACTTGATGCCTGTCCTCATAGTGAGAACGTCTTTAAGGGTCATATTTTCTCTTCGGTGATCTGAATCGGGAGTCGAAAACTCTCCCAGATAACTGCTCATCTTCACATTTACATCTGGAATAATTCCTCGGGCAATAGCAATTCCTACGATCGCGGAGGTAATACTCTTACTAATAGATTGCATAGAATGAAGCTCAGTTTCTTTGTAGTAAGGATGCCAATCAGGATCGTAATAATTATACTGACCAGGTTCCGTGTTGGTACCCTTGAAAGGAGTTTCATAATCCTGATCATACTTTTTTGAATAAACGATATGACCATTTCTGATGACCAACATTCCGTCAATATAGCCGTGTTTCCCAGCCGAAAATTCCTCATCCATAGAAGAAAGTTTTTCCAAATCCATACCTTGCGCCGCCGGTGTTGATTCCGGCCATCCTGATGTGGACCATTTAGAGAAATTATTATCACAGGAAATAGACAGTAAGAGAATGAGAAGGCAGTACCTTAACGATACTGAAGAAAATCGACTCATAACAATTATTCGCTAATGAAATTAAATAGACAGGTCCAGCTTCAGTTTTTCAGCCGTACCAATAGTAACATCCATAAACATTCCAAAAACGGGATTATCACCATCAGGCCTTTGGTAGTTGGAGTTACGCTTGCGTGGCGTCAGCGTATCCACAATTCGATCAACAGTGTCCAACCCTTCAATAACTTCTCCAAAGACGGTATACTTATCGTCCAATTGAGGCAAATCGTCAACGCAGATAAAAAACTGGCTACCTGCGCTATTTTCCTCAGACGATCGGGCCATGGAAAGAGTGCCGCGCTTATGTGGACGATCATTGAATTCGGCAGGAAGCATCCAGGTATCAGGATTATCTTCTTCTCCTACACCATAGTATTTTCCGGCGCGACCACCGGTTCCGTCGTTGTATCTGTCACCATCTTTAGAGTTGGGGTCTCCACCCTGAATCACAAAACCGGGAATTACGCGATGAAAGGATGTACCGTTAAAGTATCCATCCCGGGCTAAAATTTTGAAACTTTCTACGTGTTTCGGAGCCACATCAGGAAAAAACTTCAAAACAATCTGTCCCTCATCAGTGTGAATAACGGCATATTCTTCCGGCTTTTGAACACAGGACAAAAAGATTGCTGTCATAAGAAAAAGTGACAATTTGGTTATAACACTAATTTTGATCATTTACCTGTTCTTCCTCTCGAAGTTAATGGTTCGTTCTGTGCGCAAAGTGGACAAGATTCCGGATCCCACGAAACTGCAGGAAATCTGACTAATGCTTTTGTTGGACACCCAAAATCAATACCGTCGGCAGTTCTGTCGGTAAGACATACCACGGCGGCAGGGTCGGCGCCGAAAGCTTCAACAATATCTAAAAGCTCTCGGACTGATCCGCCGGTAGTAACAATATCTTCCACCACCAATACCTGTTCGCCCGGAGCAAGCTCAAATCCTCTCCGTAATTTGAGCTCACCATTCACCCTCTCTGCAAAAATCCCTTTTTTCCCGAAAGCATTTGCCGTAGAACTACTTATTAAAATCCCACCAACAGCTGCCCCAAGAACAACATCCACATCGATCCCTTTAACAGCTTTGGCCATCTGTTTGCCCACTTCCTCTACTATCTCAGGTCGTTCCAGAAGGCGAAACTTTTCCAGATAGGTATCACTGTGTTTTCCTGAAGTAAGCTGAAAATGGCCTTTTAACACCGCTCCTGTTTCATCCATTATACTACTAATATCCATGGTCAGGGCCCTTTTAAACCACCAAGTACCTCGTTAATTATTGAATTGTAATCCATCGCCGCGGAACCTGGATCCGCAGCGTAAAGGACTGACCGGGATACATTAATAAGCGCCACTCCGTTACTGTTTCCAGCATGGACACTGGCCTCCAGATCTCCTCCCTGTGCCCCTATACCAGGAATGAGAAAAGGCATATCCCCCGCCTCTAAACGTATATCCGCCATTTGTTCCGATTTAGTAGCTCCTACAATCAGACCACAATTATTATTTTCATTCAAATCCTTCACCATGGAGATGACTCTCCTGTAGACTGCCACACCTGACACTTCTGTAAGCTGAATGTCCCGCGCACCGGGATTGGAAGTTAGACAAAGAACAAATACTCCCCGATCGGGACGCTCTAAAAATGGTTCCAGAGAATCTTGACCCATGTAAGGCGATACGGTAATAGCGTCAAAACCAAAGTGGTCAAAGAGTGCCGTTGCATGTTTTTGTCCAGTATTTCCAATATCACCCCGTTTTGCATCGCCAATGGTAAGGCGTTTGTCGCCAATCGTCTCCATGGTCTCTTCAAGCCATTTAAACCCTTCGGAACCATATGCCTCATAAAAGGCCAGATTTAACTTATAGGCAGACACATGATCCAGCGTAGAGTCGATGACCATTCTGGTAAAAACTTTTAGTTCAGCCAGAGGAGGTGGCGATTCAGGGTCAATCTTTTGAGCATCAATGTCAAGACCAACGCATAGGCGAGAATTATGGCTTTCAACGGCCTCCTGAAGCCTGTCAGTAAAAGTTTTCAACACTATAAAGTTACAGAGTAGTGTTGACGGGAAGCAACGGACAGTTGGATATCTGCATTTGACACTATAAAAGCGTTGCGTCATTCTGAATCCTAGCTTATTCTGCTGAATAGATAAGGTATTAATATGGCTGACCCAGCAGATAAAACCGGAGAGCAACTTACATTAGAGATCGCGGTAAAAACCCGCTCCAGGATTATCGCTTCATCTTCTCTTAATTTTCAAATCGAACTGATGGAACATGTGGGTGAAGAAGACATCCCTCAGCTGATTTTGATTTCTGAGCATCTTGTAGAAGAATTCACTGAGGATGTCCGACTTACTAAAACAAGTATTAGAAAATATTTCAACTACCCTCACACTTTACCTTTTGTGGCCAGACAAAGCGGTGAAATTATCGGCTATATCATCGGCGTACCGTTGGAATATTTTTCCAATGACCCATCCTTTCAATGTGACAGAAATTTGGGGGAAAAGAATACACTTTATACCTATGCTTTTGTTGTTTTTCAAAAATATAAAGGGAGTGGCTTCGCCAAGACGTTGAAGAGGGTTTACCTAAGCTGGGCCAAAAAAAAGGGTTTTAAATATGTTTCAGGACATGTGAGAGAAGGTGTATCACAGCGATTCACAGGTTCAGTCCAAATTCTTCAAAGATTTGACAACTGGCACGGCACCAACAAAAGATTTGAATATTATAGAAGGCTACTGGTACCCCAAAAACAACCGGAGACTCCAGAACAAAACCCGCCTTTGGTGGCAAAAATTTGATTTCGGGGTGGATCATCCATTTTGTAGAATTTCTTCCTGTCCTTTCCCATTGATAGCGGAGGGAACAGTCGCTAAATTCTCAGCCCTTTTAACCAATTAGAGGAACGGCATTATGAGCGATCAAGAGAGAAAATGGACCCGTCAAATGGATGATAGCGAAAAAGAATCTATATCTGTAATTACATGCGATATGGAAGGTCGGGTTGAAACCTTTAATGAGGGTGCGGAAAAGATTTTTGGCTACAGGGCCGATGAAGTTATCGGGAAAATGCGTGTCTCCGGATTTTCTCCAGGAAATGTTGTTCTGGGACATGTGAAAACCTGGCTAGACAAGGCCAGTAATGAAGGTGAGTTTCAGTCCGACACCACATTTGTACACAAGGATGGTTCCCCCATCCCTGCCGAGGTCCGAATTACACCAACCTACAAGACAATAGACGGCGAGAAAATTCAGATAGGTTACTGCGGACAGACCAGAGTTCTGGAAGGGGTTGATCCTGCCGAAACTATGCCAAAGGACCCGTGGTGGCTGAAAATGCTATCCGCACTTGTCATCACGCGCCTCCCTTTTCTATCGGCAACATGGATTCCGGTTATCCTCGCTTCAGTCTGGGCCTACAATGGCGGTCTTTCCAGCGCTGGTGCTTTTGACTGGCCTCTTTTTTGTTTGGTGTTTTTGGGAGCTTCTTTCCTTCACCTTTCCGCTAACACCTTTAACGACTACTTCGATTGGAAAGCTGGTACAGATCAAGCCAACAACGACTACTTTCTTCAATATTCCGGTGGATCACGGGCCATTGAACTGGATCTTATTTCAGAGAGCGGCCTATTCAGGCTTGCGAGTTCATTTCTTCTGCTGGCAGCGGTCTGCGGTATTGCTGTTATATTCGGTCCTTGGGCTAGGGGAATGGACCTTTTCTGGTATGGGGCAGCCGGCGCCGTTGGCGGATTTTTCTACACAGCACCGCCTTTCAAACTAGCGGCTCGCCGGGGTTTAGGAGAGGTATCAATTGGCCTCTTGTTCGGCCCAATGTTGACTATGGGGGCAGTTTTCGCTCTCACTGGTATCCACAGCTGGGACGCCTTCCTTTTGGGCATTCCTGTGGGACTTCTCACAACGGCCATCCTCTGGATCAACCAGTTCCCGGATACACCAACTGACATCGCCACTGGAAAGATACACTTGGTAGCAACTCTCGGAATTAGAAACGCCCGGTGGGGTTACCTCGGCCTCATGGCCGGTTCTTTCTTGGCCATGTACCTGCTATTCACATATGACATAGTCTCACAGGGTGCTCTTCTCGGAATGCTAGCAGCTCCCGGGGCAGTTTACCTTACCTACAAAGTGTTCCTGGATTTTGAAAAGCGTGAACTGGCCACCACTTGCGCCAACACCATCTACTTCCAAATGGCAGCCGGCATACTCATGATCTTGGGAATCTCATTTCTCTAATTAGTATTTGTAAGTAAAAGAACCAAATTCAGAGCCCTGATTATTCAGGGCTTTTTGTTAAGAGGTCTTATTCTTCGGACCGTGACCTGTAAAAGTGCGGTATTTTCGGCTTCACCAGTGTCAGAACAGCAGGAAGAAAGAAAAGGTCACCTAGTAATGCACCGAGCATTGTCACTGCGGACAAGAATCCAAAATCCCTACTGGGAAGAAAATTGGAGCTGACCATGATAAAAAATCCAGCTGACAAGATCAGTGATGTAGATATAATCGCTTTCCCCGTCGTCAACAGCGTCCATTCATTTGCCTCTCGATAATGCCCACCGTGTGCGAACAGCTCCTGTCGGAACCTTGCAAGATAATGGATGGTGTCATCAACGGCGATGCCGAAAGCAATAGCAAATGTCATGGCTGTAGTGGGGCGAAGTTTTATGTGGAAAAAACCCATAACCCCGGCCATAAACAGTAACGGAATGAAGTTGGGAATCATAGAGATGACCGCAAGTTTGACGCTACGAAAAAGGACCCACATAGAAACAAAAATGACGCCAAAAGCTATGAGAAAACTGACCACCAGGTTCGTTACCAGATACTGGTTGATTCTCAACGCCATTAGCGTTGTGCCGGTGAGTCTTACATCAAGTGAGGACGGGAGATTCTTTTTACACCAGAGCATTACTTCATCAGTAATTTCCTGAGCTCTCCGAGAGGTGACATCGGCGATTCGCCCCGCCAGCCGGGCGCTGGAATAATCAAAATTGACTAGAGTTTCAAACTGTTCCTCTTGGAGAAAAATGTACTGAGCCACCATATCTCTACTCGCGGGAATCGCGTAAAACGCCGGATCACCTTCATGAAAAGCCTGGTTCATTTCCTTAAGATAATCGACCGCTGAGATTGTCTTCCCGATTTCCGGAAAGGACGAAAGTTTTTCCTGAAGTTTGGCAATGGCGTGGAGGGTTTGCGGCGCCTTGATTCCATCTTCCACGGGACCATCATCTGAACTCGCGGTAATTATTACTTCGAAAGGGAGGACAGAACCCATACGCTCCTCCATGAAAGTCATATCATCGTAGAGGCGATTTCCGCTAGTGAGGTCTTCCATCAGGGACGAATGGGGATCGATTTTCATAGCATAGAAGATGAAGGTGAAAACGAGCAGTGATGAAACTACCACAATGGGTGTCTGGTGGCGATTGTTCATGCTCACCACCCATTTCAGGAAACGGTGCCGCAAGCTTCTAGTAACGCGTTGAAGCTTCGCTTCAGACGGCATTCTGAGAATCACCAACATGGCCGGAATAAAGGTGATGGACACAATGAAAGCGAATATAACTGCCACTGCCACGATGGCGCCGAACTCGCGGATCATGGTTATGTTGGTGCTAACGAGTGAGAGGAAACCGACGGAGGTCGTCACGCTTGTCAACATGATGGCGGAACCGATCTTTTGGACCGTGATGCGAATAGCTTCGCGCTTGTCGCGGCCGCGGATCAGTTCTTCGTGGAATTTTACAAGGATATGTATAGAGTCAGCTACGCCTATAATAAGAACGAGTGTAGGCACAATATAGGTAACAATATTTATAGTGAGCCCTAAAGCACCCATGATACCAAGCGCCCAGAAATCGGCAATAAGCACTGCGCTAAATGGAAGAAGCACTCCCCGAAATGTTCTGAAAAGGAGAAAGAGAATTCCGAAAAGCACAATAGTGACAGGAACAAAAAACCGGCCGTAGTCGTCCAGCATATACTGGACATAACGAGTTCTTAGGATGGGGATTCCCGCCTCGTACCATTTCCAGGCAGTGGAGGCTGCAATTTCACCCATTGCCTTAATAATTCCCTCCCGCCCTTCGTGATTATTGACATCATCATCTAACTCCAATATGAATGCCGCAGTCTTGCCGTCGGATGACACCAGATTGTCGGTCAGGAGCTGTGAACTCATGACGCGGCCCTTGAGCAGATCAAGCGAATCTTGTGTACCCGGGACAGTTCTGTAAACCGCTGCCATGACCAGGTTTTCTCCCGGCTCAAATAGTTCTACATTAGTAAGGGAGGTAACTTCGGAGATACCTTCTATCTTTGAGAAGGCTTCGGTCAGCATTCGGGTACTCAGAAGGTTTTCACGACTAAACGGATCACCTGCATCATAAGCCAGCGAAATGAGATCATCCTCCCTCTCAAACTCTTCCCGGAATTCGAAATAAGCATCTACTTCCGGATCGTTCTCCGGGAAAAGGTTTTCGATGGTGAAGTCAAATTGAACTCGGGAAGCAGTCCCCATAGCCGCGGCGGTGATGACAGCTATAATGGTCAGCACTCGTTTGGGATAGTCGAGTTGGAAAGTAATCAGTCTGTCGAGAACCGTTTTCACAGTTTCGATTCTCAGCGTCTGTTTTGTGTGAGGAGACTGACCCCTACCAGCAAAATCACCGAAATGGTAATGGCTGGAAGAACTTCGTCCAAGTTGCCGTAAAGGTTAGCAGGGATGAGTTTTTGTACAAATCCAGCTTCCTTCCATAGTAATGTCACTACCGTTCCTGAAACGATGGACGTTACCGCACCTTCCTTCGTAGCGCCTTTCCAGAAAAATGCTGCAAAAAGTGCTGGAGTAATAGCGGCACCGTAAATCGTGTAGGCATAGAGGGCTTTTTCGAAAATAGTAGTGGAACGTGCAAAAATGAGCGATACGAAATAGGCAATTATTCCCAGAAGAAGGACAATTGCTCTGCTTAAGAAAACTATCTTCTCTTCACTGGCATCTGGATTAATGTAAAGGAGATAAACATCCCTGATGAGCGAATTGGCCGGCACAAGCAGATACGAGTCCGCCGTAGAGATAATGATACCAACAATGGTGGTCATCATGACGGCGCCGAGGAATGTGGGTAACAGCCTGTGGGATGCATAGATCAGTACAAACCGCCCCGATTCAGCTTCCGGGATCATACTG
>PBTS01000078.1:0-16563 GCA_002729175.1 Fidelibacterota bacterium
CCAATTGATAGTTTTTTAAAGAGAAATACTAAAGGTGGCATTCATCATCTGTGTTATGAGGTTGAAGACATCTTCGCTGCCAAAGATCAATTGACCAGTCAAGGAATGACAGTTTTAGGTACGGGTGAGCCCTATCTTGGAGCCAATAACAAACTTGTACTGTTCTTGCATCCAAAAAACTTTATGGGATCATTGATCGAACTTGAACAAGCTAATTAGTTGCAACCAGTAAACAATAGATTAGAACTTGATACGTAATTTTAGAACCAGTTTGTTGTTCTCGGGATTGTCCCACGTCTTACGATAGATCTTACTGGTGCCTGCTTCATCATCAAAATAGTAATCACCCCCTCTAGTGTAGACGAGATAAAGGTTTGACAGTGGAGCAATCTCGTACTTGTAACGAATTTGAAAAGCAATTTTTCCCAAATTAATACTCTCTACAGCTGCTCCCGTGCTATTGAGATAACCAGCTTCATCTGCTACCCAGCTTTGTCCTTGTTGATTTCTGAAAGCAACAGCTTGTAACTTTATTTGAAATTCTTGACGTTCACTTGGATACCATTTCATGTCAGTAGAGATTCTTGTATTTTTTGATTCATAACTTGCATATTGATTTACATCTGTCCAAATAAACCAATTATCAGTTTTGGTCTGGTGCAAATGAAAATTAGATTTCAAATTATCTTGTGGAAAATAACCAACTCCAATTCTAATGGATTTCCTATCCTCACTAAATACAAAATAATCTCCAGTGCCTGATGATGCAGTCAAATTCCATTGCCATTTCCCTCTCATGCCACTTCTATACCCACAATCGAAATCAAGTTCTTTTCGTAATTGAATGAATGGTGCCATACCTATTCCTCGAGTGACTTCATCGTCATTGCCATGAGGGCTATAAAATAAATTACAATTGAAGCTGGACCGATTCTTATTCCTTTGACTATAAAACAATGAGATAAATTCTTTTAAATTATCATTGTCTGAATTGTTTTTATCAAAAAAATCGAGATTATAAGTTCTACTCAAGACCCTGGAATTTTCACCAAAATCTGTATTCTCATATCTGACAAAACCACCACCTGCAAGAAGGTCGTTTCGCCACATATAACCCATGTCGTTAAAATCTAAGTGTTCATCAAAATAGTAAATTTCAAATCCATTGCGCCAATTTTTATTGTGTTCAAAAGTGACCACACTCCTTACACCTAAGCCTCCCTCTTCCTGATTGGAATCAGAATGAAACACGAAGTTTTGTAAAGTAATCACATCCGAGGGTTTGTATTTATAATCCATTACGTTCACTGTTGCATCGCGATTAATAGCTCCACTTTTAGCGTGTGTAATCATGTGTCCTATGGTGTGGTATCCAGACTTATGGAGAGTTCTAAAAGCATAAAAATCTTTCCCTTCACTAAAATCTTCATCGTGTTCAAAAGCCCCAAAAAAACCAATGTCGGTTTGTTCACCTAATCGCGTGTATTTGATAGCGGCATCAATATCGTTGATCGGCTCCTCACTCAATTCACATTCCAATTCCTCTTCATTGCTACCTCCATTAGCTAAACCGTATTGAGAACAGTCATAGTCTGGAGCAGAACCTATTCTTCTGGTGTGAACGATGGAATAGAGTTCAAACCCTGGATACCAGTTCTCATGAATGTCAAAGAGGGAGTGGCTTTGTGTAAAAAAAGGCCTTTTATCACTATAAAATGTTTCTCTGGCAGAATAATTCACAACTAGACTATCACTTTCAATCTGGCCAAAATCTGGATTGATCGTTGCCGTTATTTCACTGCCTTCACCATTGGTATAAAAGATATCTGTACCAATTTGGTAGGCAGAATTATCATTTTCATAATCATCACTAGCAACAATGTACGGATAAAAATCCAATCGACCTTGTTGGAATTGATTAACCTCTATTGGGATAAAAAGTGAAAGAAATTTTGTTCTCATTGGGCTTATTTCTGGTAAGCCATAAGTTTGGGACAGGTGTTGTACTCCTCTACTGAAACCAACTCTAATTTTTCTGGTAGACCCTTCCTGTTTTTTCATCGAAACTAACGCCCAGGGGATAAAAAATTCTGAATACCAATTCTCTTTAGATTCTGATGTTTTGGCATACCACTCACCATCCCAATCACCATCAGTCTGGGTTTCGTTAGTAACAGCAAAATCTAACAAGGATCCGCCTAAAGAAATGCCCAGCATATAGCCCGTATTGCCTTTGTTATCAAAATCAATAGCCACGATATTGCGATCGTAGTCACCATGTAGCATATCTCTATTACTTTTTCTCCGATCCCTTGACTCTTCTGGTTGTTGGTTGATAAAACCAAAATAAAGACCGAATTCATCTGAATACACTAAGGTTTTTGTACTGTATCTAGGTTGCTCTAGGCTGAACGGTATAACTACTGAATATTCATCAAGTGTCTGGGCTTGTGTCCATTCTGGTTCAGTCAGTTCACCGTCAATGATAATTGTCGAATGAGCAGTTTCGGTAAATTGTGCAATAAATACGAAAACAATGACTAGAAATCTAGAAAAATTAAAAACAAAATTGAAATTAATATGCCTCATGAAACTAGTCATTTATTTTTTTTAGTCACTTAAGCTTAATTATCAAAATATTAATTAAAAAATACATTGATTCAAATCAATTCGAAGAAATAGATGCGACAGATTCCTTTATTGAGTTGATATTGATCGCAGAATAATAACTGATGTGATAATCAAAAGCTTTATATTTTTTTAGGGTTTTTTACTGGATTAATTAGAATTTGATTCGAGCTTTCAGCACCAACCGATTGCTTTCTGGATCTCGCCATGTTTCCCTATAAATCCTGCTTGTCCCTGACTCATCATCAAAATAATTATTTCCGCCCCTAGTGTAGACGAGGTAAATATTGGACAGAGGAGCAATCTCATATTTGTATCTAATCTGAAAAGAGAGTCTTCCTGAATTGATGCTTGATTCTGAGGTACCTAAACTGTTTAGGTACCCCAAAGTATCAGCAGTCCATCCTTTGCCATACTGGTTTCTGAAAGCCACCATTTCAAGCTTAACCTGAAACTCCTGACGATCATCAGGGTACCACCTGGAATTCAGCTTAATCGTGGTATTCCTTGATTGATAAGTAGCATAGTGGTTGTCGCTCCTCCAGATAAACCAGTTATTAACTTTAGTATGGGATAGTTGCAAATAGAATCTTAAATTGTCGGAAGGAAAATAACGTAGTCCTGTCGATACACGTCTGGTACGCTCAGTAAAAGAAAGGCGGTCCTTTTTTTGTGCATACACATTTAAATCTGCTTGCCATTTTCCAATAATTCTCGTGTTGTAGTTAAAGTCAGTAGCCAGTCCTTTGCCACTTTCTAGAAATGGTGCGGATAAACTGCCACGCGTTACATCATCGTCTATTCCCTCACTATTAGTAAATATGTTTAAATGGATGCTTGATGTGTCTTTGAATTGCTGCATGAAAAACAATACAATAGAATTGTCAATGGTTTCTCCATCTGCATTGTTTTCACTCCAAAAATCCCAACTATAGCTTCGACTCAGAACCGGCGAATCTTTGGTGAAATCGGTTCTGGTATAGCTCACATTTGCCCCTCCAGAGAACAAATTGTTTCGATACAAATATCCCATGTCGTCAATATTGAGTTTGTCATTGTAATAATAGAACTCGGCACCGCTTCGCCATTTTTTGTTGTGCTCAAAAACAACAGCGTTTCTTGAGCCAAATCCACTCTTTTCCTGATTTGAATCAGAGAACATAAGAACACTGTCAAATTTTATGATGTCGTTTGGGGTAAATTGATAATCAAATGCATTGACAGTGGCATCCCGGTCAATAGCACTTCGATCAACATGGGTCAACATGTGGCCGATTTTGTGGTTTCCAGCTCTGTGTGAGGTTCTAACTGCGAAAAAGTCCTTACCCTCACTAAAATCCTCATCATGCTCAAAAGCACCGAAGAAGCCGAAATCTGTTTTATCGCCTAATTGAGTATATTTGAGCGCCACATCAATATCGTTGTTCATTTCTTGGCTGCTTAAACATTGCAACTCGTCCTCATCACTGCCACCTGAGTCAGAACCATACTTTGAGCAATCATAATCTGGACGAGCACCTATTCTTCTGGTGTGAATGATCGAATATAGTTCAAAACCAGGATACCATTCATTGGAAATTTCAAACAGGGACTGGCTTTGAGTAAAAAATGGCCTTTTATCAGAATAAAATGTCTCTCGTGCAGAATAGTTAATGACTATGTTGTCGCTTTCAACCTGACCGAAGTCAGGGTTGAGAGTCACGCTAAGTTCACCACCGCTACCATTGGCAAAAAATATTTCAGAACCCGCCTGATAGGACATATCGTCATCCACAAAATTGCCCTTACTTACAAGATAGGGGTAAAAATCAAGTCGTCTCGGGTTGGACTGAACAACTTCAATGGTGTGCAACAAGGAGAGAAATTTTTTCCTCAGAGGTGATGCCTGCGGAAAAGCAACGTATTTTGCCTCATGTTGAATCAGCCTACTGGTTGAAATACCGATTTTTCGATTTGGACCTTTTTGCTGATTCATCGATACCATGGTCCAAGGAATGAAGAACTCCGAGTACCAGTTTTCTTCTGATTCTGATGTTTTAGCAAACCATTCCCCATCCCAATCCCCATCAGTTTCACTTTCATTAGTGATAGTGAAATCTATTAACGATTCGCTTAAGGATACGCCCAACATATAGGCACTGTTGCCTTTGTTATCAAAATCGATGACGACGATATTCCGGTCGTAGTCTTGTTTGAGCATGTCGCGATTGTGTCTTCTCCGATCCCTGGTCTCCATGGGTTGCTGATTAACAAAGCCAACGTAAATGCCTTCCAGGTCTGAATAGATCAAAACCTTTGTTTTGTATGTGGGAGCTTCTAGACTAAAAGGTCTAGTCACAACAAAATCTTCGATTACTTGTGCTTGATTCCACTCAGCCTCGCTGAGTTCTCCATCAATCACTATTTCTGCATGTATAGGATTAAAACCAAGAAAAACAAAAAACAATAACTCCAAAAGAGATAGAAAAGAATTTTGTTTTATTTTCTGCGTCACCTGCTAAAAAGATCGTGCCGACTCTTCAACGGTCTTTAAATTAATTGCCGGATAGTAGTCGATAGGGTATTCAAGAGCTCTAAAATTCTTCTTAATAATCGACTCAAGATTGGGTCTTTTGTTCTCTGGTTCAAGCTCCTTACCAATGCCTCCTCCAAACTCTATGATCGTTTGGATACCAAATGAGACGGAAGTCTTTAAACAACCCACCCAGTTTACCGGCTTAAACAATTGTTGGAACAATAGATTCTTAGTAGCCGATCCATCTTCCGCGTGTAGTTCAGCAGTGAAGTTGGAGACTACGCCCATAGTAGTTGGAGCAAAACTAGCTCTCTCCAAGGTTTCTTTAAATGCCAATGCTGCTGTTTTCATTAAATTCGTATGAAAAGCGCCTTCAGTATCGAGTTTTACAGCTCTTTTTCTTGGATAAAGTTCGGCAAAAGTAGATTCCAATTTTTCAATATCAGAGTCTTTGCCTCCTACTACGGTCTGCTGCGGCAGATTAATAGTTGCAACCTGACAGCCGTGATCTTCTGCAATCAATTGAGCCTCATCCCCCATCATGGGTAGCGCTAGCATAGAACCCTGACCGTATTCACCCATCAATTCACCTCGTTTGCTGACCAACTTCAGACCGTCTTCGAAAGATAAAACCCCAGCAACAATTAATGCTGTGTATTCTCCTAAACTGTGACCGGCAGCTAAAACAGGTGTAATCTTTGAGCTCGTTAACTCCTGAAATACCCTGAAACAAGCCATCTGATGTGTTAAGAGTATCGGTTGGGTGTAACGAGTTAGCCCAATCTGATCATCTGGATCTGTAAATGCAATTTTAACTAGATCATAGTTTAAAATATCATTTGCCTGTTCAAAGATTGCCTTTGCTGTTTCAAAACTATGGTACAAGTCTTGTCCCATCCCTGGATACTGCGATCCTTGTCCAGGAAAAACATACATAACTTTATCTATCTCAGTCATGATTTCTCGATATTATAATAGGCTGAATTTTATCATCATTTCAAAATATAGAATGCATTGTATTCGAACTTTCCTATAATCTATATATTAAGAATTCACCAATGTATCAACAACCAATTAAAATGTGACCTAACCGGTGTTAGAATAGGACGATGAGCCACGTTAAAGAAGTATTTTATAAACCGCCTTATGTAGGCATATTGGCCTTTCTAATAGTATTTCTAACTCAGGGTTTGGGACACACTCTGATGGTGCTTGTCGAAAAAACTCTTGGCGCCGACTACCAATACCAAGGGGCATTCTATCTTGGAATATTGGGAGGAATTCTCCTGTTTATAGGGATGAAAAAAGAAAATGAAGTGCCAGCAACTTGGTTGGGCTATTTTGCAGGTCTTTTTCTGTGGACAGGCTGGGTTGAGTTTTCCTTTGTTTTCTATGCAGAATATCTTGAAGTTGAACAAATTCTTCCCGATGGCAGTCTCAATAGATTTCCAGAGTACTTATTGATGCAGTCCTCGATTGGGGTTCTATTAACAACCTTGCTCTACTTTTTATTGAATCGAGAAACAAAATGCAATTTCTTCAAATGGATTCAGCGAAATTTTAAACTATCAACAGGAAAACCAACTCCCGGCTATCCAAGAAACTTTGCAGCCATAACCGCACTCGAAACGATATACGTAATTTGGTTTTTCTACATAATTCTTTTGCTGCTTTATGAAGATGCATTTATTGGTGCTTATCATCCCATTACCTACGCCTTCTTTGTTCTAAATACCACTTGGGCTGTTTATCTATTGTGGAGATTATTTAAATTTTGGAAAGTCACTACCGCTATCAGGTACGCCATTCCGACCGCAATCATCGCATACAGTTCCTATGAAGTGATTGGCAAATGGGGATTATTGGTAGAATTCTGGGTATACCCCCAGGAATACTTAACTGAGATTCTAGTTGTTTTAGGAACTGTGATTATGATCACCCTAATTGCGGTCTTTACACCTACAGGATTCAAACAGAAACTGCTCAATCAGAACAAAGAAAATAATTAATTTAGTGAAAACCGATTATTTTGGTAATCCTTGTTAATTGATCTATATCATTGTTGAATTGTAATTTCTTAGATAGGTTAGATTGCTAAAATTTGAATAGGGGACTTCATTATGTTTATCAATTTCTGGTATCCAGCTGAAACCAGTGGCAATCTCACTGACCAACCCATTCGAAAGAAAATGCTTGGGCAGAACTTTGTCTTGTTTAGGGATCAATCTGGTAAACCAAGATGTTTGAGCGATGTATGTATTCATCGGGGAGGATCCTTAGCTGGTGGCAAAATAAAAGGCGACTGCGTGGAGTGCCCTTATCATGGCTGGCAATTTGATGGTGAAGGAATATGCCATCGAATCCCTTCATTGGGAAAAAATGCAAAAATACCAAAAAGAGCTAAAATTGATTCCTACCCGACCAAAGAAATTTATGGTCTAATCTTCTGTTTTCTCGGCGACCTTCCAGAAGAAGAAAGGTGTCCCATTCTTGAGGTCAAAGAATATGAAATGGAGGGATGGAGAACAACGTGGCAATCTCTGCAATTTGATATTGATTATAAACGATCCATTGAGAATGGTATCGATGCCGCACACAACGAGTTTGTCCATCCTAGCCATGGTTTTTCAGGTGAAAATGAGGACTATAAAGCTCCTGAGATTGATATCACATCGACCGAGTGGGGAACTGGATTATTCAGTAAAATGTTTGCCCCTCCTTTGAAAGAGAAAAAAATGCAGAAAGCTTCGGGCCGCAAAGAGAATGCACTCATTGAAGCCGGAACGGGTCATCATGGCATATCAACGCTTTGGACTTACATTCATCCAACACCTGAGGTTTTTATTCATCAATACGCGTTCGAAACACCAATCGATGAGACCCAAACTAATTTCTATCTCATTACCACCAGAAATTTTCTAACTGATCCCAAAGATGATGATCGAGTGATTGAACGCAATCAAGTGGTTGCTTTTCAAGACCGAGATGTTCTGTTAGGGGTCAAGCCACTATTGACGCCCAATGAAAGTAACAATGAATTTTTTGTTCCTATTGACAAACCCATTAAACTCTATAGAGAGTTGTTGAAAAAATGGGAAAAGAAAGGATGGAGAATCGATACTGAGACCGTTAGAGAAAATAAATTATCACATGCTTACGCCATTCCCAGTCCAGCTAGAAAAAAAACCAAGGGTTGGGTCATAGATTCTGTTCCACTTTTGAAATCATAGTCACAACTCACTATGCTTGTTACAAATAATTACTTATCCGGCTTAAATTATTAGCCTGATACGAATATAATCAATCTGGATCAGATTAATAGGGGAAAATAAATGTATATCAATTTTTGGTATCCCGTTTGCTTAACCAATGAACTGGAAGATAAACCGATCAAGCGAAAAATACTTGGTGTTGAGTTTGTTGCTTTCAGGGACCAGAAAGGCATAGCCCACTGTCTTAGTAACGTCTGTGTTCATCGTGGAGGTTCTCTAGGTGATGGAAAATGCTTAAATAACGCAGTCGCCTGTCCATACCATGGTTGGCAATTTGATGGCGATGGAAAATGTATTACCGTGCCATCTATTGGTTACAACGAAAAACCTCCAGCAAGAGCGAAGGTTGATAGTTATCCAGTGATTGAAAAATATGACATCATTTTTGCCTTTCTGGGTGATCTTTCCGAGGAAGAAAGACCAGGACTCTATGAAATTGAGGAATATGAAGCTGAGGGATGGCGTGCTAATGAGACTATTACCATCGATATTGATTATAATTATGAACGCTCCATTGAAAATGGATTGGATCCGGCACACAATGAATTTGTCCATCCAACCCATGGATTCTCTGGTATAAAAAATGATTACAAAGTTAACCCTACTAAAATATCTCAAACTCAATGGGGAGCAAATTTTTCTCAAGTCTTTGATGCTCCTCCTCTGGATAAGAAAACCTATGGTGAGACTGCAAGAGATGAGTCTGGTGAACTCGAAGTTTTAGGCGGATACCATGGTCCTAATGCTTTGATTACACAAATTCATACCAAAAAAGAAACTGGTTGGTTTCATCAATATTTTTTCGAAAAACCAATTGATGAGTTTCACACTCAGATATTTTTTGTCAACATGCGTAACTGGCTTATGGAGGAGTCTATGGATGCGATGGTTACAGAGAGAAACCTTGCTATTGCCAAAGAAGACATTACGATTTTAAATGTCATTCAACCCGTTGTTACCCCTCCAACCATGAACAAAGAGATATTGGTTCCATCAGATGCTGTTGTTGGCGAATACCGAAAAACACTGGCAGGATTCAAAAGCAAAGGATTTAAGATTGATACAAAAAAACTGAAAGAAGAGGAACATCAAACCGCATATTCTGTTCCTTGCCCAGCTAGAAACACTGAGAAAAATTGGGTATTAGATCCTATTCCTCTGCTGAAGAACTAAATCAACAGTTACACCTTTGGCTCTGGAATAATTCCGGCTAGGACACGTGCCAATTCTTTTTTAAAGTCTAATTGCATTTGTTGTGCAATTCGAACCCTCTGTGCTTGTGGAGAGCCTGCACCGTGAAGAGATTCTGTTAAATATCCTACAGCATTGCGTCCCAATGTCATATTTTCAATGAGACGGAGTATGCGCACACGATCTTCAGGGTCAAGATCCGGTTTAGTCTTGAGATATTTCTGAATAATTTTACCCAATTCAGGATGTTTTAAATCCTTCTCAGATGGCATCGTTGCAACCAAACCCCCTGCTAGATCTTGTGCCAGTCTTCCGATTTCATAAGTCAATTTTGTTACATGATGTTTACAAACATTGGCCAACATATCATTAGGCATATAAACACCGGATGGCATGGCTTCTGACTCCTGGCTGGAAGATATGCCAACCCCATAAATTGTTTCATTCAAATGTGTCATTTCCGTCAGCTTGTCTTTGACGTGTGATGCCTTGTCGACACCATTGTATTCAGCAATAGTAGCTGCGGCACCAATTAAAACATCCCCTACCCCTGATTTGCAGACATAACTTCTTCGATGATAACAAGTGAATCGTTCTACCAAAGGTGCAGCAAATTCATATTCACCATCTAGAAAAACAAACTCGTTCGGAATAAAAACATTTTCAAAAATAACCAATGCCTCTTGTCCAGAAAATTTTTGATTGCCTGTATCAATCGTTGATTCTTCCATATGCCTGGTTTCACTCGATTGTCTGCCATATATATAAGTAATCCCTTTGGCATCAACCGGTATGGCTCCAACAATAGCGTATGTTTTATCTTTTTCCGTTAATCTTAATGTTGGCATTACAATCAACCAATGCGAGTTGATGCACCCCGTTTGATGGGCTTTTGCTCCACGGATAAAAACTCCATCTTCATTGCGATCCACAACTCGGACGTAAAGATCAGGATCAGATTGCTGATGTGGCAATAAATTGCGATTCCCTTTGACATCAGTCATTGCTCCACTGATAACAAACCCACCATGTTGCACCATGGTAAGAAAGGATAAAAATTTCTGGTGATAATCTGATTGATATTTTTGGTCCATGTCATAGGTCACTGAATGCAGACTATTAATAGCATCCATTCCAACACATCTTTGAAAGCAAGTACCTGTTAGTTGACCTAATTTTCTCTGCATTTTGTTCTGCAAAATAAGATCGTCTGCATTCTCAGCAATATGTAGAAATCGATTAATCTTTTCGCCGGTATAAGGCGAAACAGAAGCAGCTAAATCTGGGTTTGTTTGTGCAAGATCGTAGGTTGCTGCTAACGCATTAATAGAAGGTCTAATGATGGGGTGTTCAACTGGATCATCGATCTGCTCGCCAAAGAGATATACAGAAAGCTCACGATTTCGCAAACTTTCAATATACTCTTGACCAGTTGTAATCGGTTTTCCCACACTCCACATTATAACAATAAGATTATTTTATGCGTTTTTGCTTACCTGTACCGGGCTGAATTATGTCATTCTCACTTCTCTTTTTGACTGCAAGATTCAATGAATGTGAATAATTAGGCCCAACTACAAACTCTGATATATATGCTATAGTCTCAAATAATTTAATGTGTCCTAGGAGCAGCTTTATGCCCTCAGAAAACAAAGAGAAAGATGCTATGGTCCGTGCAGATGGAACCTACTCCACTGCTCCTTTAAAAAAAGACATGATCTCGATCGCCATTGCCCAAACCAGAGTCCAGGGTGTAGATGGAAAAAATCCTCCTAAAGGCATAAGAAAAAACTTGGACTACTTGCTGGAATGCATCGATATTACTCAAGGCTTTGGTGGTAGAAGTGATCTTATATGCTTTCATGAATTCCCCATCACCGGATTCAGTAATTGGTCTAAGGAAGAGCACTACAAAGTAGCCATCGAGGTCCCGGGAGTAGAAACTGAAGAAATAGGAAAAAAATGCAAAGAACACGGCTGCTATATTGTTTTCGGAACATACGCCAAGGATCCTGATTGGCCTGAACACATCCTACACTTAATGGTGATGATGGGCCCTGATGGTGATGTTGTTGCAAAACATTGGAAACAGAGAAATGTCCGTGGCCTATTTCCAGGATCAGAACAGTACACCAGTTCCATATATGATGTTTATGATCGTTTTATAGAAATGTATGGACAAGATCAGGTGATTCCTGTTGTTCAAACTGATATTGGAAACATCGCCATGTCGGCTGTTCAATTTGAACCTGAGTTATTTCGATGTATGGCCTTTAAGGGGGCTGAAATTATTTGCCGAGTTGCAACCGGTGGATTTGAATATGAGGATATGCGACTCACCTCCTACCATAACAGTCTGTATACATTAATTGCCAACAACTCAATCAATACTGGGGAACGCAACCCCGGTTTTTTTGACGATGCAAATTATGGAGGGCCAGGGCGTTCTGCGATATTTGGTCCTAGAGGCTTAGAAATAGCAAAGGCTGGGGTTTTTGAGACAAAAATAGCGGCTTCCATTCCAATCAAAGCCTTCAGAGAAAAACATCGAATTCCAGATTTGCATTTGAAATTATACCAACCTGTATTTGATCAATATCAGGAACGATATGATTCTGGACTGTATCTAAAAACCCTACCTAAAAATAAACAGGACGCATACAAAAAATTTCTGGAAAATGCTCGTTGGGTGCATTACTGGTAAATGATTCATAGGCGATTCCTACTAGAGCATGGAGAAAGATTTGAACAATAAATTCGGCCCAATACAATTGGCACCAGGAATCTCTCGGTTCAATGTCATTACATATTTCTACGCCTGCTTTATTTGTATTGGAGTACTGGCTGGAATGAACTTCATTCAAGGATATATACTCACGGAGAATCTTGCTATCCCGAAATCCAATCAAGGAACCATCAGTGGGGATTTAGCTTTTATTCAAGAAATTATAGCAATATTATTCGTTGCATTTTTTGGCATCCTAGCAGATCGGATAGGCAGGCGATCAGTCATGGTTTTTGGAACGGTGGTTTCGGCCATTGGTTTTGCTTTGTATCCCTTCGCGACATCCACAGGTGAGTTGTTCGCGTATCGGGCCCTATTTGCTTTAGGTGCAGCTGCACTTGCCTCAACGATTGCAATCATCGTCAATGATTATCCTAAGGAACAATCAAGGGCTAAGTTTATTAGCATGCACTCGGTATTGAATGCCTTAGGTGTTGCTGTCTTCGCTTTTATACTGGGTCAACTTCCCAAATACTTTACCAACAACGGTCTCGATCCAGTTACATCTGGACGATATACAATGATCATTGTTGGAATTGTATTCCTGATTTCTGGACTGATTTTTCAACTGGGATTAAAAGGCGGAACTCCGGAAAAATTGAGTCAGAAACCTTCTGTAAAAGAGCTGGTTACAGTCGGCATACAATCATTTAAGAACCCGAGAATCGCACTCTCGTTTGGGACAACGTTTCTGGCAAGAGCAGATGTTTCAGTTAATGGCATATTTATCTCACTATGGGCGATACAGAGTGGAGCAATGATGGGATTGTCTGCAGCCGATTCGATCCAACTAGTTGTCCGGGTTATTGTTGTAACCAATTTAGTGAGTATTGTTTGGGCTTTTATTTTTGGCGCAATACTTGACCGTATCAATCGGGTAAGCGGCATGATTGTGGCGATGACTTTGGGAACCATTGCCTATGGTTCTATGGCCTTGATCGATTCCCCATTGAATTATTCCAATCTACCCTTCTTTATTCTAGTTTCCTGCAGTGCCATTGGGACCGTCATAGCCACAAGTAGCCTGATCGGGCAAGAAGCTCCTGCTAAACAACGGGGTTCGATTATAGGTATCAGCACGCTTTTTGGAGCAATAGGCATTCTAACAGCGACCGCTTTGGGGGGTCGACTATTTGATCAACTGGGACCTTCAGGTCCATTCCTTTTCATATGTGGAATGCATAGTGTGCTACTTTTGGCTACAATTATTGTCAGAATAAGAGCCCCTGGTATGCTGTTTCAATCAAAATTACAACCTGACGAGGTGCATATAAATGATTAGAAAAAAATATATTGATACTTCTGAGGGACAGTGTCATATCCGCTTTGTTGAAGGTGAAGGCTTACCGATTGTTTTCCTGCATCAAGTTCCCAGTTCTTCAAGGATGTTTGAAGCAATAATGAATCAACTTGGAAATGAACACTCCATGTATGCTATTGATACCCCCGGTTTCGGAGCAAGTTTTGACCCTGTCAATACCCCAACTATGAAAGAATATTGCGATTGGTTGCTACAAATTTTTGAAGCTCTCTCATTGGAAAAACTTCACCTCTTTGGCCACCACACAGGATCCTGTATGGCAGTCGAAATTGCCAATGAATACCCAAGTTTAATCTCCTCAATAACCATGATCGGTCCCTTTGCCGCAACGGTAGAAGAAAAAGAGGTCATGCGAGCATCTATGGGTGCAGATTGGAGTCCAGTCGATGACGGCAGCCACTTGATGATGGCGTGGAATTTAGTGGGAGATATCCTTGGAGCAAGAGGCCACCTTGAACTGCACCACAGAGAAACGCTGGACACCTTGAGAGCTTATCATTCAGTACACCAAGCACACGAATCGGTTTGGGAGCAGGACTTCATAAGCCTTTTTAAGCAAATTGATTGCCCCATGCTGATAATGTGTGCCCCAGATGATGTTTTATATCCGTTTTTTAACGTAGCAAAAGAACTCAGACCAGATGCAACCTATAAAGAGATCAGTGGCAAGAATTATGAAACTGATTTAGACTCGGCAACGATTGTCGACACTTTTAAAACCTTTATGCAAAATCTTTAAACGTGGATCACTTACAAAAAACAACAGTAGCAGATAAGACATCCACGTTATTAAGTTGGCTAATTCTTGTACTATTCATTGTGGTTTTCATCAACATGTCTGTGGCCCCTAGAGTTCCGATCGAATCACCTGAAAGGGCTTCGTTAAGAAGTTTTCATTTGGCAATTGCTTCCATCTTATTCGCATTTAGTTTTCTCAGGGTTTATATTTGGTGGCACTTCCCTCCTCAAAACAAACAACAAAAATTACCACAAGAAGCTTTCAATCAATTGCATGTTCTTCAGTTTACTCTTTATTGTTCCTTCATTGCTCAGGGGCTTACCGGTGTGGTTACCGCTTGGTCTGACGGGTTGATACAATTTCAATCGAGCTCGGAATCTGTTAATCATGCTCTGTGGGTTTTTTCTGGTTATCTTCACAGTGTATTTGCATTTTTATATATCGCTATCATCTTGTTTATTGTACTCATAGGTATTTATCATATGATCCGTTACCGGGTTTGGCGATTTAATATTTTCACTTGATTATTAAGATGGGTAAGCAATGAAAATTGGCAAGAAAAAAGACTGGCTTTTGGTTTTAATTTTACTAGCAGTATCTTGTTATTTGCCCTACCTAATATTTGGTGCCTATCCATTGACCAATACAACCAATGCCACCCCAGATGAGATTAAGCAATTAACTGCCAATCTGGATCTGCCAGATTATTATCTCAATGAACTACCAATGATCAGCGATGAACAAAAGCAAATGGAAGCAGATGCCTTTTCCAACTGGGATGGGGGCAAGTGTAGATTCTGTCATTCAATAAAAGCTAATGATAGAGATCGAATGGCTCCAAGTTTATATCGTATTTTTGCTAAACCTGCAGGTATCTCTGACAATTTCACATATTCTGATGCACTCATCCAGATGAAAAATAACGGGTTGATCTGGACACCAGAGGCATTGGATGCTTTCATGTCCAATCCTAAAGATTTTATTCCTGGAAATAGGATGAGAATGGAAGGAATTGAAGATCCAGATACAAGAAAATTAATTATTAATTACATCATGCGTGAATCGCGTTAACAAGGAGAAAAGAATGACCATTGAATTTGAACATGAAATAAATTTTCAATCCAATACATGGAACAGAGACGCCTGGGCTAGAATCCAGGGTGATTTAAACTCAGAGAATGAATCAATTAGTTATGTCAATGGCCAAATTCTTGGTGTTAAGCCTGGTGAGGCTGTAAAAGAATTGTGCGGATTTGAAACATTTTTGTGTACCCGACTGCTGCCTCAGCAAGAGGACGGTACGATTCGTCGATTAAATAAGGAGGTTATTTTCTACACCAATTCTCGAAGCGGTGAAATCATTCATGAATGGACCAATCCCTGGACAGAAGAAGTGGTTAATGTCGTTCACGTCGCCAATGATCCCTTTAATTATACGATCAGTGAGTGGCTGATCCTTGCTCCTGAAGATTTTCCAGGAAAGGAAAAACAACAGCCAATCAAAATTCCTCTGCTTTTCCCCTGGAGAATAATAGGTGATACCGTGGTTTTAAATACTGATATGCACCTTTATTATCCCAATGCGCTGCAACCTGATAAGTGGGTCAGAGAATCATCAGGTCCAATGGCTCAAGTCTCTGAAATGATGCGCTATTTTGTATCATTAGACGAATTACAAAATCCTGAATTAACTTCAGTGCACTACAATGGAACCTGGAGTCGCATAACACCCTGGCTACCTTGGATGTTAATGGGAGATACACCTGGTCATTGTGTATACGTTGGAGCCATGATTAAATCAAATTCAATCGATATCATTCCAAAGCATATCAGGCAATTCGCTGAAGAAAATTATCCACATATGCTCAGCGCCCCAACGGAAGATTACGGACCCAGCATTTCCAGTCTGGAATACTATGCAAGAGAACAAACTCCGGCACCTCCGCTTAAGTAAGAAAGTTAAAAAAAGTGCATTTTTTTATTAGGTTTAACCGGACGGTTTAGACGAATATAGCTTCTTTATATTTGTCGAATAATTCCAGCGTGATGATTCCCATATTGTCGTCAGACGCTTTCGCTTCAATGGTGTCAATAATACGCTTTTGTACCTGC
>PBTS01000079.1:0-12474 GCA_002729175.1 Fidelibacterota bacterium
GTAACTTATCTCAACTGCGCCTATATCTCACCCTCTCTGAAGTCCGTTACTAAGGCGGGGCGCCGGGGAATGAGGAAAAAATCTCAACCGTGGACCATAACCTCTGCAGACTTTTTTAAGGGATCAGAGGAGGCCCGGAGTCTTTTCTCCCAGATCATCGATTCTTCTCCGGAAGATATTGCTATTATACCCGCTGTCAGTTACGGAATTGCCATAGCTGCCTTAAATCTGCCTATAAAGAAAAATGAAAATGTGATTGTGATTGAAGAACAGTTCCCATCCAACTATTATGGATGGTCAGAAAATGTTAAACGCACGGACGGAAGGCTGGTTGTCATTAAACGTCCAGCGGAAGGATCGCTCACTTCAGCTCTCCTATCAGCAATAAATGAAAGGACAGCTGTGGTGGCCTTGCCCAACTGTCATTGGACAGACGGGGCCGTTATAGATCTGTTAAAAGTAAGTACAAAATGTCGGCAATACAGTGCTGCACTCGTGCTTGATCTGGCTCAATCTGCAGGCGCAATACCCTTCTCTGTTAAAGAAATTGATCCGGACTTCGTTATAGCTCCTTCCTACAAATGGCTTTTGGGACCTTATTCGCTGGGCTTCCTCTATGTTGCGCCGAGATGGCAAGATTGCGATCCTCTGGAACATAACTGGATCGATCGCGCTAACAGTGAAGACTTTGCCGGCCTTGTTAATTACCGAAATGAATTTCAACCCGGGGCCAGAAAATTTGATGTGGGCGAACGAAGCAACTTTGCCCTTATGCCCATGGCCGTGGCAGCGTTGAAGCAATTACTTGAATGGGATGTAGAAAATGTAAGTGAGACGCTGGCCGCTTTCACTGAAACTATTGCGCTTCGTGCTACTGAATTAGGCCTTAATGTGGCGCCGGCCAATGAACGGGCATCACACCTTATGGGCATTCACTTTCTAGATGGTGTGCCTAAAGAACTTTTAGGGAATCTGGCGGAAAGAAAGGTTTATGTCAGTGTGAGAGGGAATTCAGTGAGGGTTTCTCCTCATTTATATAACACCGACAACGATGTAGATCGCCTGTTTGACGCCCTTTCGGCAGTTTTGTAAACTAAGCTCAGCCTAATAAAAAAGGGCAGGTCATGCAGTGGGCACCACCATTACCTTGCCACATTTCATCAGCAGAAAAGCTCTCCAAGCCTATCCCGTACTTTGCCATCTCTTCTCCAATTCTTGCAGCGCCTGCGAAGCCGATGGCACGCTCTGACCGTTTCGTCACTACTATGTTCAGAAGTCCCATTTCCCTTTCCTGGTGATTGGTGGCAATACAGTCGAATCCTCGCTCATCCAGTAATTCCCGGAACATAACATTCCTAAAACTTGAATTTCCGTCCTCATAAAGCCGGCATGGGAAGACATCAAACATCGGTTCATAGATGACACAAAGCTTTTCATCGAGTACCATGAACAGACCATCAATATGCACATTCCCATGAGGTAGAGGTACTTCAAGAAAATATTTTACATTCTTACCCATGATTAACTCTCTCAACGCTCGGGTCCCTGCTTCGTTGGCCCGGTCGCAGAGGGATGCCGCAGCAATGTCATCACCAATGAGTGTCACGCCGCCGCCCTCAAGAAACCCGGGCTGATCAATGCTCCCAAGGATGGGAACACCCAATCTTTCAAGAGCTCGGCCAACAATCCACTGATCTCCCCACCTCCCTTTCAAATGGGGTCCCATGAGTACAGCACCGCTATTGAAAACAGAAGCAAGATCACGAGTATAAGTCATATTTGGGCGGTGCCGGATGTAAGACATGGCGTCATCATCACTCTTCAAAACATCCGTCAGAAGAACTGTTTCCACTCCGTGACTTTGGAACAGTTCCAGCATACCATTGTAATCAGCTAGAAACTTTTCTTTCTCAACGGGTCGCCGGAAGTGGAATTCTTCGAGGGTGTCATCCGTAACTTTTTGCAGTTCCTCTCCCGGGCGATGCATAAGGACCCGTTTCATTGTACCGTATGCCGTGGCAACCCCGAACTCTTTCATTTCTTTCTCCTTTCAAGCCAGTAATAAACGGGGACCCCAGTCGCCGACAGGGCCACCCCCATCAAAGTGTCTCCCGGGCGATAAACAAGGGCACTGATGAGAAATCCCGTAATTGTAACAATATAGATAATGGGTATAACGGGAAATCCAAAAGGTTTGAACTTTTCACCATCATTACCCTGAGCAAATTTAAAGACTGCAGCCACCAACAATATGTTAAACAGATGGTTGGATACCACAAAAAAGTTCACAATCCTGCTGAAAGATTGAAAAAAGACCAACGCTAAAACAGCCGTAACGCAGCTCATCAAAATGGCTCCTGATGGCGCCTGTGAGCCTGATGAAACAGTGGCCAGAAACTGGAATAATCTCCCCACCAATCCCCCTCTCTTTGCCTCCTCACTGTACTGAACACCCGCGGCGTAAAGCAGCCGGGGGAATGTCATTATCAGTCCGCCGAGAGCACCTAGGATGGATATCATCATCAACAGGCTAATAAATTTCCCTCCTGCGCTCCCGAATGTTTTTTCAGCCACAACTATAGCTGCCAATGATTCACTTCCTGCCATTTCATGAAGAGGCACAATCCTCAGGTAAGCATAGTTAGTAAGCAGATATACTGTAGTAATAAGAATTAATCCTAAGGTAAGCCCCAGCGGTAGATTTTTTTTCGGATCCTTCACTTCTCCAGCAGCATGCATAATATCCACCCAGCCGTCATAAGTGAAAAGGACAGCACCTACACCAAGTCCTATGAGTCGAAAAAAACCCCAAACCCCCTCGGAGGAATTACCAACAGCTCTATTTGTAGTTAATGTGGATTGGGCTCCTTCCACCAGGAAAAGGCTCCCGGCAACGAGCACCATCAATGCTGATATCTTTATGATAGTAAGAACAATTTGTGTTCTGCCACCCCATTCAACGCCAAGCAAGTTAATCCCTGTAAAAACAAGAATGGCAACTATACCCCATGCTACAGGGGAAAGAGAAATGGTGGAAGCCAAGATGTCAGAACAAAACTTCCCAAAGAGGATTGCCACCGCAGCCACAGAACCAGGCCCTGACACCCACACATTTTGCCACAGTTTCACAAATCCCAAGAGCTCGCCGAAACCCTCCCGGATAATATGATAGTCTGCACCTGATCGTGGAAGGGCAGCACCCAACTGCCCTACGGTCATAACCCCCGTCAAAGTGATGACACCACAAAGTCCCCAAAAAAAATATATCTGCCAAGTGGCCTGGGCGATGGGAGCAAGTTCCTGGGGGGTATAAAAAATGCCGGAGCCCATCATATCTCCGGCAACTACGGCCATGACTGCCACCAGCCCCAACTGGCGGCGTAATTCTTTGGTCATTTCTTCCTTATTTTATCTTTTACTGCGGTGGCGGATTTCTTAATAAACTGTTTGAGTCGCTTTGGACGTTCCGGCCAGATGGCATTTTGAACTGTAGTTTTCCGCTCCTCCATGGAAAGTTCTGAAAGTTCATAGCCTGTAACATCACCAACAATCTCCGTCTTCCAGTCATAGCCGGCCAGCAATCCCATCATCATTACCATCTTGATTGCAATCTCGGTGATAAGCTCTTCACCGCTGTTCATATTTTCCGGCCTTGGACCAAACAGTTTCAGCGAGCCCAATTCTTCATAAGAAAGCCACCACAATATGATATTGCCCATCATGAAGCCAGCGCCATAACCGATAACCGTACCGCCCGTCATACCCACCGCTCGGGTTTTCCAGGGCGCTCGAACTTTTTTCTCTACCACATACCTCAGCTGATCAATCTTTTCAATATCAAAAGTTTGAACATCAGTTATCGGTTTGCCCAGCTGTGTGGCCAGCAGTATTTCATCTTGTAATTCCTTGAAAGTAAGGTCCCGGACAGTATCTCCCGATGCAAGCACAAGTTCCCAGTCCTGGGCCGGAAGCACCCCGCTACTTAAGAAATAAGCAATAAGAAGGAAATGATATTTATTCATCAGGCAAAAACAGAAAATGCTGACGGAATCATCCGAACGGAGAATGGGGTGGAACCTTTCAATTCACCATCCAGATTAAGAATCTCATCTTCAGCCGGTGTGATTGAAAATTCTTTTACTTGGTGATACTCCACAATGGGATCATCAATATGAGACCCGTCAAATACCTTTGGAAACATCTGCAGAAGTTTAAGCCGGCTGGCATCTCTTACCAGAACGAGATCTATGAGTCCATCATTGAGTTCAGCCTTGGGAGCCATTTTCATACCACGGCCTGTGTGTTGTGTATTGCACGCGATGGTGAACAAAAAATCACCCTCACTTTCCTCTCTTTCTATGACCAGTTTTGCTGAACGTCGCTTTAGCTTCATCACGTGGAGAAGTGTTGTAACATTATATCTCTGTTCACCAAGCCACCGCAATTTTTCAGCACTCATATTGATATCGGTTACCATTCCCCACCCCACAATATTCATGCAGTAAACCTTCTCTTCGGGCATCTCAACTTCAGCTACATCGATTGGTGTAATGCCCCCGGAAACAATTCGTCTAGCAGCCTCCACAGGATCAAGGCATTCCATGTCATACATAAATGAGTTTCCCGTCCCGCCCGGGATAAAGCCGAGAGGAACTTGCTTCCCATCAGTCCTTGTAAGCAGGCCGTTGATGATTTCATGAAACGTTCCATCGCCGCCTATGTGACAGAGACCTGTGAAACCTTCAAGATCAATTTCACGGGCAATCTCTGTGGCATGGCCAGCATATTCTGTCTCTCGAATATCGAGATCGGCACCAACCTCCCTGAAAAGAGGCTCTACCTGTTCAAGGATGTCCAGTCCCTGTTTTGTTCCCCCTTGAGGGTTAACAAGAATAATAAATTTTTTTGACGACATAATATTCTCTAACCGTTCAGTTTTCGGCGAATATAGCCGTACCTATTGGTTTCGCCACGTCCTTTGTCTGAAGGAAAGAGCGATTAGACACATGATAGCATGCATCAGGAAATATAATCTCTCAGTTTTTCAAATAGCTTATGGGTTGCCTCCACATCCTCCATCGCATACTGCTTTATTCCTTCCAAGTTCCCCTCTTTAAATGCTTTTCCTACGGTTGCACCTGTCACCTTTCCTTCCTTTGGAGAAGGGATACCAAAAGAACGGCAAGCAATATCAAAACTGACTCGACCCCGGAAATCCCAATTAGCAAGAAACTGCATAAGATCAATATGGCTTTTATAACTAAACCGGCGAAGATCAGTAAATTTTTGGTTTGTAATCTTGGTCCCGTGATGGGCAGCGCGAACGATTAAAAAGGGGATGTCGAATCCGAGCCCGTTGTAATGCACAAACCGCACCGATTGAGCTGATTCGTGATTCACCACATCAAAGAACCTTTCTAGGGTCCCGTGTTCACTGGACTCGCAGATAACATTATCCCGGTGTGTCCCATCACCTTTAAGCCACCGCATACCGACGCAAACCACTTCCCCAAAAAAAGGAGACGTGGAACGAATCAATGATTCTGCCTCTGCCGGTTCACCTCCGCTATGTTCAAGTCGTCTCTCCGTCCGCTTAGCCACTTCGGCCTCAACCACTTCGTCCAGTCCCTTTCGGGGAATGGTTTCAATATCCATTATTAGGTAATTCACCAACTAAACCTTCTTTTTGGTCTTCTCAGATCTTATCTCCATCTGTTCGCAATTAAATTTCCAAACATTCCTGACTATATTCAACTAGTCCATATATGTATAAAGAATCAGCTTTGAATCCATCTCTTTTTCCAATTATGAAACTTTTTTAACTGGAAAAATGTTCATAAGTGTAACTTGCAATCAACCGAAGCTTCCGTGTAAGGAGACACCCTAATGAATAAACTTACCTCCGTCATTCTTGCTGCACTACTACTGCTCGGTTGTGCCGCGAACAATTCACAAGCAAACAGGCTCACACTGGGAACTGTCCAGAAAACAGTTTATGAAGGTGCCAATCAGACCGAAATCATGGAGGCCCTGGGCGCACCGAATATCATTACCAATAATTCAAGCGGCAGAGAAGTGTGGACCTACGACAGAATATCCCGGGAGGCGCAAGCAAGTAGTAGTGTGGTAGTAACCTGGTGGAATCCCATCAGCTGGTTGGCCGGTATTGCGTCAGGAAGCTCCTCAAGATCCTCCACCACTTCCAAATCAATTACAGTTCTAATCACTTTTGATGACAACAAACGTGTTGCTGACTTCAAGTATCAACGGCTTGAATTTTAATTGATGGAAGCTTTTCGTAATCCACAGGGCTCTTTTCTGAAAAGTATGGGGCTCGTCCTTAGAATTTATCTTGCCACTTTTCTTGGTTGTGTCGCCCCTAGACCGCCCGCTCCACCCACCACCGTGGCCCGTGCCATGGAGACACGTACCTACACTGTTAGCAAAGATCAGGTTATGAAAGCATCCATAAATGTGTTGCAGGATCTCAGCTATACTGTAGATGTCATCAATGTAGAAATGGGGCTTCTCACAGCCAGCAGAACAACACAAGAGAAGCAGGCTCGCTTATCGGATGATGAAGAGGTGGTACCGTCCATACCTACATGGAAAAAAGTTGCTCTCACTGTTGGGGGTGTGTTTCTAATAATTGGAATATTTAGCTTGTTGTTCGGTGGGAAAGATGGCGATAAAAAGGACAGCGGTAATAAAACACATGTGATTCATCATGGCAGTAATGATAAGGGTCCTGATGGCCCAATAATTCACCGCTATCGAATAACGGTGAACCTCGATGAAATTGCTGACGGTGAAATTAAAGTGCGCGTCAGCGCACAGGGCAAGGTAGAACAGGATGGGAACATTCTCCAGACAGGCGGTGTCCATGAGCTTGAGTTTTTTCAACGCTTTTTCGCTAGCCTCAACAAATCTTTTTTTCTAGAAGAGTGATCTTTCTGATTTCACTCCCCTTGCCTTAATTTCCGCATCATGTTCAGACGAACCTGTATCCTGATTCTCACTCTGGCTATCTTTCCGGCAGAAGGGAAAAAAGTCAATATCAAACTTGCGACCCTTGCTGGTCACGGATCCCCATGGGATCTCCGCTTGCGTGAGATGGGTCAGGATTGGCGTGATGAATCTAACGGTGAGGTTAAACTCACCATCTATCCCGGCGGTGTGGCAGGTGATGAGTCTGCTGTCATCCGCAAAATGCGTATCGGTCAACTCAACGCAGCGTCCTTATCTACCAGCGGCCTCGCCTACATTGTACCGGAATTTGCCGCTGTCACTCACATCCCTTTGCTCTACAACACCGATGAAGAAAAAGATTACGTTCGTGAACAGTTGAGCCCTGAACTGATTCAAAAACTCGAAGAAAAAGGATATATCTTCATTCACTGGGGAGAGGTGGGTTGGGTGCGCTATTTTGCTCAATCGCCAGTTAAAGTCCCAGACGACTTGAAACAGCATAAATTATTTATCTGGGCTGATGAAGGAACTGATATTCAAATGTACAAAGCTCTCGGCATGAACCCAATCCCCCTTGCAGCAACTGATCTCACCGTGGCGCTCCAGACCAGTATGGTGACCGCTTTTAGTACAACACCATTGCTTGCTTTAGGAAATCAGTGGTTCGCCGGTGCGAAACATATGACAGACGTGAAGTGGGCACCTCTCATGGGCGCAACCATTATGCAGAAGAAGGTGTGGGATCAGATACCACCCAAGATACAGGAGCTTATACTAACCGCTTCCAAGGAAGCTGAAGTTGAATTGACCGTGGAAATTCGGGAACTGGACGACAAAGCGGTGGAAGTGATGTCCGAGTACGGTCTCGTTGCTCATAAGATTACAGATGAAGAATATGCCGAGTGGGAAGCAATAGTAAAGACGGTCTATCCCTACATTCGCGGGAAGCTTGTCCCTGAAGAAGCGTTCGATAAAGCTGTTCAGCTAAGAAACGATTTCAGAGCTAACCGTTTGTCAAAATAGCTGCTTCCCACTCTTCTCTCTTTGCCTATTAATCTATACATACGATTTATAGTGGGGTGAATACATTATCTCTTCTATGTGCTGTTCAAGATTTTCAGGGCGAGGCTGCGACGCTAAATCGGAGTTATACACTTCTAGCGCAACAGCTAATGCAATCCGTTTAGAGACATTTCTGATCTCAGCTAGCGCCGGGTAAAGTGTTCCCTTCTCAAGATTTTTATACTCCATCATGTCAGCCAGTGCGTGGGCAGCCGCAAGAAACATTTCATCTGTAACTCGGGTAGCACCACTAGCAATAATCCCCAGCCCAACGCCAGGGAAAACATATGCGTTGTTACCTTGCCCCGGGTGGTAGGTTTTCCCCTTTAGTCTAACAGTGTCGAAAGGGCTACCGCTGGCAAAAATGGCTCGCCCTTCAGACCAGCTGTAAGCCTGCTCTGCTGTGCATTCCGATTTCGAGGTTGGGTTAGACAAGGCAAAAATTATTGGTCTATCGTTCTTTTGAGTCATATTCCGAACCATTTTTTCTTCAAATGCACCCTCCACCCCCGATACACCAATAACAATGGTTGGTTTTAGTTTCTCTACTGCCGCTGAAAAATTAGTTTCAACATCAACTTGCTGAGCATACTTCAAATTTGCTTCAGACAAATCTTCTCGATCAGCTGTAATAAGACCACTGGAATCAAATAAGTACAAATTCTTTCTAGAAATTTTTTCATCTACCCCAGAGTGAATCATTTCCCGGCATAAAATATCAGCAATGCCTATTGCTGCTGAACCCGCACCGCAAAACAAGATTCTCTGCTTGTCCAAAGATGATTTAATAATACACATGGCGGATAAGAGTCCACCCAATACCACACTGGCAGTTCCTTGAATATCATCATTAAATGTGCAATAATTATTTCGATATTTCGTTAGCAACCGCTGAGCATTCCGGTTTGCAAAATCTTCAAACTGGACAAGTACATTAGGGAAAATATGGGCTGTCGCATCCATGAACTCATCCAAAAGAGAATCATATTGATCACCAATATCCCTTTTTTGACGCAATCCGATATAAAGGGGATCCTGCAATAGTTCTTCATTGTTTGTCCCGACATCAATAGTGATTGGTAATGTTCTTTCTGGATGAATCCCCGCACAAATAGTATAAAGAGATAATTTCCCAACGGGGATACCCATTCCATCGGCACCCAAATCACCCAAACCCAAGATCCTTTCTCCATCTGTGACAACAATAACATCAACATTTTTGTGAGGCCAGTTGCTCAATATTTTTTTTATAGACCCTTTATCATTTGAGGAAATATAAAGTCCTCTTGGACGGCGGAATATATGACCATATTCTTGGCAGGCCTGGCCCACGGTAGGGGTATAGATTATTGGCATGAATTCTTCTATTTCATCGATAACTAAACGGTAAAACAGCGCTTCGTTCCGATCTTGAAGCGATGTGAGATAAATATATTTGTCAAGATCCGTTGCCTGAACTCTCACGCTAGCTAAAACTTTTATTTTTTGCTCTTCTTGGGTCATAACAAAAGGAGGCAATAACCCTTCCAGCTGGAGTTGTTTTCTCTCATCAGCTGTAAATGCCGTCCCTTTATTTAAAAGAGGGTTATGTAAAAGTTCCATTCCTTTGGGAAATGAGAAATCAGAAAGGGATTTCTTCAATTTCTTTTCCAACTCCCGTATTAAACGAGATTACATTTCACCGGCACCAACGGTGCCATGTCCATTGTCCAACCAGTCACCAATAAACTGTTGCGCTTTTCTCATTTCGTCTAGGGAGGCTTGCATTACCACCATATCTTGTTCTTTGCCTTCTTGGTCATGCACATAATCCGGTAGCACGCCCTCCACCCTGAAGCCAAGTTTTTGGTAAATATCCATGAGATCTTTTTGGGGTCTCATAAATTTTGCGATGATTTTTTCCAGATGTTGATCGTGGGCAATATCATACATGTCCTTTGCCAGAACGTATTGAACTCCTGTGCCAATGTGCATCGGGTCGATCACAAGACGCAGAAAAGCTGAACCACTTTTCCAAAAATCTGTTTCTATTTCTAGAGAAGCATCTCCTACAATTGCATCAGATATAAGTGCAATCCGGCGGATAATTTTCCCTTTTTCTGATTCCAAGCACCGTTCTTTTAAGTGTTTAATATCCAGAACGTCACTGCGAAAATATTTTCGTTCTGATTCCGAAATTGCCTGAAAAAACTTTTGGGACTGTAAAACATCATTATGGTTCAAGTCCCGTACGGTCACTTTTTCTTCATTTGTAAGTCTATAGGTTTTTTTGTTCATCTATATCTCGCCTGCCAATTCTTGAAGCAATCGCCAGTTCGCCAGCCTTTCCTCTTGCGTGCTCTGAATAATTTCGTCTGGTTTCCCGTCTTTATCGAAGTGCTTGGCAAAGCGACCTTCTGTTTTAGCAAAATAAATAAAATCAATCTGTTCTTTTGTTTTTGGATTCACATGCCAGTCATTATTTTTTGCTGGATTGCCCTGTAAAGACAATCGCTCTGTAAATCGCTCTCCTTTTGTGGGATCATAAATAAACACTGGGAAGGCTCTTGAATCTGCTGCCAGTTTCGCCTGATGCATAGCCATATCATCTGCAACACCGTGTTCTGGTTGACAAGTAGTGAATACATTGATTACTGCGGGACCTGGATATTCATTTGCTGCCATGATCGCTTTGTAAAAATGATTGGTGTGAGCTGCGGTAGTCTGGGCAACAAATACGTCTGGATGCATCATGCAGATATTGGCAACTTCTTTGCGTCTTTCGGTCTTTCCGTGGATAACCTTACCGTGAAAGGACATCTGTGCGTCTTGACCTTTAAATGATGCCGTAGATGTCTGTCCTCCGGTATTGGAGTACACCTGCGTATCCAAGATCAGAACATTAATATCCATGCCTGATGCCAACATGCGTGACATGGATTGAAAACCGATATCCACCATGGCGCCATCTCCACCAATAGCCCACAGTTTTTTATCCTGCCATCCCATCTGATTCCAGCGGGTGCGAATGCCCATGGAGTCCGCAGAAACATTTTCAAACAAGGAATTGGTCCAGGGTACCAGGAATGGATTATAGGGGTAGGTGGAACCGTAAACTGTATTGCACCCAGTAGCGGCCACCACTCCAATACTTTCACTGCCATAAACAAATCCCGTGGCGGCCAGCATCATTCTCAGGGCCGTTCCTTCTCCGCAACCCATGCAGGATCCAGCACCGCCAGTATACAACATGGAATTACTGGTTAACATCATATCCACCAAGACTTTTTCGTTAATGTAGTCAGGCGGCGTTTCGCCAAGGGATGTGAAAAAATCAAAAGCCTTCTGATAGGTTGGGATGGTGTTGTCTCCCTTGGTAATCATAGACAGCGCCTCGTGGTCACCGCAGGCATCCACACATTCAGCGCAACCTTTGCATTTTGTGGGATCAATAAAAATACCAAACTTCGCAGGTTCCTTCCCTTGTTTCTCCGGCACCTTGGAAAACTTATTTGTTTCGGTCCACTGGTCTGAAATCCAACCTTTGAGATCCCCAGAATCCAGTTGATCAATTGTTTCACTCAATTTTGATTCAGGAATCGCTTTCCCAAGAATAGCTGTATCCGGACACTGGGTAACACATTCCATGCAGGCAACACACTTTTCTGATATGAATTCCGGGATCTCGGGGGCGATATAACTGAAATCACGGAGCTGTGCTGTCCCAGCAGGAATTAGGCTTCTGGCGGTTGAAATATCGGCTGGTAAGCCTTCTTCCGCGGTGCCATCATTATAGGCACCGACAATCCGGTCGTTGAAATCCTGAATATCCAACATTTCAAATGCTGTCTTTTTATTTAATTCCGATGTCGGGGCGCTCATGCCGGTACTCTTTCTTCCTGTTTAACTTCAAACACTTCCGAAAACCCCCGCTTGACCGCATTAAGGTTGTCCTGTACAACCTGCTCACCCCGCTTGCTAAAATATTTCCGCAGTGATTTTTCAACTCCCTGCATCAGCTGTTCTTCACTGATCCCAGACCGTTCGAGAAACGGTGTTGCTTTTAAAAAAATCCCCAGTAGCACAATCCCTTGCATTCGCTGTATCAAGTCTGGTCGAGAAGAAACCTCTTTTGCAATTTTCACTGTATCAAGGGCATAAACAGTGATCCGGTTCTCCCGTATCGTTTTCTGGGCCCATTTGGGAATATCGGTCCAAATCTCTTCCAGGGATGTTTTCGGAGTTTGGACAAACAATATGCCGCCCTGCTGAAGTCCTTTAAGTGGGTTGGCCAAATTAAATGCATTCACATCATTCAAGGGGACAAATTCAACAAATTCCAATTCGTTGTGTGTCCTAATACGGTTGGGGCTCACCGTTAAATAGTAGGTGGTGGGCAAACCTTTTTTCTCTGACCCATATTTTGGATAGGCTTGGACATACATATCAAACAATTCCGCCACA
>PBTS01000082.1:0-7288 GCA_002729175.1 Fidelibacterota bacterium
ATGGTAGACAACTGAGGGTTCTATTCTAAATGAATAGAATGAATGGGTTTTTTGAGTGGTGTCTGACTGGGAAGAATTAGTGGGGGCAATCGCAGGTGCACTCGGTGTGGTGGGGCGGAAGGGTAATTATTCCACGGAAGTTAAAAGACAACGCCTCGCATTGTGAGAATTTACTGAGAAAAATCGAAGATAAAACTACTGATTAAGACAGTGTTTTCGACAATCTCTACTCTCCGTTGAGGGCCCGGGGAAAAAGGATATTGTTTTCCAGGTGAATGTGCTGGTGCAGATCCTTTTCAAGATTCTCCAGACCATGCCACAGGGCTCTCCATGTGTTACAGGCGCCTTCAGGCACGGTGAAGTTGTCGGTGAGCTCATGAATTTTTTGAAGGGCTGAACCGGCGCTGTCATGCTCCTGGTGCATCACAGCGATGGGGCAATCGGCTTCAGGCCCACGTCCTGCCTTGATGAGAGGGAAAAGGATGACTTCCTCTTTATCCATGTGTTGCAGTAGTTCTTGTTTCATGTCCAAAAAGACATTCAGCAGTTGATCGAGTGCTTCGGGTTTTTTGTCGTGATGGACCTGATGCACTTTTTTCAACATTGTTTCGAGGCGAGGCAATTCTTCGTCGAGAGGGCGGTGATGGGTTTGCAATATATGTTCAATCAATTCGATGAGTGTTCGCTGGTTCCAGTTGACATCCAGACTGTTGTCGCTGAGTTCATCAAAAATCTCGTTGATCAGGTTCTCGCTATTCAGGCCTCTTTGTTCACAAATGGTTTCAAGAGCCATACCTCCACCACAACAAAAGTCGATTTTATGTCGGGCCAGAACCCGTGTGGCTATGGGGTATTCAGTTGCTATTTGACCAATGGTGGTTTCGGTTGTGATAGACATGTTGACTCCTTTTGATTTCTTATTTTGGGTGTTCTGCAGCGATGAGCTTTTTTAATGCTTTGAGCACTGATTTCTCTTATTCTTTGTCCACATATATGCTGATTATTAAACTATACAAACCAGTCACTTTCATGTCAATTAGTAGATTTGCGTAGTTCTTAGTGGAAAGGGTGTTGAGGAGTAATTTACAAGAAAATGGGGATTTTACTTAGAGGGTGTCTGACTGGAGTCGCCATCTGAGGAAGCATCTAGGCAGAAATGCGACCAACTACTTTAAGTATCTTATGGGGAGGTACAAGCGAGCGCCCCGGGGGGTCTGTATGCTGGCCTACCCCCCCCCGCGGCCCCTTAGGTGGTCCAGGGGTCCTCCACCAGCCCCTGCATATGGATGAGGCCTTCAACTTGATGATCGGGCAGTATTCATCTTCACTATGGGGCATTGGGTTGGCTGGGTTTGGGCGGCAATCTAGGCCATGGTTCAGGGAAGTCTCTGTTTGGTCTAATTACGCTGAACCCTGATTCTTCTACGTAAATTTGCGAATAGCTATGGGATATAAACCGCAGATATAATTACCTTTGACTCAGACGCGCTTTTCAAGGACCAATGAGATATGTAAGAAGGCCAAGTGCATTGGATTCGTCATTTGTGCACCCTTCTCCAAACTCTTCACTGTTTCGCCAATATTTACAATAGATTGTCATCTAACGATTGATTCCATGCCTCTCAAATTGGCCGCCTTCCTTTCGAAACCCACCGACATCGCCAGCCTGGTCTTCCTCAGGGTTGGTTTCGGTCTGCTCATGTTTTGGGAACACAGCAGATATTTTTGGAACAACTGGATCGAGGGACATTACGTACGACAGGAGTTCCATTTCAAGTATGAATGGTTCACCTGGGTTGAGCCCCTTCCCGAAAAGGGGATGTACCTGGTCTTCACCGCTCTGGCCATCTGCTCTCTGATGATCGTCTTTGGCTGGTTCTACCGCTGGTCAATGGCAGTTTTTTTTGGACTCTACCTCTATGTTTTTCTCATCGATCAAGCATATTACAACAATCATTTTTACGCGATCCTGATACTTTCCTTCCTGATGATTTTCACACCACTTCACCATGGTTGGTCGGTGGACAGTTGGAGGGGACGTGTCCGGCACGTGGAAAAACTTCCCGCTCTGTGGCTTTGGTTGATGCGTTTCCCAATGAGCATGGTCTATGTCTACGGGGCATTCGCCAAGATGCAATCGGACTGGCTGACTGGGAAGGCCACGGCAGCCCTCCTCGGCAAGGGAACCGAAGGAACCTTCCTCGAGCCCCTGATGAGCCTGCCGGAGACTGCAATTTTCTACGCCTGGTCCGGAATGTTGTTCGATCTATTCGTGCCGTTCGGCATGCTCTGGAAACCTACACGTATTCCCATGTTTCTGGCGGCGATATTCTTTCATTCCCATAATTATTACGTCTTTCCCATCGGGGTTTTTCCACCACTTTCACTAACCCTGACTCTGCTTTACTTCGATCCGGATTTTCCAAGGAAACTACTCCCTTCCGGCATCAAACAAAAGTGCAGAAATTCTTATTTTTCATCATTGAAATCCTCTGATTCTATGCTAGACCATCTGCCTAGGAAAATCCTGCTGGGTACGCTGGGGATCTTCGTTTTTGTACAACTTATCCTGCCTTTCCGTCATTTTCTCAATCCGGGATGGACACTCTGGCACGAGGAAGGACATTATTTCGCGTGGAGAATGATGCTCAGGCAGAAAGTCATAGAGATACGATACGATCTTACCCATCCTGTCACCAAAGAAATCCGTTACGCTCCTTTAGAAGACTATCTGAACTCTTCCCAAATTCGAACCTTCGCAGGCAACCCGGGAATGGTCCTCCTGTTTGCCCATCACCTCAAAGATCTGGTTAAAAAAAATGCAGGGTTCACACCTATCGTAACAGCAGAGATCCTAATTTCATTGAATGGCAGACCCAAAATGAATCTGGTCGATCCCTTACTCAACCTCGCTGATATTGATCCATACAAGCCAGCATATTATTGGGTGACCGACGTAAAACCATGAATTTTGAAAATGGAGAATAAGAACCCCCTCGGTAGAATTGTGAGACAGAAATTCATCTGTCGCATACACTATTATATTAACTTTTAGACTTTGTCTATTCTTGATTCGAGTCTTTAACCAAACCAAAGGAGTGAATATGAAAACAATTGACGTTAAAAGTCTGGTCATCGGGATACTGTTATGTGCAGTGGCTTTTTTATTATTATTAATAACTATGGAATCTTTACTTCCAGGATTCTCAATAGGAAACAGTAATGGTCGATTTCAACTAACAAATATGGGACTTCCCAAATTTCACGCAAGGTATGTACTTGATACTCGAACTGGGATGATCAAAGGAACATGGGCTAATTGCATTTTCAAAGAAACCGATAAACTTCGATTTCCATGCTATGAATTTGGTTCTGAGTTTCATTCAAAAGATGTAAACCTGCAGCGACTTCCCGATGACTCTAATAAAGGTGGCGAAAAGAAATCGGATAATTAGAAGTATTTATTTATTTTTTCCTTAAGACCATAACGCCATACGGGTAGCGTAACGAAATGAACGAACTGATTGAGGTCTTTCCTAGTTTAGCAAGATCTCCCTGAAGCCAATCTGTCCCGTGTTTGACTCTTTTTTCATATTGTGATTTTATAGCTCCTCCTCAAAAGCCGTCTGTAGTCGAGTAGTGGGATCGCCGCCTCGTCAAGGCCATCTGGAAGCTGTTAAGCAGAACGGATTGGCAAGGCAAGTTTCGGCTAATTATAATTTCTTAAGCAAGGAGAAATAAATGAAATTTAAATTAACAACAATCAGTGCATCAAAATAACAGGATAATTTACAGGAATATAAGTATTAAAATTAAATAACTGAAATCATGTAAAAAACCAAGGGGCAGTATTAAAACTGTTTTTTGGATTTATTGAAGAAAAATTTGATTGCCGGTATTGACCCGGCTGCGAACAGAACATGTAGGCCGCGACTGTTTTGAGTTGCAGGTGTTTCTGAGGCATGTACTGTTTGTCAGCCGTATTGATGGGCGGGGCCAGTGCGCTCCCCCCCCCACTCAGAGCTCCTGCATCTCAATCAAGCCGGTGTATAGCACCTCATCTGTGACCTGACTGACCGTCATGCCAGTACGCTCTGACATAGCCACAAGGGTGCGCTTGATGTCTGCATCGACGCATATACCGTCAGGAGGATAACGACAATTGTTTTTTGAGGTTTCGAACGAGGGCACTACCATTGGGAGCATAACCGTCTGCTCCCGCTGTTTTTGAGTACTCGAGCGTGACCGGAGCGCCGCCCACATAGATCAGCAATTCTTCCCGTAATCCTGCTTTCTGAATTTCTTCAATACTGGTTTTTAGCATCGGCATGGTGGTGGTCAGGAAGGCACTCATGCCCACGGCGTCCGGCTTATGTTCCTGAATCGCTTCGACGAAGCGTGCCGCGGGGACATTCACGCCCAAGTCGATCACCCCGAAACCTGCGCCCTCAAGCATGACGTTGCACAAGTCCTTGCCGATATCGTGAATATCGCCATGAACGGTGCCCATCACAAAGGTGCCAAGCAGTTCAATTCCCTGCTCGGCAATGAGTGGTTTGAGGATGTCCATGGCGCCTTGCATAGCTTTGGCGGCAATCAGCATTTCAGGTACAAAATAGGTACCCCCCTCAAACAGCCGCCCGACTTCCTCCAGCGCCGGGATCAATCCGTCGAAGAGGATTTCGTTGGGCGCCATTCCCAGTTCCAGCAATTCATCTGTAAGCGTTCGTACCGGCTCAGACTTGCCTTCGATCGTCTGGTCGTATAACTGATCCAGAAGTTCTTCCTTCTGTTCTGATGCACTCATTGATTTTTTCGTTGGGGTTATCCACGTCTAGGGCGCCGAGCCTTTTTCGTGGTTGGAGCATCCTGCACAAGACTAGCCGGTTCCGGATTCAAATCCTCCGGTTTCAGAATTTCTTCCATCGACAGTGGATATTGGCCATATTCCTGAGCTGATTCGAACGTGGCGATGATATTTTCCGGGGGGACGTCCTCTCCGATGTCATGACAGACCGAGAGGAAATAACCTCCTCCACGACCCAGGTCATGAATCCGCTTTGCAACGTCATAACGTACTTCCTCAACCGTAGAAAATGGCAGCATCTGCTGCACGTCAATGGCTCCGTGAAAACAAATCCGGTCTCCAAATATTTCTTTCATGGCATAGGTGTTCATGCCCATTGCTGAGGTCTGAATGGGATTCAGGATGTCCACTCCCATCTCGATAAAATCCTCAATGACCGGAACCACGGAGCCATCGGTGTGATACATGAACTTCACATCGGCCTGTCCTTTGATGTGGTCGATCAGGTCTTTCAGGCGCGGTTTGATCACTGAACGGAAAGTTGCAGGTGAAATCAGCATGGCGTTCTGGGCCCCGACGTCATCGGTGAAGTAGACGACGCGGACGTATTCACCAACTTCCTTGAGGTACCGGGTCCAGGCTTCCTTGTAGAACCAAAGCAGTGTGTCTAATAACGCTTCAGCAAAAGGAAGGTTCTGTACCAGATCCGCAAAAAATCCATCATACCCCCTGATCTGAAGAGCCTTGGTCAATAACCCACCCTTGATGCTGTCGGCGACAATGACGTACTCGGTATTTTCGTGCCAGTGACGTGCCTGTTCCTTCAGTCCGGTGAACATCTCAGGATTATGAGGATCGGGCCACGGGAAGCGGCCCAGTTCATTTATGCCCGCGCCCTTGAGTGGAGAGTCGAATAGACTGAAAGCGTTCAGCATGTAGACCCATTTGATGCCCCACATGTCACGATACGCGTTTTCACCTTCGACTTCCCGGATCCCAACCCAGTTCGGCACCAACCAGCGGAAATCGATGTTGAATTTCTGCAGCAGTTTCTCGTCCGGAAAAACGTTCTGCACCATGCGGTCCAGAATTTTGTCATGGTTCTTCAATTCCGGATCCTTCAGATATTCAGCCAGTCTGGTATACGCCTTTCGGTGCAGAGAACCGACGTGTCTGCCTATGTCAATGGGAACCCTATCGGGTTCACGGTGATTGACCGCGGCTTCGAACCTTTCACGTGGAGTCAGAATTCCCTCCTTGATGTTTTGAGTTGGAAAATTCTGTTGTTTAAATTAAGTGACAAGGAGTTCAGCATCAGGACAGCCTTTAAGTACAAGATGTCTGATCTCGTCCGGTTTGAAAGACTTCAACTCGATTTCTTCTTCCGGACCAAACTGTATTTCTATGTGATTGTCATCCGGATCGAAAACGTTGACCTGCCGGATCCCGACTTCCGGGACAAGGGTAATCTGGTACGGCACGTTGTTTTTGCGAAAGTGTTCCAGGAGTATCTGCATTCCGGAGGCACTGAATGCCATGTGCTCCATTCGGATGTCCTGAACATGTTGAGGATCCTTTATTTCTACCAGATGTACCTGGGGAACTTCACGACAATACAGCCAGGTTCCTCTCGAGGAGAATGGTGGGCGCCATCCAACTTCTAATCCCAATATGTTGGTATAGAAATTCTTCAAATTATTGTGATTTACAGTTAACAGGGTCACATGGTTAAGGCTTTCAAGAGGCATGGTTTTCTTTGGTAGAGGGTTTGTGAAATCAGACTTTTTGCAAAGTCAAAAGTTTTAATCAGACAATCTTTGAATCCTTTGGAAGAGTGACATAAACAAGAACTTTGTATAAGAGGGTGTCTGACTGTGAAGAATTGGTGGGAGTTATTCACAATAGACGATGTAGAGTTAAGAACAAACTAGTGTGGTTACTCACAGCAGTCACTACTGTAAGCAGAAAAATAAAAAAGCACTTTTCTCATCAATCCTCTAAATATAGATATATCTAAATGAGAATAAATAAAGTAAAGAAAAGTATTATGAATATTGATGCAATAAGACCTAGAGTGATTAAAAAAGTCTGTCTTAAACTACTTGCCTCTCTCATATGCAAATCCCTGAACAAAATCAAAAGATTAAGAACTAGTTATGGAAGTCGCTTACTCAAACTTCTCAGAGAATAATTAATTATTATATACTCAGCAAATTATGTATATTCGCAAATTTACTTAGTACAAAGAAGATAAGAGTATTGAGGAGTATTTTACAAGGAAGTGGGAAGATTGTGGAGGGTGCCTGACTGGTGCCGCCTGAGGGAGCATCTAGGCAGAAATGCGACCAACTACTTTAAGTATCTTATGGGGAGGTACAAGCGAGCCCCCCGGGGGGTCTGTATGCTGGCCTACCCCCCCCGCGGCCCCTTAGGTGGTCCAGGGGTCCTCCACCAGCCCCTGCATATGGATGAGGCTTTCAA
>PBTS01000073.1:0-7319 GCA_002729175.1 Fidelibacterota bacterium
AAGGCCGCTACACCGGATAAAGATGCCGATGTTCTCGGTGGCACGGTGGACTTCAGATTAAAAAAGGCACCTGAAGGATTCAATTCTAATTTTATTGCTCAGGGAAGTAACAATGCTCTCAGACAGACCTACAACGATTACAAGCTTGTAGCTGATGTAAGTAACCGTTTCCTGGGGAACCGTTTTGGGATTGTGGGACAGATCGACACCGAAAAACGAAACAGGAGCTCTAATCAACTGGGGGCCAACTACTGGATAAACGGGCCCTCCCTGGTTGACACAAATGTAGTTTTGGTTTCCAGTTTGGATCTTCGTGATATTTCACGGATAAATAACCGATTGAACGGACTGTTTGTCCTGGATGCTAATATTCCTGATGGAAACATCAGTTTAACGAATCTGTACAGCAGAATTGATAAAGATGAAATTGTACACAGCAATAACTATGGTATTGTTCAAGATTCACGTTCATTTGGGACTTCTGATATTCAGAGAACACTTACGGTCGCCACAAACTCACTTTTATATGAGCAACAATTTTCAGGGTTTAAGGTTGATGCTTTTTTAACTCATTCTTTCTCAGGAAGCGTAACTCCCAGAACTCTCAGCTGGAATTTTAATGAACCAAACGCTTTTAAAAACCCAGATCTGAATGCCGCTCCCGAGGATGTACCGTCTTTTGCCAGGAATGACACTCTTGACGCATTCTTAACAGGTGTAAACATGGATTCATCCGCTAATAAAGAGACAGAAATCTCGCGAGGCGTAAATGTAGAATTTGATTTCAACTTCTCAAGACGAGTTTCAGCAAAAATAAAATTAGGAAACAAATACAGGACAAAGAGAAGATATTATGATCGGTTCAGACGTTTTTCACCCCTTGCCTGGGGCAGCTGGCAGAATGCTCGGGATACAATTTTGAAAACCTATCCCGAGATGCAGGAATGGTCATCTTTGGGCACCCAGTTTCTTTCCCTTCTCGGTTTTATGGATTATAACTACCAACCTGTTAATTTTCTCGATGGCAATTACGAACTGGGCCCTGTCTCAGATGTATCGTTGCTTAGTGGTGTATATGAACTACTGCTACCTCATGATGTCATGAGAAATGATTGGTCAGCCTCTCTTCTCAATGATTATTCAGGCAATGAAGAATACGGTGCAAGGTATATGATGGTTGATCTCAAGATCGGTTCAAGAATCAATTTCATAACAGGAGGCCGTTATGAGAAAAATATTACCACTTATACTTCAACTCAAGGTTATGCCGGTATATCAAGTTGGATGGAATATTCTTCAAATAGGGTGACTCATTCAAGGATAAACAAATTTTGGCTTCCCATGTACATGCTTCGGATTCGCCCAACAGATTGGTTTGACATAAGATTTGCACAGACTAATACACTTTCACGGCCCAATTATACACAAATTCTTCCATTCTGGTACATTTCAAATACCAGTGTATCATGGAGGAACGCTGATCTGAAGGTAGCTCGTTCTCTCAATAATGATTTATATTTTTCAGTAAATCAACAACATATAGGTCTTTTAACACTGGGTATGTTTACAAAAAGAATAGAAGACCTGATATTCAGTGTTAGTAGGAAAATAATTATAGATCCGGAGGAATATGGATTGGACGAAGACCAAAAAATGAAGTTTATTAATGGTGTCACCATGAATAATCCATATGCTGTTGAAATGCGAGGGATGGAAGTTGATTGGCAGACACGATTCTGGTATCTCCCCGGTTTTTTGAACGGATTTGTTTTGAACATGAACTATACATATATCAAATCAAAAGCTCAGTATCCCCGAACGGAAATAGTGACCACATATTATTTTGAACCCTATTTCAGAGCTGAGATGACAAATGTTGACACTTTTTATACAGACCGGTTGATAGATCAACCCAACAATATTGCGAACATAGCTATTGGATATGATCGCAAAGGTTTTTCCGCAAGACTGTCCATGCTGCATATATCACAGGTTTTTCAACGAACAGACTTCTGGAAAGAGTTACGACAGTCTACAGATGATTATACCCGTTGGGACTTTTCTGTCAAACAGGACTTGCCGTGGTATGGTCTTCAGATCTATGGAAACATTAATAATATAACGGGATCAGTGGACCGAAATCTTGTTAGAGGGAAGGGTTTTCCGTCATCAGAGCAGCATTATGGGCGTACAGCGGACATCGGTCTGAGAGTACGGTTGTAAATTATTTCCCATCTCGATCGAGAGAGATTTTCGGTCAAACTTTAAGTAGCAGGTAAAAAAACCATATCATTTCATTATTTATCGAGGGAAAAATATGTTAAACAGAAATAATAGCATTGTCATTATTCTATGTATTACAATCCTATCAATATTTGGGTGCTCAGGGGACAGAGCCGCTGATCTGGTAGTTCAAAATGGTAACATATACACGGTTGACGTTAACAGTCCAAAAGCTTCCGCTGTGGCTGTTAAAGGAGGTCGGATCATTGCCGTTGGTAGTAATACTGATATAGATCCTTTTGTAGGGAAAAAGACCAGAGTTGTTGATCTTGAAGGGCAAACTATGATACCCGGTTTCATCGAATCCCACGGTCACATCATGGGCCTCGGTTCTTCAAAAATGAAACTCGATTTGAATGGAATCAAAGACTATGATGAACTGGTGGACATAGTAGCGAATGCAGTGTCGGAAACGGAGCCAGGTGAATGGATACTTGGAAGAGGATGGCATCAGAGCAAATGGACACCGCAGCCGAAACCGATGGTGAAAGGTTTTCAGACACATCATAAGCTGAGCGCTGTATCTCCGGACAATCCTGTTTATTTGACCCATGCCAGCGGACATGCCGGCTTTGCCAATGCCAAGGCTATGGAGATTGCGGGTATATTATCTGGGACTGAATTCGATATGGAACTGGGGGATGAAATATTTTTAAAAAGAGAGGATGGCGAAATTATTAGAGATGAAAATGGGAAACCTACCGGCGTATTCAACGAAGTTGCTCAACGCCTTATATCCAAACATATTCCGGATGAAAGCGACGCTTACCGCGACAAATCTCTCGAATTTGCTATAGAGGAGTGTCTTCAGAATGGTGTAACCTCCTTCCAGGATGCTGGATCGGGAAAATCTAGCATTGATACTTACAGGCGTTTCCTGGATTCTGGCATGATGAAAATCCGTTTGTACGTCATGCTGACTAGCCGTGATTCCAAATTATTAGAAGATTGGTACCAGAGAGGACCAGAAATCGGTCTCGGAAATAACTTTCTTACTATCAGAGCAATCAAACTCAATTCTGATGGTGCCCTTGGTTCCAGGGGAGCGTGGCTATTGGCTGATTACAGCGATCGCCCTGGCCATGCAGGAATGGCTACTCAACCTATGAGTTATGTTCATGAAGTTTCTGAAAAAGGCTTTTTAACCGGTTTTCAAGTAAATACACATTCTATCGGTGATAGGGCCGTCAGAGAGGTGCTAGATCAATATGAATCAGTTTTTAAGCTCCATCCGGATGTTAATAACGACCATCGTTTCAGGATTGAACATGCCCAGCATATCGATCCTGCGGATATACCTCGATTCAAAGAAATGGGAGTTATAGCGTCCATTCAAGGTATTCATATGAGTTCAGATCGACCCTGGGCAATCAACCGATTGGGGGCAAAAAGAATTGAAGAAGGTGCTTATGTTTGGAGGAATCTACTCAAATCAGGCGCGGTGGTTATAAATGGCACAGACGTACCTGTGGAACCCATCAGTCCTATAGAATCGTTTTATGCTTCTGTTACCAGGAAAACCCTAAAGGGTGAACCAGCGGACGGTTATGAACCGTGGCAGAAAATGACCAGGGATGAAGCATTGAAAAGTTATACTCTATCAGCCGCGTATGGGGCTTTTGAAGAAAATTTTAAAGGTTCCATTCAAGTAGGCAAAGTAGCGGACTTTACTGTGCTTTCCCATGACATCATGACCGTCCCTGATGATGTTATTCTTGACACCAAAATTATTTATACATTCGTTAACGGGAAGATCGAATACAAGGCAGAATAATGATTTAATTTTATAGTGTTGTCATTTCTTAATTCAACCGATGTGATGCTTCTGGAACTTTTTAACAGGAGTGTCGCTAATTCTCTTTTTGATTTTGTTTTCCCGTTTATTACAAATTCATCTAACTGGTTTTTACCTCTAATCATCTTTTACTTCTACCTTTTCCGTGATGACTGGAGACGGGCACTAAAGGCTTTTTTGATTGCAGTTGTATGTCTTGTTCTTACCGATGCGGTGGCGGCACAAATAATTAAACCTATGGTAGGGAGAATCAGACCATCTCATGAATTGGCTGATATGGTTAGGCTCCTTGTAGGAAGGGGAGGAAAATACAGTTTTCCATCAAACCATGCCGCTAACAGTATGGCGTTTGCTATAGTTACAGGTTTTTTCTACCCGAAAATGAAACGATGGCTATTTATTATTCCATTCCTTGTGGGATTCAGCAGGGTCTATGTGGGTGTTCATTATCCGGGTGATGTAATAGCGGGGGCTTTCTTTGGTTTTATGGTTGCGAATTTCGTACTTCACGTATTTTCACTTTTTGTTGTTAATTTCTCAATCATTATGAAAATTCCTCTGTTCAGTGGGGGCACTGACTCTAGTAACAATAAATAATATGGTTGATCTAACACGGGCAGCTATTATAAAGCTTAACGCAATACTACTAATCTCTATTCTCTCTCTGTTACATGCAGTTCCAGATGAGACTTCTATTCAAAGATCTGAACTTATCGATAATCCGCAAAGAAAATCAGCTTTTACATATCAAGTCCATTCAGCATTAAAGTATTATAGATTGCCTTATTCAGATGAAAATACTTCCTTCCGGAAAGCGGAAAGCAACAACACCGTTTTCAGAATTTCTTTAGAATCACGAAGAAACAATTTTGAGGAGGTCGTAATCTTGGGATTCTCCTGTGTTGGCAAGGTAATGCAGCGTGAAATGCATAAAGAACAGAAATCTGATTATGTGGCACTACTTCCATCTATTGTTACAGTTCATTGCAGTATTCCAGTTGGCCGGGACGGCTCTCAGCTTACTGCTTCAACCAGTTCCGTTGTTTTGAGAAATTTTATTGATGGTACTATTACCGCAAGTGAATTTTGGAATGAGGTAATGAATTCTCTTGAATACGTTTCCGAAGCTAATTATATCAATAAATCGCCATCAATTTTTATTACTGATGTAGAGTACGAAAACCTTATTGCTGCAAGAATAGCCCTTGAAAATCAAAATAATCCCCGCTCAGCTAATCTTATATCAATGGCATCCAAAGCAAAATATGTTTGGGGTCTCCAGGCTAAAGTTGAATCAATGCTCATGGAACATATGAAATCAAAACATATGGATCTTATGATTGGTGTGATGGGTAAGACGCCGAATGATGAAGAAATGTTAAGACTTGGTAGGTTGGTTTTTTTACATGTACAAAAGCCGCAGGATGAGTTAATAGAAACTCACACCGGTGATTCTCTCCGTTATGTGTGGGGCGGCGGCTCATATCCAAAGGCCATAGATCAATATTATGATGATTATTATGAGCGTACTAATTTGCCTAGACCCAGAAGGAAAATTGACTAACTGAGCGATCTTTCAGGGCATTTCCTGATTAACATAGAGCAATTGAATTAATGCATGGAGTGTATTATCATACGTTTTTGAAATTTTTTGGGGGGAAATGCATGATAATGGCGGCATCTATTGTCATTACACCTATATAGCTAATAGCTGTTGGGTAATTCCTGGCCGGATCAAGGAGATAAATCTAAGCTTCAAATAAAATTTGCTCTTATTCAACGGTCAGATAGTTTTGGTGGCCGTCTTTATCTTTAATTCCTTTTTCTACTTTTTCCCCTCCCATTTTTGGGTAAATCATTCCTCTGTGGTATTTTCGTTGAATACGTGGGGTAGTTAGCTGGATAATTAATATAAAGGAATAGGCATGAAATCAACAAAATACCTTCTTTATACTACATTGATCGTAACGTTCCTGTCTGCACAAAACCGTAGAACTATTGAACCCGCGCCTGATCGAAGTGAGGGTGATGGGCCGCATAAAAGACTTATAATTAGAGGTGGCACATTGATCGATGGTACAGGCGCACCTCCTCGTGGCCCAGTGGATATCGTGGTTGAAGGAAATATAATTACCCGGGTTGCTAGCGTTGGAACCCCTTTCATTGAAATCAATGAAGAAAGACGCCCTAAAGATTCTACTTATGAAATTGATGCCCATGGAATGTATATCATGCCAGGGTTGGTCGATTTACATGTTCATACAGGAGGTCCACCCAAGGCACCTGAAGCTGAATACGCTTATAAACTGTGGCTTGGTCATGGAATTACCACGGTCAGAGGCGTTCCTTTTTCCAATTTTGATCTGTCTTTAAGCGAGAAAGAAAGAAGTTCAAAAAATGAAATTACAGCTCCCAGAATGTTTTCCTACCATCGACCAGGCTCAGGTTCAGATGATTGGAAAGAAGGATCAGTAAATGATCCTGAAACCGCGAAAAAATGGGTGAGATATATTGCTAGAAAGGGGGCCGATGGTATGAAACTAGGGTCCTATCCACCCAATATTATGGCCGCTCTACTTGATGAAGCCAAAAATCAAAATCTAGGATCAACAGCCCACCTAGCTCAATCTGGTGTGGCTCAAATGAATGCTTTGGATGCTGCACGACTTGGTTTGGGTACTGTGACACATTTTTATGGTCTTTTTGAATCAATGTATGAAGCAAATGATGTTCAACCCTGGCCAGTTAATATGAATTACAATGACGAACAACATAGATTTGGCCAAGTAGCCAGACAATGGAATTTGGTAAAGCCAAGAGGAGAAAAATGGAATGCATTATTAAATGAATTCTTAACACTTGATTTAACCCTCGATCCTACAATGACGATTTATGCCGCTGGGCGAGATGTGATGCACGCCAGAAATGGGGATTGGCATAAAGAATATACCTTGCCATCAATGTGGGAATTTTACACTCCCAGTCGGGAAAGTCACGGCGCTTATTGGTTTTATTGGACAACCTGGAATGAAGTCGCCTGGCGAAATTTCTACCAAGTCTGGATGATGTTTCTCAATGATTACAAAAATATGGGGGGGAGGGTGACAACAGGATCAGATTCGGGATTTATCTATAAATTGTATGGATTTGGTACTATTGAAGAATTGGAACTTCTTCAGGAGGCTGGTTTTCATCCGTTAGAGGTAATACGCTCCGCTACCATGTACGGCGCCGAGACACT